>DATCMA010000060.1:0-22374 GCA_036563645.1 Micromonospora sp.
GGACATCGCAGACCGCATCCTCCCCGAGCTGGATACGCGCATGTCCGAGGTGGCCGATCAGGTGCTGCGCAGCCGGGGAGTGGACATCCGGACCGAGACGTCGGTGCGGGAGGTCCGCCCCGACGCGGTGGTGTTGAGTGACGGGCAGACGGTGCCGACCCGGTCGGTGATCTGGTGTGTGGGGAGCCGGCCGGACCCGCTCGTGGCCAACGTGGGGTTGGAGACCGTGAACGGACGGGTGTTGGTCGACGAGTACCTCACGGTCCCTGGGCACCCCGAGGTGTACGCCTGCGGGGACGCGGCCGCGGTGCCGGACCCGGCGCAGCCAGGCCAGTTCACGCCGATGACCGCGCAGCACGCGGTGCGGCACGGCAAGCTGGTGGCCCGCAACATCGCGGCCACATTCGGGATCGGCAACCGGCGCCCCTACCGCTTCCGCACCATCGGCTTCGCCGTTGACCTGGGGCGTGGAGGCGCGGTGGCGAACCCCTTCGAGGTGCTGCTCACCGGCGCGGTAGCCCGGCTCGCGACCCGGGGATACCACCTGCTCAGCATGCCCGCCAACCGGACCCGCGTGCTATTCGACTGGCTCCTCAACGCGATCTCGCCGTGGCAAGGGGTCCGGCTGGGGACGGTGCCGAAGGACGCGCTGCCGTTGGACAGCGACGCGCCTGAGCTGGTGCAGGTTCGCTGAGCCGTCGTTTCTCTCTAGCCGACCGGGGTACCCCGGCGACGGCGAAGGTCATCGTGGAAGGGAGCGCGGATGAATATCGGCATCATCGGCGCCGGCAACGTCGGATCGGTCTTGGCGCGCCGGTTGAGCGCCCTCGGGCACTCCGTCGCGATCGCCGCCTCCTCCCCGGACTCGCCGCGGCTGGCGCAGGCGACGGCGACCTCGGGGGCCACCGCGGCCACCGCGGAGAAGGCCGCCGGGTACGGCGACGTGGTGATCGTGGCGGTGCCGTTCACCGCGATTCGCGCCGCGCTCACCGACACGGTAGCCCACGCCCTCACCGGGAAGATCATCATCGATGTAACCAATCCCCTGACTCCCGATAAGACCGGGTTGGCGGTCGCGGGGGATACCTCGGCGGGCGAGACCGTCGCCGACCTGTTACCGCAATCCACAGTGGTCAAAGCGTTCAACACCGTCCTGGCGCCGAACCACGCGCAGCCCGTGCTCGGCGGTGTCCGCCAAGCGCTGCCCATCGCTGGTGACGACCCGGCGGCGAAGCGGGTCGTGCGCGACCTGGCCAACGAGCTCGGTTTCGAAGCGATTGACGTTGGTCCGTTGCGGAACGCGCGCTACCTCGAGCCGATCGCCGGGCTGCTCGTCCAGCTGGCGCAGATGCCGGACTACGGGAGGGAGATCGGCTTCGCGCTCGCTCACTGAGGGCGGCGCGGTCGAGTCCGTCCGGTTCAGCCCTGCCGGGGTGGGATGCGCGCGGTGGGGCGGTAGACCCGATAGCCGGCGAGGTCGTCCACCACGAACGGCACGCCAGCGGCGGTGAGGTGTCGGCGTACCGCCTGGTCGAACCGCGAGGGCACCGGGGCGACGTACGCGGGCGGTTCGCTCGCGTCGGCGACCATCGCGCGGTAGCTCGGGACGCGGTCGAGCCCTGGCCCCAGCTCGTCGGTGAGGACGGCGCAGACGGCGCGTTCCCGGGTGGCGAAGGCCACCCAGTTGCAGGTCCAGTACTCGGTGTAGAAGCGGGTGACGCCGGAGCGGCTCAGTGTCGCGAGCAGCGCACGCTGCCGATTGGCCTGCTCGACGTAGGTGGCGACCTGAGCGAGGAGGGAGCCGGTCGCCGCCGCCACGGTGACGATCAGCGCCGCCAGCGGCACCGCGCCCGCGACGCGGCGCGCGCGGCGGAGGAACGCGCCCCGGGCGGGTGTCGTCGCCCACCGCCACAGTGGCCAGACCATCGCGGGTACGGAGATCACCACCATGCTGAGGTATCGGGCGCTCTCCACGGGGGTCAGCCCTGCCGCGGGGCTGCGCACGTACGAGACCAGGGTCGTCACCGCGGCGAGGATCAGCGCGAGGCGCGCCACCTGTCGCACCCGCTCGTCCCCCGAGGCGCGGAGGGCGGCCCAGGCGTACCCGGCGGCGGCGCCGGCGGCGCACACCAGGAGCACGGGGGCCCATGCGAGTTGCCAGAGGGTGCAGTGGCTCGGCGCGCACAGCCCGAGCCCGAGGGGGAGTCCTTGCAGGACCCCGCCGAGGAGCTGCTCCGGCCACGTGGCCTCACCAGCCAGGTAGAGCTGGCGGAACACCATCGGGGAACGCTCGGTGATCGGGGCGCGCAGGTTGTGCGCGATCAAGGGCGCGGAGCCGATCAGGAAGCCGACCACCGTGGCGAGCCCGGCGCGGCCGAGGAGTTCCCGTCTGACGCCCAGGACGAGGACCACCGCGGCGGCGACCAGGTATGGCACCCCCAGCCAGTGGTTCCACACCAGCAGGCCCGCGACGAGGCCCCAGGCGGCGAAGGCGAGGAGTCGTCGCGGCGGGGTCAGCGGGGCGGGACGTGGGCCGGTGCCGAGCCCGACGGCGAGCAGCATCAGGGCGACGGCGGCCGGGCTGCCCTCGGGGTAGCCGCCGCCGGCGATGAGCTGGTTCTTTACGGTGCGATCGGCGGCGAACGCGAGGAACCCGACGGTGGCGACGGCGAATCCCGGGGTAAACAGCCGCCGGCTGAGGTGGTAGGCGCCGACGAGCAGCGCCACGTAGAGCAGCAGGGTCGGCAGGCGCAGCGCGAGCAGCGACGGGCCGGTGAGGGCGATCAGTGGGGCGGCCAGGTACGCCTCGAGGGTGCCCATGTAGTGCTGGCCGTAGAAGAAGATGGGTAGCGCGCGTCCCTGTCCGATATGGAGCGCTGCGAGCCCCATCGTGGCTTCGTCGCTGTTCGTCGGTGGGGTATCCGACGCGATGAGCCAGATGCGGAGTCCGACACCGACCCCACCCACCGCTAGTGCCGCAGCTCCGTATCGGGATATCCGCCCCCACGCGGTCACCGCGCCAGTCTGGCACAGCGACACTGTCCACTTACGGCAGTCGCCGGGCGTGGGGTGAGGCGTGTCGCGTGCCAAATCCCCGAGCGCGGGCGGGCCCGGCCCACGGTGGTGGGCCGGGCCCAGCAGGAGGACATCACCAACGGGACACGAGGAATTGCCCTGACGAGGGGTCCTTAGCCTTGTGGCATCGGCTGGAGGTCGTCCACGCCGCCCATCCACGGCTCCGGGTCAAACCCGTCAATGATCCAGGACGCGTCTCCGTCTTCGTTGGGCATCAAGGAGTAGGTGACCGTCTTGCGCGTGGGCAGGAGCTTGTCCTGGCCGTCCTTCTTGACCACCAGGTCACCGCTGGCCTCCAAGGTGATCATCAGGCGGCCGCCGTCGTCGCCCTCCAGCGCGTAGGCGTCCTTCAGCTCCACCTTCTTATTGATCACCTTGTCCTGGAGCTCCATATCGGCGGGGAGCTGGTAGAAGAGGAGCCCGCGGACGAGTTCCGTCGCCAGCGGGTCGCCGTTGAGCGCCTCCTTCACGGTGCTGGTCCAGCCCTCTTGGAGGTTCTCCGTCATGTACGCCTTGACGAAGTCGAACATCTCCGGCTTGTAGCCGCCGGCGGGCTCCTTCAACACGCTCGGCACCCACGTCGACTTCTCCAAGGTGAACGCCACCACGTAGCAGTAGGCGTCCTTGACTCCGTCCTCGCCGTAGGCCTCCACGGCCGACTCTTGGACATTCGCGTCCGAGTACTCGTCGCACCAGTCAATCTCGACGAGGTCGCCGAGCGCGGTCGTCTGCGTGGGCGCGGGCGAGGTGCTCGCGCTGGGGCTCGGGCTCGCGCTCGAGGCAGCGGTGGTCGTCTTCTCGTCATCACCGCTGGCGAGAACGAGGTAAGTCCCAATGCCGCCCAGAGCGAGGACCGCCGCGACAACCCCTCCGATCGCCAGCGGCTTGCTGCTCATGATCGTCGTCCTCTTTCCTCGGTTGTCCTGAATAAGTTGATTTGCGGTGTTATCTATAGTTGATTTGCGGTGTTATCTATCGCTACATGCGGTGAAAGTTTGAGAAGTTTGCTCATGTTTGTCGGATCACCTCGGCACGGGACAGGCGGGCGATCCCGCCGCCGCGCGTCACGCGGCGGCGCGTTCCCCGGGAGGCGAGGCGCCCGGTCAAAGCTCGCGCCGTGCTGGGACGACGTCCATTGCGGAACGCACCTCGCGTCGCCGCCGGGACGCCGGCTCGGCGCTGGGAGCCGCGTGTGATCGATGGCACGGTTGGCGGTGGTTGCCGCACCTTGCGTGGGGTGACGCCGGCGAGCGTGGTTGGATGACCTCGTGCCTACGGTGGACGACTCGGTGATGAGCGACGACAGGACTCCCGACCCGGACGCGGTGATTGAGGTCGATCGGGTCAGCGTGCGCCGGTCCGGCGCGCACCTGCTGCGGGACCTTTCGTGGCGGGTGGGGGTCGACGAGCGGTGGGTGATCCTCGGGCCGAACGGCGCCGGGAAGACGACGTTGATCAACCTGGTGGTGGGGCGGATTCACCCCACGTCCGGCACGGTGTGGACGCTCGGGGAACGCATCGGGCGCACCGACCTCACGGAGCTGCGAACCCGCATCGGGTTGAGCACGCCGACGCTGGGCGAGCGGATCCCCGCCGGCGAGCGGGTGCGCGACGTCGTGGTGACCGCGGCCTGGTCGGTGGTCGGTCGCTGGCGCGAACAGTACGACCCCATGGATGAGCAGCGCGCCCAGGAGCTGCTGGAGCAATTTGGGGTGGCGGATCTGGCCGAGCGCGCGTACGGCACGCTCTCCGAAGGGGAGCGCAAGCGGGTGCAGATCGCTCGAGCCTTGATGACCGATCCCGAGCTCCTACTGTTGGACGAACCGGCGGCGGGCCTGGACTTGGGGGCGCGCGAGGACCTGGTGCGACGCCTCGCCGACTTGGCGCACGATCCTGAGGCGCCGGCGATGGTGCTGGTGACCCACCACGTGGAGGAGATCCCCCCGGGGTTCACCCACGTGTTGCTCCTGCGGGAGGGGACCGCGGTGGCCCAGGGGCCGATCGACACCACGCTGACCGCGGACACCTTGTCGGCGACGTTCGGGTTGCCGCTGACGGTCGAGCGGGCTGGCGCGCGCTTCGCCGCTCGGGCCGCCTGACGTGAGCGTGGCCGCGGGCGGTGCCGCCGGCTGACGCGGGACGACCGCGGCCACCGATATCCGACCGCGCGCACCTAGCGCTGGTCGCGATAGGCCTCGAGCGCCCGTTGGAGCGCGCGACAGATCTGCCCGAATCGTTGCGCGTCGCGGGTCTTAAGCAGCAACACCGGCCGGCCAGCGATCTTTCCCCATAGCTCGAGGTCACGCAGGCTGCGGTCGTAGGAGCGCTCCACCCGTTCGAGGAGTAGGTCGGCGAAGGGGCCGATCACCACGCCGGCGACGAGACAGACGACGCCCGCCGTGACGACGGTCTCCGTGGGAATGTCGCTGCGCAGGGCGAGCACGATGCCGAGAGCAGCGGCCACGACCGGTATGAGCAGCCCGCTGACCATCGCGCCGCGTTCGAGGACGGCCCGCCACGACCGCTGCCCCCGCAGCTGCCACACCTCGGTGAGGTCGCGCAACGGGTACCGCCGCCCCATCACTTCGATCATGGTCGAAGTGATTCGTATCGAGCGATCGTCATAGTACGTGATCACTCTGCTGTCCTCGTCACGTTTCTTCGAGGTTACTCACGTCCGGTGACGCGGCGTACCCTTTGGCGGAACTCAACGTGGAGGTATGGGCGTGGGTGATTTCGTACGTGTAGAGGTTGCCGACGGCATTGGAACGATTCGCCTGGACCGTCCGCCGATGAACGCCCTCAACACGCAGGTCCAGGAAGAGCTGCGCGCGGCGGCCGCCCAGGTCGCGGCGGACGACGCCATTCGGGCGGTGGTGGTCTACGGCGGGCCGAAGGTGTTCGCGGCCGGGGCCGACATCAAGGAAATGGCCGACATGCCCTACGCCGACATGGCCAAGCGGGCCCTGGAGCTGTCGCGCGCCTTCGACGCGATCGCCCGCATCCCCAAGCCCGTGGTCGCGGCGATCACTGGATACGCGCTCGGGGGTGGATGCGAACTAGCGCTGACCTGCGACTGGCGGGTGGCCGCGGAGGACGCGAAGCTCGGCCAGCCGGAGATCAAGCTCGGGATCATTCCTGGGGCTGGGGGCACCCAGCGGCTGACGCGGCTGATCGGCCCGGCACGCGCCAAGGACCTGATCTTCTCGGGGCGGATGGTCGACGCCGAGGAGGCGCTGCGCATCGGCCTGGTGGACCGGGTGGTGCCGGCGGCCGAGGTCTACGACGCGGCGGTGGAGATGGTCCGGCAGTACGTCTCCGGCCCGGCGCTGGCGCTGCGCGCCGCGAAGCTGGCGATTGACCGCGGGTTGGAGATGGATCTCGACTCCGCGCTCGCGTGGGAGTCGCAGCTGTTCGCCGGGCTGTTCGCGACCGAGGACCGGCGGGAGGGGATGGCGGCCTTCATCGAGAAGCGGAAGCCGACGTTCACCGGCCGCTAAGCGCGCTCGTCTGGTTGCTGCCGTCGCCGTTGTGCGTGGCCCTGCCCACCCCCGTGCGGGCGGGGCCACGCTCGTCTCGGGCCACCGCGGTCGCGGGTTACGCCTCAGGACGCCGCTCGTCCGGCGGTTCGCCGGACTCCGGGCGACGGTGCGGCTCGTCGTGGCGTCGGTCCGTTTCCCGGCCGTCGGCTGGGCGGGTCTCCGATGCCGGGCGCTTGATGGTGATGGACCGGAGGAACTCGGGGTCGTCATCCGGGGCGAGCGGCCGTGGCTGTGGCCGCCGCGAGAAGGCGCCGCTGAACAGGCCGGGGCGGGGCGTGGCGGGGACCGGGCGACCGGCGGCGAACCAGCCGATCGACCCCAGCAGCGGGAACAGCAGGATGACGAATACCCAGGCGATCCGGGGGAGGGCGCGAATCTCCGATTCTTCGGCGGACAGGCAACTGATCAACGCGATCGCGCCGAGAACGATCTGGACGAAGAACAGCAGAATGTAGAAGCGCGCCATTCCGCCATGATGGCCCCTACGGCGGCGTCGGGCCTACTCCGGTCAGGACGAGCGTGACACCGAGGATCGCGTACCCGACGATGACGAGCGCGGTGAGCGCGACGATGCGGCCGTCGGTCATGGGTGCGGGGAGCTGCGCGACGCGCCGGCGGCCGAGGGCGACCACCGCCGCCCAGCCGAGCAGCGCGAGGCCGGACAGGAGGGCGCCCCTCGCCCCTTGGGTCACGGTGATCCGCAGGACGAGCGCGGTGACCGCGGTGAGGGCGAGCACAGTCCGCGCCCAGGCCAGCCGGGTGCGTTCGGACTGGAATCCGTTGTCACCGGACATGGACGGCCTGGATGACGACGGCCGCGACGAGGAGGAGCCCGCCGAGGCCGATGACGACGGAGAGGATGGCGGGGAAGCGGGAGACCGGGAGGTCCTCCCCGAGCCGCATCGCCCGTTCCGTCCGCGCCCACCGGTCGACCGCGCGGATCACGACCACCGTGCCGAGGAGGAGCAGGGCGATCGCGATGGCTTCGCGCAAGTACGGCAGGGGCATCGCGGAGAGGAACTGCGCGGCGGCGAGACCTCCGGCCATGAGGGCGAGCCCGGTGCGGAGCCAGGCCAGGTAGGTTCGCTCGTTAGCGAGGGAAAACCGGTAGTCAGGCGTGGTACCGATCTCGCGCAGTTCCCGCGGATCACCCCACTGCCGGATTCTTCGCCACATGGCGGGATTATCCCGGTTTTTCCGGGATATTCTCCGAAGAGCGTCGCGACCACAGGAAGGGATACCATGGCCGAGCCGCTGACCGATGAGGAACGGGCGACGATCAAGGCGGCGGCCTTCGGCGCGGCGCTCGTCGTCGCGAACGCGGATCCGGGTTTCCTCGCGTTGGTCCGGGAGAGCTTCGCCGCGTCGGACGCGTTCGCCGGCGCTTCCGGGCTCGTACGTGACGTGCTCACGACCGGCGCGGCGCCGCGGCTGCCCGAGGGCTCGCCGGTGGACGTCGAACGGGCGGCGCTCGAGCTGGTCGAGCGTGCGGTGTCGATCCTGCAAGCGAAGGCGCCGGAGGAGCTCGCGACCTTCCGCGCGACGGTGGACGTCGCGGCCTCGCGCGTGGCCGCGGCGGTGGGTGGGGTGAGCGTGGCCGAGGCCGCGGCGCTCGAGCGGGTCAGGCGCACCCTTGGCGCCGGCGACCGCGGCTGACCTCAGCCCACACCGCGCGCACTGCGCGCCGGACGCAGTGTTCCCGCAGCTCACCGCAGCTGCACAGGTGCTCGTGAGGCGCGGCGCGTCGCCGGTGTCGCGTCGTGGAGAGCCCGGCCGACGCCGGGGGGTACGGGGCCGGGAGGCGAGCGGAATTTTCTGGCATTCCGGGCACCCCCTGCCGACAGACCCTACCGTCTCAGCGGGTTGCTACCGGCTGGTAGTCCGCTGTGACATGCATCGATAGAGCTACTGGCGGGTAACATTCCTATGGGCAAACACACAGGCCCTAAACGTTGATTCAACGTGGCGGGAGGCGAGAGGCTGCCTTGGGACGCCACACAGGGTGCGCGTCGCACCACTGAAGCAGGAGGGTCGTCGAAGCGCGATGAACATCGTCGTACTCGTCAAGCAGGTGCCCGACTCCGGTGCGGAGCGCAACCTGCGCAGTGACGACAACACCGTCGACCGGGCGTCGGCCAACAACGTCATCAACGAGATGGACGAGTACGCCATCGAGGAGGCGTTGAAGATTCAGGAGGCGCACGGTGGCGAGGTGACGGTACTCACCATGGGGCCGGAAAGTGCCACCGAGGCCATCCGCAAGGCGCTCTCGATGGGGCCGGATAAGGCCGTCCACATCGTGGACGACGCGTTGCGCGGCTCCTGCGCCGTCGCCACCTCGAAGGTGCTCGCTGCGGCGATCCGCCAGCTCAATCCCGACCTTGTGATCTGCGGCGCCGAGTCGACCGACGGCCGGGTGCAGGTCATGCCGCACATGCTGGCCGAACGCCTCGGCATCGCGGCGCTGACCGGTGCGCGCAAGCTCACCATCGAGGGCTCCACGCTGACCATCGAGCGGCAGACTGACGAGGGGTACGAGGTCGTCACCGCGAGCACCCCGGCGGTGGTCTCGGTCTGGGACACGATCAACGAGCCGCGGTACCCGTCGTTCAAGGGCATCATGGCCGCCAAGAAGAAGCCGGTGCAGACCCTGTCCCTCGCTGACCTCGGTATCGACGCCGCCGAGGTGGGCTTCGCGGGCGCGACCAGCGCGGTCATTGAGCACAGCAAGCGGCCGCCACGCTCCGGCGGCACGAAGATCACCGACGAGGGCGACGGCGGCGTGAAGCTGGTCGAGTTCCTCGCCACCGAGAAGTTCGTCTGAGCCGGCGGGAGAGACAGAGGATCATGGCTGAAGTACTTGTTGTCGTCGAAGCCGCGCAGGCGGCCGGCGTGAAGAAAGTCACCCTCGAGCTGCTGACCCTCGCCCGCGAGTTGGGTACGCCGGCTGCCGTCGTGCTCGGTGGCCCCGGCAGCGCGGAGGCGTACCGCGAGAAGCTTGGCGAGTACGGCGCGGCCAAGATTTACGCCGCGGAGAGCGAGGAGATCGATGGGTACCTCGTCGCTCCGAAGGCCACGGTGCTCGCTGACCTGATCAAGCGGGTGCAGCCCGCGGCGGTGCTGCTCGCCTCGTCGCAGGAAGGCAAGGAGATCGCGGGGCGCGTCGCGGTCAAGCTCGACAACGGCGTGTTGACCGATGTGGTCGCGCTTGAGGCGGACGGGACGGCGACCCAGGTGGTCTTCGCCGGTTCGACGATCGTCAAGTCCAAGGTGACGCGTGGCCTGCCGCTGGTCACCGTGCGGCCCAACTCGGTCACCCCGACCCCAGCCCCGACCACTCCGACCGTCGAGCAGGTCGAGGTCCAGGTGACCGACACCGACAAGCTGGCGCGGGTCGTGGAGCGGGTCGCCGAGCAGAAGGGCGCGCGTCCGGAGCTCACCGAGGCGTCGGTCGTCGTCTCCGGTGGCCGGGGCGTCGGCAGCGCGGAGAACTTCAAACTCGTCGAGGAGCTGGCCGACCTGCTCGGTGGCGCGGTCGGTGCCTCCCGCGCGGCGGTTGACTCCGGCTTCTACCCGCACCAGTTCCAGGTCGGGCAGACCGGCAAGACCGTCTCGCCGCAGCTGTACATCGCGCTCGGCATCTCCGGCGCGATCCAGCACCGCGCGGGTATGCAGACCTCCAAGACCATCGTCGCGGTGAACAAGGACCCCGAGGCGCCGATCTTCGAGCTGGCTGACTTCGGCGTGGTCGGCGACCTGTTCAAGGTGGTGCCGCAGGCGATCGAGGAGATTCGCAAGCGCAAGTAGTCCACGGACTGCGAACGAGGGCCGGGGCACTCTCCGGCCCTCGTTCGTGTTGTGGGGCCCACACCTCAGGCCGGCACCGGCGAAGCGTGTCGGCGGCCGATAGGCTGAACGCGATGGCCTACCTCGATCACGCCGCGACGACTCCGATGCTCGACGAGGCGTTGGAGGCGTACGTCGCCGCCGCCCGTGACATTGGCAATCCGTCGTCGCTGCACGCCGCCGGCCGCCGCGCGCGGCAGCGGGTGGAGGAGGCGCGCGAACGCGTCGCGGCCGCGCTCGGCGCGCGCCCCTCTGAGGTGATCTTCACGAGCGGGGGTACGGAGAGCGACAACCTCGCCGTCAAAGGCATCTTCTGGGGGCGGCGCGGTGCGCGACCCGGGCGCGACCGCATCCTGGCGAGCGCCGTCGAGCACCACGCGGTGCTCGACGCGGTGGAGTGGCTCGTCCGCGACGAGAAGGCCACGGCGACGTTGCTCCCCGTTGACGACACCGGGCGGGTCCAGCTCGACCAGCTGGCGGACGTGGTCGAGGCGCACGGCGACGACATCGCGCTGATCAGCGTGATGTGGGCGAACAACGAGGTCGGCACGCTCCAGCCGGTCGCCGAGATCGCCCAGATCGCCGCTCGGCACGGCATCCCGGTCCACACCGACGCGGTGCAGGCCATCGGCCAAGTGCCGGTGAACTTCGCCGAGAGCGGCGTCGCCGCGCTCACCGTGAGCGGGCACAAGATCGGCGGGCCGGGGGGCGTGGGGGCGCTGCTGCTCGGTCGGGACGTGCCGTGCGTCCCCGTGCTCCACGGTGGGGGTCAGGAGCGCAACATCCGCTCCGGCACCCTCGACACCGCCGGCATCGTCGCGTTCGCCGTGGCGGTGGAGGTCGCGGTACGCAAGCAGCAGGAGCACGCGGCTCGCCTGAGCGCCCTGCGTGACGAGCTCGTGCGTCGGGTCCGCGCCGCCGTCCCCGACGCCATCTACAACGGCGACCCCGTCCACCGGCTGCCGGGCAACGCGCACTTCTCCTTCCCCGGCTGTGAGGGCGACGCCCTGCTGCTGCTCCTCGACGCCCAGGGCATCGCGTGTTCGACCGGTTCCGCCTGTTCCGCCGGGGTGGCCCAGCCGTCGCACGTGCTGCTCGCGATGGGAGCCGATGACGACCGGGCGCGCTCGTCCCTGCGCTTCACGCTGGGGCACACCTCCACCCGGGAGGACATCGACGCTCTCATCGCGGCGCTGCCGAACGCGGTCGACCGCGCCCGGCGAGCGGGAGCGCTCCGCTCCGCGCGGGTGTGAGCGCGGCACGGCTCGGCGGAGGATCGCGAACGCCGCGCGGTGCGCGGGGGCGCGGCAGCACTGATCAGCTTCGCCGGCTGCGGGCTACGCTCGACAGGGATAAGGAGGTGTCGCGGTGCGGGTGTTGGCAGCGATGTCCGGTGGAGTCGACTCGGCGGTGGCCGCCGCGCGCGCGGTCGACGCTGGGCATGACGTCACCGGTGTCCATCTCGCGCTGTCGCGCAACCCGCAGACGTACCGTTCGGGCGCCCGCGGCTGCTGCACGCTGGAGGACGCCCGCGACGCCCGCCGCGCCGCCGACGTGATCGGCATCCCGTTCTACGTCTGGGACATGGCCGATCGTTTCCACGCCGACGTCGTCGATGACTTCGTCGCCGAGTACGCGGCGGGGCGTACCCCCAATCCCTGCCTCCGGTGCAACGAGAAGATCAAGTTCGCGGCGGTGCTGGACCGGGCCATCGCCCTCGGCTTCGACGCGGTCGTCACCGGGCACTACGCCCGCCTGGGCTCGGATGGCTTGCTGCGGCGCGCCGTCGACACCGCCAAGGACCAGTCGTACGTGCTCGCCGTGCTCACTCGCGAGCAGCTCGACCGGTCGCTGTTCCCGCTGGGCGACTCGACCAAGGCGGAGGTCCGGGCGGAGGCGGCGCGGCGGGGCTTGGCCGTGGCGGACAAGCCTGACTCGCACGACATCTGCTTTATCGCCGACGGGGATACCCGGAGATTCCTGGCCGAGCGGCTCGGTGAGACGCCTGGGGAGATCGTGGACGCCGTCACGGGCGAGGTGATCGGCACGCACACCGGCGCGTACGCGTACACCGTGGGACAGCGGCGTGGGCTGCGCCTCGGGCGGCCGGCCCCGGACGGGCGTCCGCGGTACGTGCTGTCCATCACCCCGAAGACCAACACCGTGACGGTCGGGCCCGCCGAGCTGCTGGACGTGACGGAAGTGACCGGAAACCGTCTGGTGTGGACTGGCGGTCCGGTGCCGGATGGTCCGATTGAGTGCGAGGTGCAGCTGCGGGCCCACGGGGATCCGATCCCCGCGACGGTGGAGATCTCCGGTGACACGCTCCGCGCGACGCTGCACCAGCCGGCCCGCGCGGTCGCCCCCGGGCAGGCGATCGTCGTCTATCGCCCCGACCCCGCCGGTGACATCGTCCTTGGGGCGGCCACCATCACCTGACGGAGTTGCCCAGTCGAGATAGGACAAGGCTGTCTCGATAAGGGCTTCACGGGCTGGTGAGGCGCCAGACTGCTCGCGACGGAAGAATCGCGCTGCGCGCCGCGATACGTAGTGCCGCTATGGTGTTAGCGCCCGCTCGACCATTGGCGCTAACACCATCAGGAGTCATCTCCCGTGCCGGCTCACGTGTTCGTTGATGAGAGTAAGCATTGCTGCTACCTCGTCGCGGCCGCAGCCCTTGACCCAGCAGGCCTTGCTGAGGCTCGCAAAGCCATTCAACAGTTCATCATGCCTAGGCAACGGCGGGTCCACTTCGCAAAGGAGGGTAATCCTCGCCGTGACAAGTTTCTTGGTGTCATCAACGGACTTGGGATCACGGCGACGATTTACGACGCTAGTCACTACCGACGTGAGAAGGAAGCGAGGCCTGCCTGTTTGAGGCGTCTCGTCGCCGACTTAGCGATCATGAAAGCCGAACGTCTCGTCCTCGAAATCGATGACTCCGTCGCGCAGGCTGACAAGCGACTGCTCCGTGAAGAGGTGAAGCGGGTTGGGCTGGCAGCTTGTTTGCGCTACGAGTTGCTGCGGGCGCACGAAGAGTGCCTGTTGGCAGTGCCGGACGCCATCGCCTGGTGCTGGGCACGAGGTGGGGAGTGGCGTGACAAAGTGAAGGACCTGGTGACTCATGTTCACCAGGTCCACGAAAGTCCTGATCCCTAGAAAGCGCGAAACCCGGCTCACCCACCGTCCGGAAGGCTGCCGGGTCCACTTCCAAGAGCTAGTGCCCTTGGCATCCCCCACTATACGCATCAGCTCCCAGACTGGCAACGTCTCTTTGGGGGTTGGCATTTTCTGCCATATCACCATTTTCGGTCGTGCGATCGTAGTGAGCTCTCTGATTTCAGGACTGCAACCAGCCAGGGAGCGGCGGCTGGGGCCGCGCTACCGCTGAGTAAAGTCAGCGCTCGTGACGGAGCAGACATGGCCGTGGCCGGAGGGAGCGGCGACGGGAATCGGCTCGCTCCCGGGAACCGACATCGCGGAAGCGCAGCGGATCGTCCTGGGGGAGCTGTCGGCCTTTCCTCACCTGCCTGAGCTGCCCGCTCGCGGTCCTGGCGCCGACCTGATCGGCCGGTCCGCCGCCTTCCTCGTCGAGTTGCCTGTCGAGCTGTACGCCGGCGAGTGGCAGGTGGCCAGCCGACCCGGGCGCGACCTGCGGCGCGCGTGGGACCTCCGCGAGCGCGATCTCGACCAGCTCACCGAGCAGGCCGACGGCTACGAGGGCCCGCTCAAGATTCAATCCGCGGGGCCGTGGACGCTCGCCGCCGGTCTCAACCTCCGCATCGGCGGGCGGATCCTGCGCGATGCCGGCGCCGTCCGTGACGTGACCGAATCCCTCGCCGAAGGGCTCCGCGCCCACGTCGCGGATGTCGCCCGCCGGGTGCCGGGGGCGCGCGTGGTGCTCCAGCTCGACGAGCCGTCCCTCCCGGCGGTGATGGCGGGGCGGGTGCCGACCGAAAGCGGGTTGTACACCTACCCGGCGGTGGAGGAGAGCGTCGCTACCGAGGCGCTGCGCAGGGTGATCGAGACCGTCGGGGTGCCGGTCGTCGTGCACTGCTGCGCGCCGGATGTCCCGGTTGGGCTGATCCACTCCGCCGGGGCGACCGCCGTTTCCCTCGATCTCGACCTCGTTCGCGACCTGGATCCGCTGGGGGAGGCGCTCGACGCCGGGCTTGGCCTCTTCGCCGGTGCCGCGCCCGCGTTGCCGCCCGCGCAGGGGCGGGCGCCGTCGTCGGCGGAGGTCGCTGACCGGGTCCGCCGACTGTGGAAGCAGCTCGCGTTCCCCGCGCGGCGCTTGCCCCGTCAGGTGGTGATCACGCCGGCCTGCGGGCTGGCCCACGCCTCTGACAGCTACGTCCGCGCCGTCCTCGCCGCGTGCCGGGACGCGGGGCGTCGCTTGTTCGAGGCGGATGAGCTGTAGCGTCGGTTTCCCGACCGCAGCCCCGAGCGCTCCGGATAGCCTCGCGATGATGAGCCAGCCACGCGAGGCCCCGCCGCGGGGCACGATCTATCGCCGGATCGGGCCCGCGCGTCCCTGGCGGCGGTGGTTTCCCCCGGGGTCGCGCCGCGCGCGGTACCTGCGCGTCGTCCTCGCGGGGGTCGCGGTCCTGGCGCTCATCGTCGTCCTGTGGTGCGCGGGCGTGGCGGTGTTTCGATTGGTCCAGGGCGGCTGAGGTGACGTGACGCGCCGGTGGGCGTACCGGTCGTGAGATTGTCGGTCGGGCCAGCTACCGTGCGGGAGAAACCCGAAAAACGGAGGCGTTTGGTGTCTGAGGAAGCCGTTCCCCAGCAGGTTACGGCCGAGCAGGAGGCGCGCGCCGGCGCGGAGCCGCCCCCCGAGGCGCGGGAGCGGCACGCGGTGCTGGCCGAGCAGATCGACCATCACCAGTTCCGCTACTTCGTGCTCGACTCGCCGGAGATCTCCGACGCCGAGTACGACGCGCTCATGCGTGAGCTGGTCGCGCTGGAGGAGCAGTTCCCGGCCCTGCGTACTCCGGATTCGCCGAGCCAGCGCGTGGGGTACGCGTACGCGGCGCAGTTCGCTCCCGTGCCCCACGCGGAGCGGATGATGAGCCTCGACAACGTCTTCGACGACGCGGAGCTCGCCGCGTGGCTCGACCGGGTGGAGCGGGACGCCGGTGGGCCCGTCAGCTACCTGTGCGAACTCAAGGTCGATGGGCTGGCGGTCAACCTCACCTACGAGCACGGGCGTCTGATGCGCGCCGCCACGCGCGGCGATGGCCGCATCGGCGAAGACATCACGCCGAATATCCGGACGATTCGCCAGATCCCCGAGCGCCTGAGCGGGGACGACGTGCCCGAGTTCGTCGAGGTCCGTGGCGAGATCTACTTCCCGGTCGAGGCGTTCGACGAGCTCAACGCGTCGCTGGTGGCGCAGGGCAAGGCGCCCTTCGCCAACCCGCGGAACGCCGCCGCCGGGTCACTGCGGCAGAAGGATCCGCGCATCACCGCGAGCCGACCACTGCGCATGGTGGTGCACGGGTTTGGGGCACGTCGGGGCTTCGAGCCGGCGCGGCAGTCTGCGGCGTACGAGGCGATGGCGCGCTGGGGTTTGCCGGTCAGCCAGCGGTGGCGCGTCGTCGCGGATCGCGATGGGGTGCGGGAGTTCATCGCCTACTACGCCGAGCACCGCCACTCCGTCGAGCACGAGATCGACGGTGTTGTGATCAAAGTGGACGAGGTGTCCGTGCAGCGGCGGCTCGGCGCGACGAGCCGGGCGCCTCGGTGGGCGGTGGCCTACAAGTTCCCGCCCGAGGAAGTCAACACGAAGCTGCTGGACATCCGGGTCAACGTCGGGCGGACGGGGCGGGTCACGCCGTACGCCGTCCTGGAGCCGGTGCGGGTCGCGGGGTCCACGGTGGGCTTCGCCACCCTGCACAACGCGGGGGAGATCGCCCGCAAGGGGGTGCTCATTGGCGACACGGTCGTCGTCCGTAAGGCTGGCGATGTCATCCCCGAGGTGGTGAGTCCGGTCGTCTCGCTGCGCGACGGCTCGGAACGACCGTTCGTCATGCCGACGCACTGCCCGGAATGCGGCACCGAGCTGCGCTACGAAAAGGAAGGGGACGCGGATATCCGCTGCCCCAATATCGACTGTCCGGCGCAGCTCGCGCGGAAGCTGGAATACATCGCCAGCCGGGGGGTGCTCGATATCGAGGCGCTGGGTGAGCGCGCGGCGGTGGCGCTCGTCGAGTCACACGCGGTGACCAGCCCGGCCGACCTCTTCGATCTCGATACGGAACGCCTCAGCCGGGTCGACTTCTTCCGCAACCAGGACGGCAGCCTGAGCGCGAACGCGCACACCTTGTTGCAGCACCTGGAGGCCGCCAAGCAGCGTCCCCTGTGGCGAATCATCGTCGCGTTTTCGATTCGGCACGTTGGGCCGGTCGCGGCGCAGGCCCTCGCGCGGCATTTCCGGTCGGTCGACGCGATCGCCTCCGCGAGCGTCGAGGAGCTGACCGCGGTGGAGGGGGTGGGTCCCACCATCGCGAAAGCGGTGGCCGACTGGTTCGCCACGCCCCACGCGGTCGAGATCGTCAACCGGTGGCGTGCGGCGGGCGTCCGGATGGCGGAGGACGAGGCCGACGAGGGGCCGCGGCTGCTGGAGGGCGTCACGGTGGTCATCACCGGTTCGCTGAGCCGCTACTCTCGCGATGAGGCGACCGAAGCGGTGCAGTCGCGGGGTGGAAAAGTCACCGGCTCGGTATCGAAGAAGACGAGTTTCGTGGTGGTCGGTGAGAATCCTGGATCGAAATACGACAAGGCTCTGTCGTTGAGAATCCCCATTCTCGACGAGTCTGGATTTGAGACGTTGCTGACCCAAGGGCCGGAGGCGGCCAGTAAAGTGGCGCACAGCGGCGAGGCCTAGTCCACGATGATGAGCTGCGATGTGAATATGAGTTCAAGTAAGTAAATACATCGCTCATATCAAGTTTGTCACGATAACGTCCCATTAGTGTCTCTGGCCTCCCGCGTCATAACGTCGAAAGAGTTTGATGAAGCGGTTACGGGCACGGCGATACCTTGCGCCATCCGATACGTACCGGGAGAGCACATGGAGGCCGCTGGGACGCGGAACTCCGTCCCTTCCAGCTGGGCGGTGACGGTCCTCGGAATCGTCTGGACCGGATGCGCGATCGCGGTTTCCGCCGCGGCGCTGGCATCGTTACCCAGCGTTCTGCCCGAGCTGCCCCTCGCCTTCTGGGTGATGACGACGCTGGCGCTCGTCTGCGACGCCCAGCCCTTCACGTCCCCGCGGCGGGGGCAGTCCGCATTGGTCCTTCCCTCGATCTGCTTTACCTTCGCGATCCTGCTCGCGTGGGGAGTGGGGCCCGCGATCGCCGTCCAGACGGTGTGTGTGGCGGTCGCCGCGCGGCGGATGCGACTCAGTCGCGATCAGACGGTGCGCCTCATCGCCCCCTACCTCCTCGCCCTCGCTGCCGCCGCCGCGGTGATCTGGTTCCTCGGGAGTCCTCTTCTCGGTAGCCCGACCATCAGGTGGGACTCCCTCGCGTGGACCGACGTCGCCGTCATGACCATGGCGGCCGGCGTGTGGATCCTGGTCCGGCAGGTCGTCATCGCGACACTCGACGTCGGACTCCGCTTCGGGGGCCGCCCGTGGGTCGTCGTCCCGTTCGGGGTGGGCTTCGAGCTGTTCGTCACCGGCGGCTTGCTCCTCCTCGGGCCGGTGCTCGTCACCGCGGCTCACGCCAGCCCCACCCTGCTTCCCCTGGTCCTCGTCCCGCTGTACGCGGCGCACCAAGTCGCGCGGCTCTCCGCCGACCAGGAACAGCTCGCGCGTATCGATCCCCTCACCGGGCTGGCCAACCGCAAGGCGCTGCTCGCGGAGGTCGCCGACCAGGTGCCGGCGCACGCCGCGGCGGCGGCCACGGGCACCGGTCCTCGGAATCTCGCGCTGCTCGTCCTCGACCTCGACCGCTTCAAGCACGTCAACGACGCCCTCGGCCACGCCGTTGGCGATCGGTTGCTCATTGAGGTGGGCAAGCGGCTCCTCGCGACACGGCGACCCGGCGATGTCGTAGCCCGACTCGGCGGAGACGAATTCGCGATCTTGGCTACCCGGTTGGCCACCGCTGAGGAGGCGGAGGCGGTGGCGGAGCGGGTCGTGGCCGCCCTCGCCGAACCGGTGACGATCGACGGCCTTCCGCTGGATGTCAGCGCCTCCATCGGTATCGCCCTCTATCCCGATCACGGCGACGATTTCGCGACGCTGCTGCGGAACGCCGACATCGCGATGTATGAGGCGAAACGGCGTGGCGACGCCTTCGCCCGCTACGCCCCCGAGGCGGATCACCATTCGCGGGAACGGCTGCGCCTGCTCGCGGACCTGCGGCGGGCGCTCGACCCCAGCGCGCCATCCCGCGACGTCGACGGGGTGGGCGACATCACGATGTACTACCAGCCGCAGGTGAGCATGGAGACCGGGGAGGTGGTGGGCGTCGAGGCGCTCCTGCGCTGGCACCACCCGGAGCACGGCCTGGTCGACCCAGAGGAGCTGATCCGCATCGCCGAGCAGAGCGCGGTGATGCGGTTGCTCACCTTCCGGGTGATCGACGACGTGGTGGAGCAGCTCGCCAAGTGGGCGGCGGCCGGCATCCACCTGCGCGCGGCGGTCAACGTGAGCGTGCGCGACCTGCATACGGGGGAGATCGTCGACCGGGTCGCCGATCGGCTCGCCCGCTACGCTGTCCCCCCGCACCAGCTCCAGCTCGAAATCACCGAAGGCGCGCTGATGGCGGATCCCCATCGGGTGCTCGCCACGATCGCCCGGCTGGACCGTATCGGTGTCAAGATCGCGTTGGATGACTTCGGCACGGGCTACTCGTCGATGCAGCACCTGCGCCGACTGCCGCTGGCTGAGGTCAAGGTGGACCGGTCGTTCGTCCTCGGCATGACCCTCGACAGCGACGACGCCGCCATCGTCCGTTCGATCATCGACCTGTCACGAGCGCTGGGGCTGCGGGTCGTCGCCGAAGGCGTCGAGGACGAGCGCACGTGGCGCCTGCTGCACGCCGCCGGATGCCACGTCGCCCAGGGCTGGTTCTACGCCCGACCGATGCCGGCCGACGAGCTCGTCGCCTGGCTCGCGCGGTACCGTCCCTTGCGCCCCGGGCCACCGGTGCCCGCGTGACCCAGCGACGGCCGAGACCCGGACGGGCCTCGGCGTGGTGATCCCCCGACGCGCCGGGGAGTCGGGACACGGAGGCTCGCTGCGGACAAATAGACTCGCTCGGGTCACCGCGCGCCCTGACGCGCAGGACTCGGATCCACCCACGACCAGTGCACAAGGGGGCACCGATGGCCGCCATCTCCCGCGAGGAGGTCGCGCACCTGGCGCGCTTGTCGCGGCTCGCCGTCACGGAGGAGGAGCTCGACACCTTCGCCGGTCAGCTTGACGTGATCTTGCAGGCGGTCGCCCGGATCGGCGAAGTGAACACCGCCGACGTCCCGCCCACCTCGCACACGGTGCCGCTGACCAACGTCTTCCGCGACGACGTCGTCCGTCCCGGACTGAGCCGGGAGGAGGCCCTCGCCGGCGCACCGGATGCCGAGGACGGGCGGTTCCGCGTCCCCCGGATCCTCGACGAGGAGGTGTGACGTGCCAGCGCGAGCAGTCGGCGTGGCGCGCCCCGGAGCCGTGACGGGAAGGGTGAAGGCATGAGCGACCTGATCAGGATGACCGCGGCGCAGCTCGCGGAGCTCCTCGCCCGCGGCGACGTCTCCGCCGTCGAGGTCACCCAGGCGCATCTCGACCGGATCGCCGCCGTTGACGATCGGGTGCACGCGTTCCTGCACGTGGACGCGGACGGCGCGCTCGAGGTGGCGCGCGCGATCGACGCCCGTCGCGCCGCCGGCGAGGAACTCAGCCCGCTGGCCGGGGTTCCGGTCGCGGTGAAGGACATCTTCGTCACGCGGGGGATGCCCACCACCGCCGCGTCGAAGATCTTGGAGGGCTGGCGTCCGCCGTACGACGCGACCGTCGTGGAGCGGCTGCGTGCCGCCGGGATGGTGGTGCTCGGCAAGACCAACCTGGACGAGTTCGCGATGGGCTCGTCGACGGAGTTCTCCGCCTACGGCCCGACGCGCAACCCGTGGGACCTCTCGCGTATCCCCGGTGGCTCCGGTGGTGGCAGCGCAGCGGCGCTCGCGGCGTACGAGGCGCCGCTGGCGCTGGGCACGGACACCGGCGGGTCGATTCGCCAGCCGGCCGCGGTCACCGGGACCGTGGGGGTGAAGCCGACCTACGGCGGCGTGTCCCGCTACGGCGTCATCGCCTTCTCCTCGTCGCTCGACACCCCGGGCCCCTGCGCGCGTACCGTCGAGGACACCGCGTTGCTGCACGCGGTCATCGGCGGCCACGATCCCCGGGACTCGACGTCGATTCCCGCGCCGGTTCCGCCCGTGGTCGAGGCGGCGCGTCAGGGAGCCAGCGGTGACCTCACCGGGGTGCGGATCGGCGTCATCACCCAGTTCACGGGGGAGGGGGCCGAGCCCGGGGTGATGGCCGTCTTCCGCGAGACGATCGAGACGCTGACCAAGCTCGGTGCGGAGATCATCGAGGTCTCCTGCCCGCACTTCGAGTACGCGCTGCCGGCCTACTACCTCATCGCGCCGAGTGAGTGTTCGTCCAACCTGGCCCGGTACGACGGCGTGCGGTACGGGCTGCGGGTCGGCGACGACGGGACGCGGTCGCTCGAAGAGGTCATGTCGATCACGCGGGACGCCGGCTTTGGGCCGGAAGTCAAGCGGCGGATCATCATCGGCACCTTCGCCCTGTCCAGTGGCTACTACGACGCCTACTACGGGCAGGCGCAGAAGATCCGTACGCTGGTCACGCGGGACTTCACCGCCGCGTTCGAGCAGGTCGACGCGCTCATCGCGCCGACGACGCCGTTCGTGGCGTTCCCGCTCGGCTCACGGACCTCCGACCCGTACCAGATGTACCTGTCCGACCTGTACACCATTCCGGTCAACCTCTACGGCGGCCCGGCGATCTCAGTGCCGTGCGGGCTGTCGCAAGGGCTGCCGGTTGGCGTGCAGGTGATGGCGCCGGCGATGGCCGACGACCGGGTCTACCGGGTGGGGGCCGCGCTGGAGTCGGCGGTCGGCACGCTGACGCCGCCGGAGCTGTGAGCTGGGAAGCTCCGCTGACCGCCGCGGACGGTCACGGGGCTCGTCCCCGCCGGCGCGAGGGCGATGCCGCGGATCCGCGCCGGAGGGCCACTACGCTGATGAAGTTCCTGTCGGGATGCCGCTGCGACCTGGAGCGTTGATGAGCACGAGCGCGCTGCCCACCTACGACGACGTCGTCACGCGTTACGAGCCGGTGATTGGCCTGGAGACTCACGTCGAGTTGGGCACGAAGACCAAGATGTTCTGCGGTTGCCCGACCACCTTCGGCGCTGAGCCGAACACCCAGGTCTGCCCGGTCTGCCTTGGCCTGCCCGGGTCGTTGCCGGTAGCGAACCGGGCCGCGATCGAGGCGACGATCCGGATCGGGTTGGCGCTCAACTGCACGATCGCCGAGTGGTGCCGGTTCGCCCGGAAGAACTACTTCTATCCGGACATGCCGAAGAACTTCCAGACCTCGCAGTACGACGAGCCGATCGCCTACGACGGCTACCTGGACGTCGTGCTGGAGGACGGGGAGGTCTTCCGAGTCGGCATCGAGCGGGCGCACATGGAGGAGGACACCGGCAAGTCGCTGCATGTCGGCGGCGCCACCGGGCGGATCCACGGCGCCGTCGGATCGCTGCTCGACTACAACCGAGCGGGCGTGCCGCTGATCGAGATCGTGACCAAGCCGATCGAGGGAGCCGGCGCGAAGGCGCCGCAGGTCGCCCGGGCGTACGTCGCGCACCTGCGCGAG
>DATCMA010000013.1:0-20584 GCA_036563645.1 Micromonospora sp.
GGTGACGCGGGTTGCGCGGGAGGTGGGTACTGAGGGGAAGTTGGGTGGTCAGGCGGTGGTGCCGGGTGTGGCCGGCATCTGGCGGGATTTGACGGACAACGTCAATTCGATGGCGTCGAACCTGACCGCCCAGGTGCGCAACATCGCCTCGGTGACGACCGCGGTCGCCAAGGGCGATCTGTCGCAGAAGATCACTGTCGATGCGCAGGGGGAGATTCTTGAGCTGAAGAACACCGTGAACACGATGGTGGATCAGCTCTCGGCGTTCGCCGCTGAGGTGACCCGGGTAGCCCGGGAGGTCGGCGTCGAGGGGAAGCTGGGCGGCCAAGCCCAGGTCAAGGGAGTCTCCGGCACGTGGCGTGACCTGACCGAGAGCGTCAACCAGCTGGCGTCGACCCTGACCACGCAGCTGCGCGCCATCGCCCAGGTCTCCACCGCGGTGACCCGAGGTGACCTCACCCAGCGCATCGACGTTGAAGCGCAAGGCGAGGTCGCGGAGCTCAAGGACAACATCAACCAGATGATCGCCACCCTCCGCGAGACGACGAGGAAGAACGCCGAGCAGGGCTGGCTGGACTCGAACCTCGCCCGCATCGGTGGCCTGTTGCAGGGGCAGCGGGACCTCGGCGAGGTGTGCAGCATGATCATGGCGGAGGTGACTCCGCTCGTCGACGCCCAGCTCGGCGCGTTCTTCCTCGTCGAGGGGGACGAAGGGGAGGCCCCGCGGCTGCGGCTGACCGCCTCCTACGGCTACGTCGCCCGCGACGACGAGGTCGTCTTCGGCTGGGGCGAAGGCCTCGTGGGGCAGGCGGCGCTCTCCCGGCGCGTCATCCGCGTGGGCACGGAGTCCAACGGGACGCTCACCCTCCGGTCGGGGCTCCTCGCGATGAGCCCACGCGACCTCGTCGTGCTGCCGGTGCTCTTCGAGGGCCAGGTGCTCGGGGTGATCGAGCTCGCCACGATCGGCACCTTCTCCGAGCTGCACCTGACCTTCCTCGAACGGCTCGTGTCGACCATCGGCATCGCGCTGAACACGATCAAGGCGAACCGGCGGACCGAGGAGCTGCTCGCCCAATCGCAGCGGCTGGCGCGCGAGTTGCAGGAGCAGTCGGCGGAGTTGCAGCGCACCAACGCGGAGCTCGAGGAGAAGGCGCGGCTCCTGTCGGAACAGAAGGGGAACATCGAGAGCAAGAACCGCGAGATCGAACTCGCCCGGATCGGGTTGGAGGAGAAGGCGCAGCAGCTGTCCCGCGCCTCGGCGTACAAGTCGGAATTCCTCGCCAACATGAGTCACGAGTTGCGGACGCCGCTCAACTCGGTGCTCTTGTTGGCTCGGCTCCTCGCCGAGAACTCGGAGAACAATCTCACGCCTAAGCAGATTGAGTTCGCGCGCACCATCTACAACGCCGGATCGGACCTGCTCGCGCTGATCGACGACATCCTCGACCTGTCGAAGATCGAGGCCGGGCGCATGGATATCGAGCCGAGCGAGGTGCGATTCGAGGACATTCGGGCGTACGTCGTGCAGGCGTTCGCACCTCAGGCCGAGGAGAAGGGTCTGGAGTTCCAGGTGCACCTGGCGCCCGACCTGCCGCCGACGCTGGTCACCGACGCGCAGCGCCTCCAGCAGATCCTGCGCAACCTCCTCTCCAACGCGATGAAGTTCACGGACAAGGGCGGTGTCACCCTCCGCATCGCCCCGGCGCCGGAGAACACCTTCTTCGACGTGCCGACCCTGGCCACCGCGCGACAGGTGTTCGCCTTCACGGTCATCGACACCGGCATCGGCGTCCCCGACGACAAACTGTCGTTGATCTTTGAGGCCTTCCAGCAAGCGGATGGGACGACCAGCCGGCGCTACGGGGGCACGGGCCTCGGCCTGTCGATCAGCCGCGACCTGGCGCGACTGATCGGCGGGACGATCACCGTCTCGTCGGTGCCCGGCAAGGGCTCGACGTTCACCCTCTTCGTGCCGGATCGGATCACTCCGGACGAGTCCACCTCGTCGTCGTCATCGAAGAAGACGCTGCCGAAGCTGCCCGCCCTCGCCTCGTCCACCGAGCGCACCGAGCAGCCGACTTTCCGGCCGCTGGAGGGCACGACTGTATTGATCATCGATGATGACGTGCGTAACGTCTTTGCCCTGACCAGTGCGCTGGAGTTGCACGGGATCAACGTCCTCTACGCCGACAACGGCGTGGACGGTCTCCGGCAGCTCGCCGAACACCCGTCGGTCGACATCGTGCTGATGGACGCGATGATGCCGGATCAGGACGGATATGAGACGACCCGGATGATTCGTCGCAATCACCGGTTCGCCGAGCTGCCGATCGTCTTCCTCACGGCGAAGGCGATGCCCGGTGACCGGGAGTCCGCCATCGCCGCCGGCGCCAACGACTACATCACCAAGCCCGTCGACCTCAACGAGTTGCTCACGTTGATGGAGAGCTGGGTGCGACGGAAAGCTCCGCGGGAGACTGGGGAATGATCCGGAGGGAGTTGTGGTGGTGACGACCCGCAACGCTCGAGGTTCGGCCCCGCCGGCGGTGTGTCGCAGGCGACCGCTTGGCGGGGCGGGTGTCTGCGTGACCGCGGACGAAAGGCGTAGGCCGTGAGCGATATCGCGAAAGCGCTGCTGGTCGATGACCGGCGGGACAATCTGCTCGCGCTGGAAGCGATGTTGCAGGGGCTACCGGTTCAGCCGGTGGCGGTGGAGAGCGGCGAGGCGGCGCTCAAACAACTGCTGATCGACGACTTCGCGGTCATCTTGCTGGACGCCCACATGCCCGACATGGACGGCTTCGAGACCGCGAGTCACATCAAGCGCCGCGAGCGGACTCGGCATATCCCGATCATCTTCTTGACCGCGGCCGACCGGGACGCCCACCTCGCCCTGCGGGGTTACGGGGTCGGCGCGGTGGACTACCTGACCAAGCCTTTCGACCCGTGGGTGCTGCGTGCCAAGGTCACCGTTTTCCTCGACCTGTGGAGCAAGAACCGGCAGCTCATGGCCCAGTCGGAACTCCTGCGGGAACGGGAGGAGCAGTGCCGGGCCCTCACGCGCGCGATCGAGGAAGCCACCGAGCTGCTGCGCGGCGGCTCCCCGGAGGCGGTGAGCCGAGCTATCGAGACGTTGGAGCAGGCACGCTGGGGGGCCTCCTCGTAGCCGTCACCGCGTCGGTCGGTTGGTGCGGATCGTCAACGCGGACCGCAGCCCGGTGATGTCGAGCACGCGCATGAGGAAGTCGCTGACGTTGTCCAGCAGCAGCAGGCTCTGCGCGTGGCTCGCCCGGCGGGAGAGCACCACCAGCGTGCCGAGGCCTTGGGAATCGCAGAAGGTGACCCCGCTCATATCGAGGACGATGCGACGTGGCGCGTCGGTGAGAGCCTTGGTGACCGCGCTGGTCAGCTTGTCCACGGTGAGCATGTCGATCTCGCCGACGAGGCTGAGCACAGTCTCGTCAGGCGTGCGATGGATGGAGATGGACAGCTCGGGACGCTCCACTCAGCCAGGGTAACGCGATCTCCGTACCGTGGCCGGTGGGCGTATCGCCGGGGGACCGAGTGGGCGGCACCGCCCGGACGAGTGACCAACGCCGCACAGTGAGCCAGGTGAGCTCTGCCAGGGGTCGATGCCGCTGACGCCGAGCGCACTGACACAATGGCAGCACCGTGACCGACATTCGTGCTGCTAGCGCCGGTCCTTACCCGGCCGGCGCGCCCGCTTCCCAGGGGCTCTTCGACCGCGCTCGCACGCTCATCCCGGGCGGGGTCAACTCTCCCGTGCGCGCGTTCCGGGCCGTCGGTGGGACGCCGCGCTTCATGGTGCGCGGCAGCGGCCCGTGGTTGTTCGACGCCGATGGGCGCCGCTACGTCGACCTCGTCTGCTCGTGGGGGCCGTTGATCCTCGGCCACGCTCATCCCGAGGTGGTGGCCGCGGTGCAGGAGACCGCGGCGCGCGGCATGAGCTTCGGCACGCCCACCGAGGGCGAGGTGGAGCTGGCCGCCGAGATCGTCGCCCGGACGCCCGTGGAGCAGGTTCGCCTGGTCAACTCGGGGACCGAGGCCACCATGTCGGCCATCCGGTTGGCCCGGGGCTTCACCGGTCGAACCAAGGTGGTCAAGTTCGCCGGGTGCTACCACGGTCACGTCGACGCCCTGCTGGCCTCCGCCGGCTCCGGAGTGGCCACCTTCGGGCTGCCGGATTCCCCGGGGGTGACCGGGGCGGCGGCGAGCGAGACGATCGTCCTGCCGTACAACGACATCGCCGCGGTGGAGCGGGTCTTCCAGGCGGAGGGGGACGCGATCGCGGCGATCATCACGGAGGCGGCGGCCGGGAACATGGGGGTCATTGCGCCCCGCGACGGCTTCAACCAAGCGCTGGCGCGCATCGCGCACGCCCACGGCGCCCTGCTCATCCTCGACGAGGTGATGACCGGCTTCCGGGTCGCGCGCGGGGGATGGGTGGAGCGCGATCCGGTCGACGCGGACCTGTTCACCTTCGGCAAGGTGATGGGGGGCGGTCTGCCTGCGGCCGCGTTCGGCGGACGGGCCGAGATCATGGCCCATCTCGCGCCCGCCGGTCCGGTGTACCAGGCCGGCACCCTCTCCGGGAATCCGCTCGCCTGCGCCGCGGGGCTCGCCACGTTGCGGCTCGCCGACGACGCGCTCTACCGGCGGCTCGACGAGCTCGCGGACACGCTGCGTCGGCTCGTCACGGAGGCGCTGTCGGCCGCGGGAGTGCCGCACCGCGTCTCCAGCGCCGGGAACATGTTCTCGGTCTTCTTCACCGACATCGACGTCGTCGACTACGACACGGCTCGCCAGCAGAACGTCGCGGCGTTCACGGCGTTCTTCCACGAGATGCTGGCTCGGGGGGTCTACCTGCCCCCGAGCGCCTTCGAGGCGTGGTTCGTGTCGGCAGCGCTCGACGACGCAGCGTTGGAGCAGCTCGCCGCGGCGCTTCCCCCGGCGGCTCGGGCTGCGGCCGCCGCGAGCGACGGCACAGGGGGAGAGGGATGACCACCAAGACCGTCGTACATCTGCTTCGGCACGGCGAAGTCCACAACCCGGACAAGATCTTGTACGGGCGCCTCCCCGGGTTCCGGCTCTCCGAGCTCGGGGTGCGGATGGCCGAAGCGGCGGCCGAAGCCCTCGCGAACCGGGACATCACGTACGTCGTGGCGAGCCCGCTGGAGCGCGCGCGGCAGACGGCGGAGCCCATCGCCGCGCGGTTCGGGCTCCCCGTGGAGATCGACGAGCGGCTGATCGAGAGCGCCAACTGGTTCGAGGGCAAGCGGTTCTCCCCAGGGGACGGGGCGCTGCGCAACCCCCGCAACTGGTGGGTGCTCCGTAACCCGATCACCCCGTCCTGGGGTGAGGCGTATCGGGCGATCGCGGAGCGGATGCTGGCCGCGCTGCACGCGGCGCGGGAGGCGGCCGCGGGGCACGAGGCGGTCTGCGTGTCGCACCAGCTGCCGATCTGGACGCTGCGCCGGTTCGTCGAGCGCAAACGGCTCTGGCATGACCCGCGCAAACGGCAGTGCGCGCTCGCCAGCATCACGTCCTTCCACTTCGAGGACGACAGGATCGTCGGGATCGAGTACTCGGAACCAGCCGCCCACCTCATCGCGATGTCGCCCTCCGCGCGGACGGCCAAGGGGGCGTGAGAGACGTGTCTCGGCGCTCCTGGGTGTCGGTCCTCGTCGCGCTCGTCACCGCCGTCGCGATCGGGGGGTGTGGGAAGACGCGGTGGGAGGACGAGTGCGTCACCACCCCCGACGGCGTGATCGAGTGTGCGCCGGGGAAGCGGGCGCCGGCGCCGGCGATCACCGGGGAGTTGCTCGACGGGAGCTCGTACGACCTCTCCCAGGAGCGCGGCCACGTCGTGGTGGTCAACTTCTGGGGGTCGTGGTGCGCCCCCTGCGTCGCCGAGGCCGATGACTTGGAAGCCACCTATCAGGCGACGAAGGATCTCGGTGTCCGGTTCCTCGGCGTGAACGTCAACGACGGCCGGGACAAGGCGCGGGCCTTCGAGGAAGGGCGGATCAGCTACCCGAGCTTGTTCGACCCGGCGAGCCGGGTCGCGATGGAGTTCGAGGTGCCGCCGAACTCCGTACCGGCCACGATCGTGCTCGACCGCGCCGGCCGGATCGCGGTGGTGATCCGCCGCGCGGTGGTCCGGCAGACCCTGGAGCCGATCGTCCGGCGCGTGGCGGCCGAGCAGGCGGAATCTGGCGGGTCACGCTGATGGGCGAGACGTTCCGCGAGATCGCGACCAACGGCCCGCTGCTGCTGGCCCTCGGCGCCGCCGCGCTCGCCGGCCTGGTGAGCTTCCTGTCGCCGTGCGTCCTGCCGTTGATCCCCGGCTACCTGTCGTACGTCACCGGTCTCGCCGGCAGCGAGCTCGACGCGGCCCGGGCGCGGGGCGCGGCCGGTGGGTCGGCAGGCGGGGTGGCGGTCGCCCAGCGATTGCGGGTCTCGGGGCGGATCCTCGCCGGGACCCTCCTGTTCATCGCCGGGTTCGCGGTCGTCTTCACCATCACCGCGGTCGTGGTCACCACCGTCGGCCAGGCGTTGTTCACTCACCGGCGGGCGTTGGAGATCGGCGGCGGACTCCTGATCATCCTGTTGGGGCTCGCGTTCCTCGGTCTGATCCCCGGGCTCCAGCGGGAGTTTCGCCTGCGGCGCCTGCCCGCCGCGGGGCTGCTGGGCGCGCCGGTGTTCGGGGCGGTGTTCGCCTTGTCCTGGGTGCCGTGTGTGGGGCCGACGCTCGGGGCGGTGCTCACCATGGCCACGGTCAGCGGGCGCGCCGACCGGGCCGTCGTGCTCGCCTTGGCCTACTGTTTCGGGCTCGGTCTGCCGTTCGTGATCTTTGGGCTCGGCTTCCACCGGCTCCTCGGGCTCTTCACCGCGATCCGTCGCAACAGCCGGTGGGTGACGCGGCTCGGCGGAGCGCTGCTGATCCTGGTGGGGCTGGCGCTGCTCACCGGCGGGTGGAGCGCGTTCATCATCTGGCTGCGCGCCACCGTGGGGCCGGGGACGGTGAGCATTTGATGACTCAGGTCGAGGACCGCGTCGCGACGACCGCTCCGCCGCGGCGGGTTAACCGGTTCGTCGCGCTGCTGCGCAACGGGTGGCGGCAGCTCACCAGCATGCGGACGGCGCTGGTGCTGCTGTTCCTGCTTGCCCTGGCGGCGATCCCGGGATCGGTGTTCCCGCAGCGCAACGTCAACGCCGACGACGTCCAGGCGTACTTCCGGGAGCACCCGCGGCTGGCGCCCGTACTCGACCGGCTCGGCGCCTTCGACGTGTTCGCGTCCCCCTGGTTCGCCGCGGTCTACCTGTTGCTGTTCACCTCGCTGGTGGGCTGCATCTTGCCGCGGACCTGGGACCACCTGCGCGCGCTGCGCGTGGGTCCGCCGGGCGCGCCCCGCCGGCTGGAGCGGCTGCCGCAGTACGCGGTCGTCGAGGATGTCTCCGGGGACGTGGCGGCGATCGCGACGCTGCTGCGCCGACGCCGCTGGCGGGTGGTCGTGCGACCGGGGACGGTGGCGGCCGAGAAGGGGTACCTCAAGGAGACCGGGAACATCCTGTTCCACTTCTCGCTCGTCGGCATCCTCGCCGGGGTTGCGCTCGGGTCGTGGTACGGCTGGCACGGCGACCGGCTCCTCATCGCCGGCAGCGACCACGGGTTCTGCAACACCCTCCAGCAGTACGACCAGTACGGGCTCGGGCCGCGGGTGCACGCCACCGACCTGCCCCGGTTCTGCCTCGAGTTGGTCGACTTCGAGGCGCGGTTCCACGAGTCGGGGCAGCCGGAGTCGTACCGGGCCACCGTGCGGGTGGAGGCGGAGGGGACGTCCCGCCAGGCCGACTTCTCCGTGAACGCGCCGCTGCGCCTCGATGGGGCGAACGTCTACCTCATTGGGCACGGCTACGCGCCGGTCATCCGCTACACCGATCGGTACGGCCGCTCGCAGACCAGCGTCGCCGCCTTCCCCAAGAGCGATGAGATGTTGACCAGCGAGGGAGTGTTCACGTTCCCGGACGCGAACATCAATCCGGAGACTGGGGAGCGGGACCCGAACGCTCAGGTCGCCTTCCAAGGGCTGTACTTGCCGACGGTGTCGGAGGACCGCACCGTCTCCCGCTCGGTGCACCCGGAGGAGCGGTCCCCCGGGCTGCTCCTTGTCGCGTACCGGGGCGACCTGGGGATGGAGACCGGCATCCCCAAGTCGGTCTACGAGCTCGACCAGCGGCAGATCGAATCGGGCAAGCTGGTGCAGGTTGGGCTTTCCAAGCCGCTGCGCAAGGGGGAGGTCTGGACTCTCGACGACGGGACGACCGTCGAGTTCCTCGGTACCCGGCCGTTCGTGGTCCTCTCCATCCGCCACGACCCCGGGGAAAAGATCGTCTTGGTGAGCGCGGGCGTCCTGTTGGTGGGTCTGCTGATGTCGCTGGCCGGGCGGCGACGCCGCGTGTGGTGCCGGGTCACCCCGGCCGAATCGTCCACGACGAATCGTAGTAGCGTGGTGGAGATCGGCGGTCTGCCGCGCACCGACTATCCCGGCTTCGCCGACGAGTTCGCCGAGCTCGTCGGCGCGCTGAAAGCCGACCGAGCCACGACGGGCCACGCGCCGCGGGAGCGAGCGGGCACGCACGAAGGGACCGACTGATGGGGGCGCTCTCCAACCAGCTGCTGACGGTCGCCGTTCTGACCTACCTCGTCGCGATGGTCTGTCACGCCGCGGAGTACGCGTTCGGGACACGAGGGCCGGTGGCTCGGGCCGCGGCTCGGCCGCGCCGTGAGCTCGCCGCCGTCGGCGCGGGAGCGCGGGGCACCGCGGCGGCGCCGGAGCCCGAGACCGCCCCGACCACGGCGTCCGCCACGCCAGCCGACGCCAAGCGCCACGCCCTCGCCGGGCGAATCGCGCTCGCGGCCACCGTTGTCGCCGCGGTTCTTCACGTCGGCGCGGTCGTGACCCGGGGCATCGCCGCACGGCGGATGACCTGGGGCAACATGTACGAGTTCGTGTTGACGCTGACCCTGGTGGGCGTGGTCGCGTGGTTGGTCGTGCTCACGCGCCGGCCGGCGATCCGTCGCCTGGGCCTGTTCGTCACGCTGGCCTTGGTGCTGCTCCTCGGCGTGGCCGGCATGGTGCTCTACACCCCGGTCGGCCCGCTGATGCCGGCGCTCAAGTCGGTGTGGTTCATCGTGCACGTCTCCATGGCCGCCACCGCGTCCGGGATCTTCCTGCTCGGCTTCGTCACCGGGGTGATCTACCTGTTGCGGGCGGGGTACGAGCAGGGCAAGCGGAGCTTCCCGTACCCGCTGGCCCGCTGGGCACCGGAGAGTGAGGCGCTGGAGCGGCTGACCTTCCGCTTGCACGCCTTCGCGTTCCCGATCTGGACGTTCGCGATCGCGTCCGGCGCGGTGTGGGCGGAGGCCGCCTGGGGGCGCTACTGGGGTTGGGACCCGAAGGAAACCTGGTCGTTCATCTCCTGGGTGGTGTACGCGGGCTACCTGCACGCGCGGGCCACGCCGAGCGTGAAGCGGCGCACCGCGACGTGGATCGCCATCCTCGGGTTCCTGACCATGATGATGAACCTCATCGGGGTCAACCTCTTCTTCGAGGGCTTGCACTCCTACTCGGGCCTGTGAGGCGTCGGGGCCGGCGCGTCGGCGCCGGTGTCGCCACGTCCCCGGTGATCCCCCGGGGCCACCCCGAGCCGTCCGGTGGGGTGGGCCGCGTGGCTCGTCGAGGTGGCGCGCGCGGACCGTTGGCCCTCGTCACCACCCCGGCGTGGGCGGCGGTCAGGGATGGGACAGACTGCTAGGCATGGCGGCACGCGGCTTCCCGTACACCGATCTCAAGGACTTCCTCGCCGCGCTGGAGCGCAAGGGTGAGCTACGGCGGGTGAAGGTCCCGGTCGACCCGACGCTGGAGATCAGCGAGATCGTCACCCGCACGGTCCGAGCGCAGGGGCCCGCCCTCCTCTTCGAGAAGCCCACGCGGGGCGAGATGCCGGTGGCGATCAACCTGTTCGGCACCGAGCGGCGGATGGCGATGGCGCTCGGGGTCGAGCGGCTCGACGAGATTGGCGAGCGGATCGGGGAGCTCCTCAAGCCGGAGCTGCCGGTCGGCTGGTCAGGTATTCGCGAGGGGATCGGGAAGCTCCTCCAACTCACGTCGCTGCCGCCGCGCAAGGTGAAGACGGCGCCCTGCCAGGAAGTGGTGTATCGGGGCTCGGAGGTTGACCTCAACCGACTGCCGGGGTTGAAGGTGTGGCCCCAGGACGGCGGCGTCTTCCACAACTTTGGCCTGACCCACACCAAGCACCCGGAGACCGGCAAGCGCAACCTCGGGCTGTACCGCCTCCAGCAGCACTCGCACAACACGCTGGGGATGCACTGGCAGATCCACAAGGACTCCACCGCCCACCACGCGGTGGCGGAACGACGCGGCGAGCGGCTCCCCGTGGCGATCGCGATCGGCTGTGACCCTGTGATCAGCTACGTCGCGACCGCGCCGCTCCCCGCGGACATCGACGAGTACCTGTTCGCGGGGTTCCTGCGCGGCGAGCGAGTGGAGATGGTGGACTGCCTGACCGTTCCGCTGCAAGTGCCGGCGCACGCTCAGATCGTGCTCGAGGGCTACATCGAGCCGGGGGAGCGGCTGCCGGAGGGGCCGTTCGGCGACCACACCGGCTTCTACACCCCGGTCGAGCCGTTCCCGGTCGTGCACATCGAGTGCATGACGATGCAGCGGAACCCGATCTACCACTCCATCGTCACGTCGAAGCCGCCGCAGGAGGATTACGGGCTGGGCAAGGCGACTGAGCGGATCTTCCTGCCCTTGCTCAAGCTGCTGATCCCCGACATCGTCGACTACGACATGCCCGAGGCGGGCGTCTTCCACAACTGTGTGATCGTCTCCATTCGCAAGCGCTACCCCAAGCACGCCCAGAAGGTCATGCACGCCATCTGGGGCGCGCACCTGCTGTCGCTCACCAAGCTCATCGTGGTCGTCGACGAGGACTGCGACGTCCACGATTACGCCGAGGTAGCGTGGCGGGCCTTCGGCAACGTCGACTACTCGCGCGACTTGCTGGTCACCGAAGGCCCCGTCGACCACCTCGACCACGCCTCCTACCAGCAGTTCTGGGGTGGGAAGGCCGGTATCGACGCGACCCGCAAGTGGCCGAGCGAGGGCTACACCCGCGGGTGGCCGGAGGAGACCGCGATGTCCCCGGAGATCAAGGCGCTGGTGGACAAGCGGTGGAAGGAGTACGGGATCGAGTGAGCACCACAGCGGAGCCCGCCGACGCCGCGGTCGCGGCGGGGCCCGGCGGGGCGGAGCCGGCCACGGGCGTGGGTGCCCGGGTGCGGGCGTTTCTGCGGCTCGTCGTGATCGAGCACTCGGTCTTCGCGCTGCCGTTCGCCTACCTGTCCGCGTTGACCGCGATGACGGTGTACGGCGGACGGGTGCGCTGGGGAGACCTCGTGCTCATCACGATCGCCATGGTCGGCGCGCGGACCTTCGCCATGGCGGTCAACCGGATCATCGACCGGCACATCGACGCGCAAAATCCCCGGACCGCCAACCGTGAGCTGGTCACCGGGGCGGTCAGTGTGCGGACCGCCTGGACCGGCGCGGTGATCGCGTTGGCGGTGTTCGTCGCCGCGGCCGCCGCGCTCAACCCGCTCTGTCTGGCGCTCGCCCCGCTCGCCGTTGTGCCGCTGGTCGTCTACCCGTACGCCAAGCGGTTCACGAACTGGCCGCACGCGATCCTCGCGCTGGCGCAGATGGTGGGCCCGGTGGGCGCGTGGCTCGCGGTCACCGGGACGGTCGACGGATTCGGCCCGGCTGTGCTGCTCGGCGCTGCTGTGGGGCTGTGGATCGGCGGCTTCGACCTCATCTACGCCTGCCAGGACGCCGAGATCGACCGGGCGATCGGGGTCGGCAGTGTCCCCGCCCGCTACGGGCTGCGCTTCGCGCTCCATGCGTCGACCGTCGCCCACGTGGTGACGTTCGGCTTGTTCCTCTGGTTCGGTGCTCTGATCGGCTTCGGCTGGCTGTGGTGGATCGGCTTGGCGCTCACCGCGGTCGCCTTCGCCTACCAGCACATGATCGTGAGCCCCACCGACCTCTCCCGGCTCAACCGCGCGTTCTTCAACGCCAACGGGTTCGTCGGTATCGCCCTCTTCCTCTTCGCGCTGCTCGACCTCGTGGTCCGGCTCGGCTTGCGGCCCTAACCGCGCCGGCGCCGGAGGCGGTCTCCCTTACCGCGCCTCGGCCGCGGGGCCACCGGGCTGGGCCTGGTAGCGGGCGGACTCCAGCGACCAGTCCATGGTGCCGCGGACCGAGTACGCCACCCCGTCGATGAGCTGGCGCACGCCGTGGTCGAATTCGGGGCCGAAGCGCGGTGGGGCCGCACAGAGCTGGGTGAAGCGGCGCATCGCCTCGTGCCACCGGCGGACGGCTTCCTCGATCGCGGCGGCCCGGGAGAGCCGGTGTTCGCGGGCGAGGGCGAGGACGAGGTTGTGCCCGCCAGAGGTCGCCGCGTCCCGGTCGAGGGAGAGCAGGTCGTTGAACCACGACAGCAGGTCGTTTCCGATCGCGCTGATCTCACGGACCACCGGGTGGTGGTAGATCGCGTCCGGCACCGAGACACCGGTGGCGAACTCGATCAGCGTGTACGAGACGTAGGCGGCGGAGGTGGCGCGGCGCAGCTCGATGTATTCGGCGACCCCGGGGTGGTGCCCGTCGGCCTTGTTCGCCGCTTCGGTGAGGATCCCGTCGAAGTGGTGCGCGACCGCGTCGAGGAAGCGGCTACGCCAGCGAGCGGACATCCGCTGCCGGGGTGCGCGCCACGCCTCCGCGAGGATCCGCCGCAGCGGCCCGGAGAAGGCGTCGCCGGGGGCGTCGCCGGTGCGCAGCAGGGTGAGCGCGCCGGAGAGCAGGGCACGCACCCGCGCCGGGTCGGGTGTCCCCGTGGAGTCGCACTCGTCGTCGAGCAGGAAGAACCAGGTGAACAGGGCGCTCAACGTACGCAGGTCGGACTCGGTGGCGTCGGGGTACAGTCGGCCCGCGTACCGGGCGACGCGGCCGCGGGTGATGCGCCGGGTGACGCGGCTGTCGGCGGGAAGCCCGCAGCGGAGGATCCACTCGTCGAGCCAGTGCTGGACCGCGTCCGCGTGGGGAGAAATCTTGGGCGGGATCGGGCACTGCAGTTGGCGAGCGGCGGTTATCCCATCCATAGCCACACCTGTCTCTCCGCGCGGTACGCCGGAGACGCCGGGCTTACGACTCCGTGAGCCCTTCGTCACGCCGTGTCCGCCTCGTGAGAGGGTCATACCATATCCGCCGGGGTACGGCAGCCCCGCACCGAGATAGGGAGGCATCGTTGCGTACGCCCTGGGTGGTCGGTGTCTCGGGCGCGTCCGGCACCCCATACGCCGCGGCGGTGATTCGGGCGCTGCTGGACGCGGGCGAGGCCGTGGACCTCGTGGTATCCCGAGCGGCCCGGCTGACCATCCTGGACGAGACGGGCGCCCCGTTCCGGGACGCGCACTGGCGGGAGGATTTGAGCCGCTGGCTGAATCGCGACCTCGATGGGGCGGATGTGCGACATTGGCCGCCCGGTGACTTGGCGGCGGGCCCGAGCAGCGGTTCCTATCCGACGCGCGGCATGGTCGTGGTCCCCGCGAGCACCGCGGCGTGCGCGGGTATCGCGCTGGGGCTGTCGAAGGACCTCCTGCAGCGGGCCGCGGAGGTCAACCTCAAGGAGCGGCGGCGGGTCGTGGTGGTCCCGCGAGAGACCCCGGTGACCCGCAGCCACCTGGAGCACCTCATCGCTCTCCTCGACGCCGGCGCGGTGGTGCTGCCCGCCAGCCCAGCGTTCTACGGCGCCGGCGCATCGGCGTCCGCCGCGCAACTCGTGGACTTCGTCGCCGGCAAGGTGCTCGACGCACTCGGCGTGGAGCACACGCTCTTCCGTCGCTGGTCAGGTGAGCTGCGCGCCCCGCGCGACTCCACCGGGTGAGGGCGAGCCCGCTCGCCGCGCGCGTGCCCGGCTAGGCGGGCCGGTTCCCGTCGTTCGTCGCCCCAGTGCCGTCGGCGCGCTGGTGCTGCTGCTGGGACGACGTCGAATCCTCCTCCGGCTCGAGGGCGCCTTCACCTTCCAGCAACGCGCGTACCTCGGACTCCCGAAAACGCCGGTGCCCTCCGGGGGTGCGGATGCTGCCGATGCGCCCTGCTGCCGCCCACCGAGTCACCGTCTTCGGGTCGACGCGGAACAGCGCGGCGACCTCGCCCGGCGTAAGCAGACGATCTCCAGTGTCCACGGCCCCCTCCTTGCGTCGACGGAGGGCTCCGCGCTGGTCGCAGCCCCCGTGGACCGTCCGCCAGAGCCTCCGAATAGGGACGTAATGTCATTAGAGCACCGGGAGCGTGTCGTGTCCCGGAAACGGCGAAATTGCCCCGTGTGAGAAGTTAGTCAGTAAGATCTGAGAGTCTGTAGTCGTTTTTACTCGTACTGGGCCGCCGTTGTCCGGCGGATGCGCGATTGATTCACCCGTCGTTCCTGCTCACCGGCCACCGTCGCCGACCATGGGCGGGGCTGTTACGGTCGGGCGAATGGAACAGCGGGATCGCGGGAACGCCGCGGAGCGCGCCTGGGTGACAGAGGCGATCGCCGCCGTCGAGGCCGACGCCAACCGATCCGCCGACACCCATCTGCTGCCGTTTCCGCTGCCCCCGGACTGGGGCATCGACCTCTACCTCAAAGATGAGTCGGTCCACCCCACCGGCTCGCTCAAACACCGGCTCGCCCGGTCGCTCTTCCTCTACGGGCTGTGCAACGGGTGGATCGGACCGCGCACGACGATCGTGGAAGCCTCTTCGGGATCGACTGCGATCTCTGAAGCCTATTTCGCCCGAATGCTGGGGCTGCCGTTTATCGCGGTCATGCCCGCCGCCACGTCGCCCGAAAAAATCGCCCAGATAGAGTTTTACGGCGGCAAATGTCATTTCGTGTCTGATCCCGCCGCGGTCGTCACTGAGGCCCGATCACTCGCCGCCAGGCTCGGCGGGCACTTCATGGATCAGTTCACTTTCGCCGAACGGGCCACCGACTGGCGCGGCAACAACAACATCGCTGAATCGATCTTCATGCAGATGACGCAGGAACGCCATCCTGTCCCCACCTGGATCGTCGTCGGGGCGGGGACGGGCGGCACGAGCGCCACGATCGGGCGGTACGTCCGCTACCGGCGCTACCCCACGAAGATTTGCGTGGTCGATCCGGAGCACTCCGCGTACTACCCGGCGTGGACGTCGGGGGACTGGTCGGTGACCACCGGCCGCGGCTCGCGCATCGAGGGGATCGGCCGCCCCAGCGTCGAATCCTCGTTCCTGCCCTCCGTCGTCGACCGGATGATCCAGGTCCCGGACGCGGCGTCACTCGCCGCGATGCGAGCGGCCAGTCGCCTGCTCGGTCGCCGGGTCGGCGGCTCCACCGGCACCAACCTGTGGGGCGCGTTCGCCATCATCGCGGAGATGCGGGCCGCCGGTGAGCGGGGTTCCGTCGTGACACTGATCTGCGACAGTGGCGAGCGCTACACCGACACGTACTACTCGGATGCCTGGCTCGCCGAGCAAGGACTCGACCTGGAGCCGTACCTCGCGGCCATCGACCGGTTCCTCACCACCGGCGTGCTGTAGCGCCCCCGGCGAGCTACCCGGCGAGCATCCCGCCGAAGAGGTTGCCGACGGCGTCGCCGGCGACGAGGAGGAGGAACATCGCCAGCGCGAGGAGCAGCCCGAGCCCCAGGATCAGGAGGATCAGCGTGCGCGCCGTGCCTGTACCGCTCGGCTCGGGCTCGGAATCCGGCCAGCCTTGGGCCAGGATGCGGCCGGTCAGCGAACCGGACTGCTCCGCGTCGGCCAGGGGGATCACCATCGTGGCCTCGGAGTTGGAGTTCGCGAAGTACGACGACAAGCCGGTTGACCCACCGTAGTTGATGTAAATCGGGCGGGTGGCGTCGTCGTCGACCTGGCTCCACGGGTCGGTGGACGACCCCTCGGCACCGCTTGCCACCGTCACCGGCGGTGGGGGGAACGGCGGGACCGGGTTCGGTGACGGCGGCCCCGGCCGCGTCGGCGGCGCGGGGGGTGGGGTCGGTGGTGCGGGAGGCACCGGCTGGGGACCCGGCGCGGGTGGGGTGGGTTCGGGGCGCGGCATCGGCCGCGGGATAGGCGAGGGCTCTGGCGCCGGGCCAGGCGGCGGCGGAGGGCTGGGCGGCGGCGTCGGTTCGACGGGCTGCGGTGGTTGGACAGGCTCGGGTGGCTCCGCAGGCTGCGGCGGCTCCACCGGCCGGTTCGGCGTGGTCGGATCCGTCATGCGCGGCGCCTGCGTGCCCCGCGCCGCGTCCGTGCCCGTCAACGACTCTGCTGCAGCGGACGGCTGAGCCTGCTTCTCTGTCATCCTTGCCTCCCGCCCCGAGAGCCCTGCGTGTGATCGCAGGAGTGCCCCGGTTTCACGGTGCCATATTCGAACGAGTACGCCCAGCTGTGGGCGCTCCCGAATCCGCCGAGGGGTCGTCGGCGCTGCTGGGGGTCGCCCGCGGCGTGGTCGGTGGCGCGCTCGGCGATGGCGGCGACGACGGGGCGGTGGTGGGCGTTCGGGTGCCGCTCGGCGAGGGCAGCGCGGTCGGCGAGGGAGTCGGCCGGACATCGGGGGTGGTTGGCGGAGGGAGGGACGGTGTGGCCGGCCGGGTCGGGGTGGGCAGCGGCGACGGCCGAGCCGTGGGGGACGGGCTCGGTGCCGGCACCGGGACCGCCGGGAAAACGCGAGTGGCGGCGTAGAACCGTGACCACCACACCGTCGACACCTTCACGACGTCGTTGCTGTTCGGCGCATGCACCATTTTTCCGCCGCCGACGTACATGCCGACGTGGTGGATGCTCTGCCAGTCCGGTCCTGACGCGAAGAAGATGAGGTCGCCGGGGAGGAGTGCGGAGCGATCCACGCGGGCGCGACGCGTCGCGTAGTACTGGTCGCTGGCGACCCGGGGCAGCCGGTAGCCGACGGAACGGTAGGCGGCCCACACCAGACCCGAGCAGTCGTAGGCGTCGGGCCCTTCCGCAGCCCACCGGTACGGCTTACCGAGCTGCTTGAGCGCGAAGGCCAGCGCCGCCAGGGCCTTGGGGTGGGCTTGAAGTCCGTCGACCCGCGCGTTGCGGATGATCTCCTCGCTGATCTCCTGTTCGCGGGCTTCGCGCTGCTGTTCGAGCCGCGTCTTCTCCTCGGCGTGCTCCTTCTCCAGCTTGGTGAGTTCGGCCTCGGCGCGGTCGTACTTCGTCTTGAGCTCGTCGTACCGCGCGGTGAGCGACGTGAGCCGGTCGCGGGCCTCCTGGTACGCCTGGCGGGCGTCGCGTTCGGCCGCTTGTGCCCGCAGCGCGGCGCGCGCGGCGGCGCTCGTGTCGGCGGGCTCGGCCCGTCCTCGCTGGAGGCGCACGAACACGCTGAAGCGATACAGGTCGCTCTCGACGAGCCGGGGCGGAAGGGTGGCGGCGCGTTTGAGGAGGTCGGCCGCCGCGGTCTGGGCGAGGCGTTCGGTCGTCAGCCGTGCCGCCTCCGCCTGGTGCAGTTTCGCTCGCGCGCTGGCCTCGTCGGTCTTCGCGGTGGCGAGCTCCTCGCTGACTTTGCGGAGCTGCTGGCCGAGCGTGGCGACGGTGGCCTGCGCGGCGGCGATCCGGGCTTGGATCGAGGTGCCGACGTCTCTGGGGATCGACGGCGGGAGATGGGGAGTGGCCCGGGGCGTGCCGCCGGGGAGGTGGAGGGCGCCGCGCGGGCTGGGGCGGATCCCGGGATCTGGCACGGCGTCGGGTGTGGACGGATCGGCGGAGGCCGGGATCACCACGACCGCCGAGACGATGGCGCCGAGGAGCGCCGACCAGGCCAGCGGTCGGAGCACAGACCTGGCGGGGTGGGTGCTCGTCGTCATCCCCGTTCCGCTGCGATGCGCTCGGCCGCTGCGCTGACGCCGTGCTACGTCACGGAGTTAGATGCGGCGTTGCGGATTTCCTGTCCGAATCTTTACCTCATATCTCCTAGCGCACATAACGGCCAAAGTCGATGCGAGGGAGATCACGGATCGCTGAGAATCGGGTGAGATAGTCCGCTGCGCCACCCGCCCGTGGTGATCCGCACTCCGGTGCGACGTAGGCTCGCGGACGAAGTCACTGCGGGAAGGGGCATGCGCGCATGGATCCCGGTCTGAAGCGTGAGATCGAAGCCAAGGTGTACGCGGGGGAGCGACTCACCCGCGAGGACGGCTTGGCCCTCTACGAGTGTGACGATCTCATGTGGTTGGGGCGGCTGGCCCACCATCGCCGGACTGAGCTCAACGGCGACCGGGTGATGTTCAACGTCAACCGCCACCTCAACCTGACGAACGTGTGTAGCGCCTCCTGCGCCTACTGCTCCTTCCAGCGCAAGCCGGGTGAGAAGGACGCCTACACGATGCGCATCGAGGAGGCGGTCCGCAAGGCGAAGGAAATGGAGAGCGAGCAGCTCACCGAGCTGCACATTGTCAACGGCTTGCACCCGACTCTGCCGTGGCGCTACTACCCGAAGATGCTGCGGGAGCTCAAGGCCGCGCTGCCGAACGTCAAGATCAAGGCGTTCACCGCCACCGAGGTGAAGTGGTTCGAGAAGATCAGCGGCCTCTCCGCGGACGAGATCCTCGATGAGCTGATCGACGCCGGTTTGGAGTCGCTCACCGGCGGCGGCGCGGAGATCTTCGACTGGGAGATCCGCCAGCAGATCGTGGACCACGACTGCCACTGGGAGGACTGGTCGCGGATCCACCGCCTTGCGCACAGCAAGGGGCTCAAGACCCCGTGCACGATGCTCTACGGGCACATCGAGGAGCCGCGGCACCGCGTCGATCACGTGCTGCGCCTGCGCGAGTTGCAGGACGAAACCGGCGGTTTCGTGGTCTTCATTCCGCTGCGCTACCAGCACGAAGCCGCCCCGTCACCCGACGGCAAGGTGCGCAACCGGCTGCAATCCCGCACCCGCATGGCGACGCCGGCCGAGTCGCTGAAGACCTTCGCGGTCTCCCGGCTGCTGTTCGACAACGTGCCGCACGTGAAGTGCTTCTGGGTCATGCACGGGCTCTCCGTCGCCCAGATGTCGCTGCACTTCGGTGTCGACGATCTCGACGGGTCCGTCGTCGAATACAAGATCACTAATGATGCGGACCGGTACGGCACGCCGAGCACCATGCACCGCGAGGACCTGCTCCAGCTCATCTGGGACGCCGGGTTCCGGCCGGTCGAGCGGGACACGCACTACAACGTCGTCCGGGAGTACGACCCACCGCCGACGCTGGCCGAGCGCCGCGGCGAGCCGCAGCAGGTGTGGGCGTGAGGCGCTGCGGGCTGCCCGCTCACGTACCCTCGGGGGGTCATGGCTGAGACGGAGACAGGGTTTCCGCGGCGCGACGCCCACGGCCGCATGATCGCCTTGCCTGACCTGCTCGGCGTCGCCGTGGCGGGTTGGGTCATCGGCGTCCTGGCCTTGGTGCTCTTCGACGGCGGGCTGGCCCTGCTCGGCGCCGGCGAATTCGGGCGCGCCAACGGCTGGCTAGCGGTGATCCTCCCGGTCTGGCTGTTCATCGATGAGTTTCGGGCGTGGCGCGGCGGGACCCACCGGGTGCTCGTCGCGCTGGTCGCCGCGGGCGTGGCGATCACCTCCGGACTCCTCGCGGCCGGCCTCACCGCCGCGTGGCCGCCGTTGGCGAGCGGTGCCGTGGCCGCGGCCGTGTTCACCGTCGGCTACGCCCTGATCTGGTTCCACGGCGTCCGCTGGCTGGCGCGAAGCTGACCGGCGGTGAGCCCGGTTCGGGGTACGTGGTGACGCGAATAGTCCGGGGCGGCACGCCCAAAACGGCGTAGGCGCCTCCGCGCGAGCGACTGGATCGATCGGGGAGAAGACATGAGTCCCGCGGTGAAGTACACGTTGGGCCGCATCGGCCTGTTCGTGGTGGTTCTGGCGCTGCTGTGGCCGGTCGACCTCGACATCTTCGTCAAGCTGATGCTGGCCGTCCTCGTCTCCGCGGGGTTGGCGTTCTTCCTGCTGCGGCGGTGGCGGGACGAGATGGCCTACCAGTTGGCCGCCGCGGCCGAGCGGCGCAGGGCGGAGAAGGACCGCCTACGGGCCGCGCTCGCCGGGGACGAGCAGGTGGCGGAGGAGCCGTCGGGCGGCCCCACCGCGCGCGACTCCGACGGCGGGTCGGAGGAGATTGACCCGCGGCGGTGACCCGGATCGACCGCCGGGTGTCGCGTCGCTCACCGCGGCGACGGCCGATGTGGGGCCATGTCGCGGGGTGCGTTACGGTACTCCGTACCGATTCGCAGCGAAGCCGGTGAGAAGCCGGCGCTGTCCCGCAACTGTGATGCCTCCGCGCCCGAGGCGGGTCGCTCCCCGCGGTGGGCCGAGAGGATAAGCCAGGTCGCCTGCGGATCGGTCGCGATCAGCGCTCTCGAGGAAGGGCGCCTCGCAGGCGGGG
>DATCMA010000019.1:0-2276 GCA_036563645.1 Micromonospora sp.
ACGTCGTCCACCTCGACATGCTGCTCAACGCGAACCGACTTCAACGCCGCCTCCGTGTGGGCCCGCGTCTGCAACAGCCCGGGAATCACATGCGCACAGTAGACCCGCATGAGCTTGACCCGCTCATACCGGTCCCGCACCGACTCCTGGGCACCCTTGAGCCCACCGCGGTTGAGCTGCCGGTAGGTCACCCACATCCGCTCGACAGCAGCTTGCTCGGCCAGCAACGCGTTCAGCCGCTGCTCCGACGCCCCACAGACCGCACACCACAGCCGCACATGCTCCGCCGACGCCGGACGCACACCCCGCTCGATCTTTGACACGCTCGACGAATCCCGCCACCCCGCCCGCCGCGCGAACTCCACCCCGGAGATCTCCGCAGCCAGACGAAGCTCACGCAACTGATCGGCCAACCGCAGCCGCGCAGCCTGCGCACTGGAAGAAGACGACGAAGCCATCCCCACCATCCAACCCCAGCCACGCAACGTCTCCGCAAGCGTGCCCCCGTATGCAGGCAAGACGGGACCGTTGCAGGCACCCGTCGAGCCAACGCCGCTGGCGATGCCGCAACCATCGCCCTGAGCGCGCAGCCGCTTGTTGTAGCCAGGTTGCTGCAGGACGCGGTTGGGGTGGCAGCGTGGACCGCCCCGGCGATCTTGGAGGCTAGATCGTCTGGTTCTCGGCTGCCGAGAGGGCACCCTCCCGGGACCGGTAGAACGCTTCCTCGTATTCCTTCGGAGGTACGTTCCCGCAGTAAGAATGTAGCCTTTCAGAATTGTACCAGGAAACCCATTCCATGGTGGCGATCGTCACGTCCATGACGTCTTTCCAGTTGCCGTGAAAATCGATCAGCTCCTTCTTGTAGAGACTGTTGAGTGATTCGGCCGCGGCGTTGTCGTAGGAGTCGCCCTTGCTGCCGACCGAGCGTGCCGCACCGATCTGGTCCAACCGTTCGGCATAGCGGATCGCGGTGTATTGAATCCCGCGATCGGAATGATGGACCAAGCCGCTGCCGAGCGTGTCTTTCCGCGACCAGATCGCCATCTCCAGCGCGTCCAGCGCCAGCTCGGCGCCCAGGTGTTCGGCGACCTGCCAGCCGACGATCCGCCGGGAGAACAGGTCCTGGACGAACGCGGTGTACACCCAGCCGGCGGCGGTGGCGACGTAGGTGATGTCAGCGACCCACCTGCGGTTGGGGGCGTCGGCGGTGAAGTCGCGTCCCAGCAGGTCACCCGGCCGCCGACCGGCGGGCAGGGTGGTGGCCGGCCGCTTGCGCGCCGCGCACACCCCCGCAATGCCCAGCTCGCGCATCAGCCGCTCCACCGTGCACCGCGCCACACGGATACCCTCCCGGTTCAGCTGCGCCCACACTTTGCGCGCCCCATACACCTTCCGGCCCGGGTTCTCCCACACCCGCAGGATCTCCTTTTTCAGCTGTTCGTCACGGACCGCACGAGCCGACGGACACGACTCCCGCTTCTTGGCCGCCCAATAGGTCGACGGCGCGCATTCCAGCACCCGGCAGATCGGCTCCACACCAAACTGCTCGCGGTGGATATCGATGAACTCGACTAGCGCGGCGGTTTGGGGTCGAGTTCCCTCGCAAAATAAGCCGACGCCGCCTTCAAGATCTCATTCGCCCGCCGCAACTCGCGGACCTCGCGCTCGAGTTCGGCGATACGCTGAGCGTCACTGGTACTGGTTCCCGGCCGCTTCCCGCCATCGACCTCGGCCTGGCGCACCCAGGTCCGCAACGCCTCGCGGTGGATGCCCAACTGGTCGGCCACCCGGGCGATCGCCCCGGTCCTCATCCCCTGTTCACGCAGCTCGAACACCATCCGAACCGCACGCTCACGCAGCTCGGTGGAGTACTTCCTCGGTGGTGCCATGACTCCTCACACCCTTGCAGGTATCAGAGCCTCCAACCAACTCGGGGAGGTCCACCGCCTCCAGCAGCCAGGCCGTCACCGCGATGGCGGCGGCGGACGCCTCGCCGGCGGCCGTGACGACCTGCGCCCGCGGGTTCGTCACGTTCCCGGCCGCCCAGACGCCCGGCACGCTCGCCGCCCCCGAGGCGCCGACGCGGACCCAGCCCGTGTCGGAATCCTGCTCGCAGCCGAGCGCCCGCAGGATCCCGTCGTTCGGACGCGGCCGGGGCGCGACGAAGACCGAGTCGCACTTCTGGACGGCGCCGCCGTCGAGCTCGACTCCCCGGAGACCGCCCTCGTCGCCGACGAGTCCGGTGACGGCCCCGTCGACGCTCCGCACGCCGAAGG
>DATCMA010000024.1:0-2286 GCA_036563645.1 Micromonospora sp.
CCTGGCGCGAGGTGGGTGAGCAGCTCCGGGAATTGGCCAATCGGCTGGCGATGGCGTTCCGCGCCGCGTGGGGCAGCGAGCGTGGCGCGGAAGAAGAGGCAGCGGTCCGCAACCTGCGCGACGACCTGCGCGATGCAGCCGATCGGCTGGACCGCGTGCTGCGGCGCGTGGCGTCGGAGACAGAGGAGCAGCGGACGCGGGCGGCGCAGGTAACGCGGGAAGCGTCGGAGCGGTCGCTCGCCGAGGCGCGTGTGGCGGCGTTGCAGGCGCTGCGCACGCTGAACCGGCAGTTGGACACGCTGGTCCAGCGGCTGGAGCAGGAGACCGGCCGCTCCGGTGCCGAGCAGCCCGAGGGCGGCCCCGAGCCGACCGGGACCACGCAGCAGCCGAGCGCCGCGTCCGAGGAGCATCCGGAGCAGCACGGCTAGCGTTCCGACTCGGCACCTCACGGTGGCGGTTCACTCGGTGTGAGCCGCCACTGCTGCTTGTCGGGAGCAACCACTCCGTTCTCGTCCGAGATCTTTCGCTTCCGCCGACCGCCGCCTTGCCGTTGTAACGGCCTCGGGACGAGAGCCGACGGGCGTAGCGGCCCGGCCGCCCGGCAGGTGCCCGGGGGTGAACCCCCGGGCACCTGCCACCGCCGCTGACTCCATCAATGCGTGGAGCTCCATCCCTGCCGGGCGATGTCCGCCGAGCGGGGATAGTTGGCGGCGGTGTCCACTCTGGTGGCGGAGCGTGCCTATCGCCCGACCATGTCCCGGATGGTGACGAAGCGGTAGCCGTCGGCGCGGAGGCGGGCAATGATGTCGGGCAGCGCGGCGGCGTCCTGCGACTGGGAGCCGACGTGCATCAGGATGATCCCGCCGGGCTCGGTCATCGTGACGCAGCGCTCCGCGATCTCCTCCGCCGTCAGGCCGTTCCACCCCAGGCTGTCCACGCTCCAGAGGACATTGACGGTGTAACCCGCCTCGGCGATGTCGGCCATGACCGAGTCGTCGTAGTCGCCGTAGGGTGGGCGGAAGTAGGGCCGCATGTCGTAGTCGACGATCTGCCGGATCACGTCTTCGGTGCGCTGGAGGGTGGCGATTCGCTCCTCGCGGCTCAGCGGCGGCTGGTTGGTGGAGAAGCCGGTGAAGGAGGGATGGTCGTAGGTGTGATTGATCATCTGATGGCCTTCGGCCACGATGCGGCGGACCGCGTCGGGGTACTGCTCGGCCCAGGCGCCGGTCATGCCGAAGGTGGCGTGGATCCCCTCGCGTGCGAGTGTGTCGAGGATCTCGTCGACATACCCGCTATCAGCCCCGGCGTCGAAGGTGAGCGCGACGATCTTCTCGGTGGTGTCGGCACGCGCGATGGTGATCGGCTCGGCCGGTTGGGGCGGTGTCGGCGTCGGGAACGGGCTCGGCGTTGGGGTGGGCGCCAGGGTCGCGGTAGGTGACGGGGTCGGCTCCGGCGTTGGGCTGGGCTGCGCCGCGCTGGTAGGCTCGGCTGTTGCCGTCGCGGCCGGGGACACGGTGGGCGTGGGTTCGGTCCCGCCGGGAGTGCTGCAGGCGGCGAGGGCGGTGCCCAGGAGTGCCAGGAACAGGGCGAGAGCGATGGTGCGCGTGCGAATCGACATCGTGATCCCTTCCCAGGGCGGCGACGCGGTCGGTCTCGGTGGACCTACACTGGCCGCTACGTCTTCGACGCATGGGCTCGCAAGAACGTTGCGCGGAGGCCGCACCAATGAGCGCCAGTATCGTTGCCGGCTCCTGTGCCTGCGGACGCCACTCGAGGCCGGCACGGTTGCTCTCAGGCGAAGTGGCGTGGGCTGCGGGCACGGGAACGCCCGGCCACGCGGCCGGGCGGTGTGGAGTGCCGGCGTACGTGTCGGGCTACCAGATGCCCAGCTCGTCCTTGGCTTCCTCGGACATCATGTCCGGGGTCCAGGGTGGGCTCCAGACGAGGTTGACATCGACCTCGCCCAGGTTGGGTAGCCCGTCGAGGGCGCGTGTGAGTTCCTGCATGATGATCGGGCCGAGCGGGCAGCCCATTGACGTGAGGGTCATGGTCACCAGCACGTCGGTCTTGTCGTCGCGCTCGGTGAGGTCGATGTCGTAGATCAGGCCGAGATCGACGATGTTGATGCCGATCTCGGGGTCGTACACGGTCTTTAGGTGCTCGCGCACGTCGTCGGCGGTGAAGTGTGGCATGATCTGCTCCTCTGTTCCTCAGGGCGAGCCCGGTGGCCGCCCGTGGGTCGCGTGGTGGCTCAGTGCTCCGGCCAGTCGGTGATCCCGTAAGCGG
>DATCMA010000014.1:0-92450 GCA_036563645.1 Micromonospora sp.
TTCGTGGACTGGGCGGGTGGCCTGGACACCCTCGTGAACAACGCCGGTGTCCTCGACAGCAACTTCGCGCCGATGGATCAGGTCACCGTCGACACGATTGACGAGTCCGTGTGGGACGCGGTCATGGACGTGAACCTCAAGGCGGTGTGGCTGGCGACGAAATTCGCCGCGCCGCACCTGCTCGCCTCGGATCGCGGCCCCTCGGTGGTGAACGCCGCCTCGGTCTCGGGGATGACTGGCGCGGGCATGACGGCGTACAGCGTGTCCAAAGCGGCCGTTATCCAGCTCACCCGCAATACCGCGATTAACTTGGCGCCCAAGGTCCGTGCCAACTGCTACTCGCCCGGCTCTATCAAGACGCCGATGAGCGACGCCCATCTCGCCCGAGCCAAGGACAAGCTCGCCACGGCCCGCGCCATGTACGGCTCGCACCTCATTCCCCGGCGGGGCCGGGTCAGCGAGGTCGCCAAGCTGGTGTGTTTCCTCGCCAGTGATGACGCCTCATTCATCACCGGGGCGAACGTGCCCGTGGACGGGGGAATGATGGCCTGGCGCGGATCACGCGAGGTGGAGCTCGACGATTGACAGCCCCTCGGGTGTGACGACAAGGCTGGCTCGGAATTGAGGTGCGGAGGACGACGTGCAGGGTGTCGATAGCTGGGTCCGGAAATGGGCGACGATCAATAGGGAGGGAATAGCTGTCACGTATCGGGGCGAGCGCGTCACCTGGCGGGAGCTCGACCGTCGGGTGGATGTCCTGGCGCGACACCTCATGGTGCGGGGTATTCGTCGGCGGGACCGAGTCGGCTGCCTCATGCCGAACTGCGTGGAATTCCTGGTGACTCTCCACGCCGTGTCCCGTATCGGGGCTATTTTTGTACCGATTAACGTCCGGTACGCGCCGCCGGAGCTCGCCCGGGCGGTGCGGCACGTGGACATGTCCCTGCTCGTCGTCGACGAGAGTTTCCGCGACCTCGTCACGAAATCGGGAATCGATATCGACCTGCTGTGGCGGGGCGAGTGGCCAGCGGACGACGGCACCGGGGAACCGGTCGAGTCGATGGCGCGGTGGGAGGACGACGGTTTCCTCCTCTTCACCTCCGGCACGACGGGATCTCCGCGAGCCGTCTTGCACTCTCACGAATCGTTCCTCTGGACCTCCCTGGACTCCATTCTCATCCACGGATATTCGTCGCGGGACCGGCTCGTCACCCCGCTGCCGCTCTGCTACACGGGCGGAATGAACGTGGCCACCTCGATGGCGCATTCGGGCGCTGAGCTGGTCTTGGCCGAGTCCGCCGATCCGGGGCACCTCATCGACCTCATCGAGACCCACCGGGCCACGCTCTTCCACGGCGTTCCCGCGATGTGCCAACGCCTCGTGGACCACCCTCGGTGGGAGGAGGCCGACCTCTCCTCCCTGCGGCTCGCGCGCACCGGAGGCGCGCCGGTCTCGGCGGCGCTCATGGAGGCGTACGCCAAGAAGGGCATCGCGCTGACGCAGGGCTACGGGCTGACCGAGTCCGGTGGCACCGGGCTCATGCTGCACGCCCGCGAGGCCCACCACTTCGGGAAGGCTGGTCGGCCGTGCTTCTCCGTCGAGGTCAAGATCGTCAATCCCGCGACGGGCGAGGAGGTCGGCCCCAACGAGGTCGGCGAGATCCTGCTGCGCGGTCGGCAGCTCATGCGGGGGTACTGGAACGAACCCGAGGCGACCGCGGCGGTGCTGCGGGATGGGTGGCTGTGGACCGGTGACCTCGGCACGGTGGATGAAGACGGCCTCTTCGCCATCACCGGCCGGTCCAAAGATCTCATCGTCAGCGGTGGCCTCAACGTGTACCCCGCCGAAGTCGAGCACGTTATCACGGCCATGCCGGGGGTCGTCGAGGCCGCGGTCCTCGGTGTCCCGTCGGAACGGTGGGGTGAGGAAGTCGTCGCCGTCGTCATCGTCGACAAGGACGCCGATGTCGACGAGGCGCGCGTTATCGAACACTGCCGGGCGAATCTCGCCGATTACAAGTGCCCGAAGCGCGTTGTCCTCGATTATGAGCCGCTGACCCGCACCGCCTCCGGAAAAATCATCAAACGGGAAGCGGCGAAACGGCTGGAGCGCATTTCCTGAGCGTGGGGAATTCCGTGTCCCCATCCCCGGCGGAATAGGGAGGAACGATCGATATGCCCGGGCCCCTTGACGGGCTCCGCGTCCTCGAACTCGGCGGAATCGGTCCCGGACCACACGCCGCGATGATCCTTGGTGACCTGGGCGCCGATGTGGTCAGGATCGACCCTCCCGCTCCGTCCGCGGAGGTGGCGGAGGCCGCGCGCCGCAACCAGCTCCTCAGGAACCGGCGGTCGGTCGTCGCGGACCTCAAGAACCCCGCCGATCGCGAGCGCGTGTTGGCGCTTGTCGAGCGCGCGGACGTCCTGCTGGAGGGGTTCCGCCCGGGGGTCGCGGAGCGGCTGGGCGTCGGTCCTCAGGAGTGCCACGCGCGGAATCCCCGACTGGTCTACGGCCGGATGACCGGTTGGGGCCAAGACGGCCCCCTCGCCGCCCGCGCCGGTCACGACATCAACTACCTCTCCGTCACCGGAGCCCTCTCGGCGATTCGCCGGTCAGGGCAGCCGCCCACCGTCCCCCTCAATCTCGTCGGCGACTACGGCGGCGGATCGATGCTCCTCGTCATCGGGGTGCTCGCCGCGCTGTGGGAGCGGGAGCGCTCGGGGCAGGGCCAAGTCGTGGACGCCGCGATGCTCGACGGCGTCACCCTGCTGACCCAAGCGATTTGGAATTTGCGGGGCCGGGGCGCGTGGCACGAGGAACCGGAGAGCAACGTCATCGACGGGGGCGCTCCGTTCTACGGCGTCTACGAGTGCGCGGACGGCAAGTACGTCGCGGTGGGCCCGTTAGAGCGGGAATTCTTCGTCGAGCTGCTCACCGGTTTGGGCCTCGATCCCCAGACCTTGCCCGACCAGTACGACCGCTCCGGGTGGCCGCGGTTGCGGGAGGCGATCGCGGCCGCCATCGCGACCCGCACCCGTGACGAGTGGGCGGCGGTGTTCGACGGGCGGGACGCCTGCCTGACCCCCGTCCTCGAATTCTCGGAGGCGGCGGCACACCCCCAGATTCGCGCCCGCGGGACGCTGGTGGAGGTCGACGGCGTCCTCCAGGCCGCTCCCGCGCCTCGTTTCTCCCGCACGCCGACGGCACTGCCCCGACCGCCGCGGAGATTCGGCGAAGACCGGGAATCCGTATTGGAGAGAGGCGAATGGTGACCGCTGAGGATCGTCCCGATCACCGCGTGCTGGTCGAGGCCGACGACGGTGTCGTCACCGTCACGCTCAACCGACCGGAGCGGCTCAACGCCCTCGACATCGCGCTGCGCCGCCGCCTGGCCGCCCTCTGGGAGGAGCTGCGCGGCGACCCCTCGGTGCGGTGTGTCGTGGTGACCGGTGCCGGCCGTGCCTTCTCCTCCGGCGCGGACATCACCGAAGCGGGCTTGACGGACGGGGCGACGGCGAATCTCCGCTACTCGCCCGGCGAAGTCCTCGACGTCCCGGTGATCGTGGCTATGAACGGCCTGTGTATCGGTGGGGCGCTGCGGTTTCTCGCGGACGCCGACATCGTGGTCGCCGCGGAGGACGCGTGGCTGTCGGATCCCCACGTGTCGATCGGACAGACCAGCGCCCCGGTCGCGCTCCGGCTCGCGGTTCAGGCGTCGCCCGCTGCGGTGGCGCCCTTGATGCTCTGCGGGAGTCGATACCGGATGTCCGCGCCCGAGGCGCTGCGGATTGGCCTGGTCAGCGAGGTGGTACCCGCCGGACAGGCGGTGACCCGGGCACGGGAGATCGCCGGGATGATCGCCGCGCAAAGCCCCACGGCCGTGCGGCTGACCACGACATTCCTGCGCCGGCTGCGACAGCGGCAGATCGCGGGGCTGGATGAGGAGGCCTGGGCCGCGGTGATCCAGCAGTGGGCGCACCCCGATGTGGCGGAAGCCCGCGCGGCGATGGCGGAGGGACGCGCTCCCCGGTGGAGCCTGGAGGGTGATCGATGAGTGCCATGACGTTCGGCTTCGGGATGATTACGGCCCAGCACCACCCGGACGATCCGCGTTCCGACGCCGAGCTCTACGCCGAGGTGCTCCACTTGTGTGAGCTCGCGGAGCGGCTGGGCTTCGACGCGGTGTGGCTCTCCGAGCACCACTTCGTCGACGACGGCTACATGCCGAGCCTCCTTCCGGTCGCCGCCGCGATCGCCGCCCGGACCACCCGCATTCGCATCGGCACCGGCATCCTCATCGCCCCGCTGCATGACCCGCTGCGGCTCGCCGAAGACGCCGCCACGGTGGACCTGTTGTCATCCGGACGGCTCGTCCTCGGCATCGGCGCGGGGTATCGGGAGGAGGAGTTCGCGGGCTTTGGCCGGAGCAAGGAACGGCTCGGCGCGGCGCTGGACCAGACGCTGGCGGTGCTCCGCCAGGCGTGGTCCGGTGAACCGGTGCAAGCCACCCCGGACGCCGCCCCGGTGCGGGTGACGCCGCGGCCGTACCGGCCCGCCGGTCCGCCGCTGTGGATCGGGGCGAGGACCGCGCCGGGTATCCGCCGGGTGGCGCGGAAGGCCGATGGCCTCATGGCGGCGCGGGTCACTCCGGAGCAGTTCGGCGCGCAAGTCCGGCAGCTCCTCGCCGAGGCGGAGAAGGCCGGGCGCCAGCCCGCCGAGTTCGAGGTCGGGGTCCACCGCCCGGTCTTCGCGTGGCCGGAGAAGGACGCGTGGGAACGGCTCGAGCCGTACCTGCACTACTCCGAGTGGAAGTACCGCGACATGGTCGGCGAACCGTACGGGCGCCGGACCACGCGTGTCACGCCGCCCCCGCTGCGGGAGGAAACCCGCGACATTCTGCGCAAGGAAGCGATCGTCGGTACTCCGGACGAAGTCGCAGAAGCCATCGCGGCGTACGCCCGCAACGCCTCGGACGTGCGATTCCACTTCGTGCCTCGGCTGTATTGGCCGGGCATGGACGCCGCTCTGCAACGCGAAGCCCTGGCGGTCTTCGCGGAGCACGTGATCCCGCAATTTCGCGCCAACCGTCACACCAATTCCTGAGGGATGGTGCGCGTCGAACCACGCTGGAGGAGGAACCTATGCGCATCGCTTATACCCCAGAGCAGGAACGTTTCCGTGACGAGGTGCGCGCCTACTATGAGCGGATCCTTACCCCCGAGCTCCGGGCGGCGTTCGCCGGCTACGAGGAAGAGGGATCCGGATACCGCGACGCGGTTCGCAAGCTCGGTGAGGACGGGTGGCTCACCGTCTCCTGGCCCGAGGAGTACGGAGGCCGAAACCTCTCGCCGATTGAGAACTACATCTTCTTCGAAGAGACCCAGAAAGCTGGCGTCACGATTCCGCACCTGACCACCAATTCCATCGGGCCGACCCTGATGCGGTACGGCACCGAGGAGCAGAAGGCGAGATTCCTGCCGGGGATTGCCCGCGGGGAAATCCACTTCTCTGTCGGGTACTCCGAGCCGGAGGCGGGGTCGGACCTCGCCTCGCTGAAGACTCGTGCGGAACGGGTCGGGGACCACTACGTCATCAACGGACAGAAGATTTGGACGAGCCTCATCCACCACGCCGACTACGTGTGGCTCGCCGTGCGCACCGATCCGGACGCGCCCAAGCACAAGGGAATCTCCATCATCATCGTCCCCACCGACGCCCCGGGTTTCTCCTGGACGCCGATCCGCACCCTGCGGGGTGGCTTCACGAGCGCCGGGTATTACCAAGACGTCCGGGTCCCGGTGGAGAACCTCGTCGGCAAGGAGAATCAGGGCTGGGAAATCATCACCAACCAGCTCAATTACGAGCGGGTGACGATTTGCCCGGCCGGTGTCGTGCAGCGGCGCCTGGAGGCGGTGGCGGAGTGGGCGCGGCACACGACGGCTCCCGATGGCCGTCGCCTCATCGACCAGGAATGGGTGCAGATGAACCTGGCCGCCGTTGAGGCGAAGGCCGAGGTCCTCCAGCTCATGAACTGGAAGGTGGCCTGGGCTGACGAGTCAGGCACGATTTCCCCCGCCGACGCCTCGGCGCTCAAGGTGTACGGAACGGAGATGTACGTCGAGGCGTTCCGGCTGCTCATGGAGATTGTCGGCGCCGACGCCCTGCTCGACGGGGAGGCTCCCGGAGCTCTGCGCGACTCCCTCGAAGCGGCGATGCGCTGGAGCGTGCTGATGACCTTCGGTGGGGGCACGAACGAGGTGCAGCGGGAAATCGTCGCTCGGGCGGGCCTGTCGCTTCCGCGCGCCAAGGACTGATGTCAACCGTTGTGGGGATGGGGCAAACACTATGGACTTTTCGCTGAGCCCTGAGATGGAGGCGCTCCGGGATTTGGCGTCGGGAATTCTCGCCGACTCGTCGACGCCGGACCATCTCACGGAGCTGGACAAGCGCGGCGAGTGGCTCGACCGGCAGACGTGGACGAGCTTCGCGGATTCGGGCGTCGTCGGTGCCGCGCTGCCCGAGAGTGTGGGCGGCGCCGGGCTGGGCTTCCTCGAGCTGTACCAGGTTCTGGAAAGGGTCGGCGCGGCGGTCGCTCAGATCCCGCTGTGGGAGAGCGTGGTCTGCGGCGCGCTGCCTATCGCGCGCCACGGCAGCCCGGAATTGATCGGCGAGTTGCTGCCGGGTGTGGTCACCGGAGAGTCGCTGTTGACCGCGGCGCTCCTCGAGCCGGGCGCCGCCGATCCCCGACAGCCCCGCACGACCGCCACGCGCACGGGCGAGGGGTGGCGGATCAGCGGAGTGAAGACGCAGGTGCCGCTGGCGCAGCTCGCCGATTGGATCCTCGTGTCGGCCGTGACCGAGGACGAGCGCAGCGTGATTGTCGTGGTGCGGCCGTCGGCCGCCGGTGTGACGATCGAGCCGCAGAAGTCCGTATCGCAGCGTCCGCTGGCCCGGGTGACGTTCGACGACGTCGCGGCGGACGCCGTGCTGGCGGAGCCTGACGATGGCGCGGTGCTGGACGACGTGCTGCTGCACGCGATGACCGGCTTGGCCGCCATGCAGGCTGGCGTCTGCGCGGAGGCCCTGCGCCGGGCCGCGGAGTACACCTCCGGGCGGAAGCAGTTTGGCCGTCCGATCGCGACGTTCCAGGCGGTGCGCCAGCGCCTCGCCGACAGCTACATCGACGTCGAGGCCATCCGGCTGACCTCGCTGCAAGCGGCGTGGCAGCTCAGTGAGGGGATGGACGCCCACCGCGCGGTCGAAATCGCCAAGTTCTGGGCGGCTGAGGGAGGACACCGCGTCCTCTACGCCGCTCAGCACGTCCACGGTGGCATCGGCATCGACCTCGATTACCCGCTCCACCGGTACTTCAGGTTCGGCAAGTACATCGAGTTCACCCTCGGGCCCGCCAAGGAGCAGCTACGGCGACTGGGTCGGCGGTTCGCGGCGCAGCCCTGAGTGCGAAGGGAAGTTGTGCGGAATGAGCACGGAGTCTCGGCGCGCGTGCGTTGAGTTGGAGGTCGAGGGAGCGGTCGCCACCATCACCCTCAACCGGCCTGAGAAACTCAACGCCATTTCTCCCGAGCTACGGGACGACCTCGAAGCGGCGCTGGAAGAGGTCAGGCCCGGTGACGCGGTCCGGGTCGTGCGGATTCGGGGCGCGGGTCGCGGATTCTGCGCCGGCTACGACATGACCAGCGGCTCGTCGGTGTACAGCCTGGGCGAGGCGGAGGATCCGCATCGCGGCGAGCCGGGCAGCACGCCGATGACCGGGCTCGGCGAGTCGAAGCTGGTCCGAGACCGGGAGCGGCTGCGCGAGAACATCGAGCGCTGGATGCGGCTGTGGTCGTACCGAAAGCCCATCATCGCCCAGGTGCACGGCGTGTGCCTCGCCGGCGGGCTCGACCTGCTCGGCATTTGCGACATCGTGTACGCCGCTGAGGACGCGCGGTTTGGCCACCCCGCGGCCCGTGGGCTCGGCATCCCGCCCACGCTCGGGCTGCTGCCGATGAAAATCGGATTGTCGCGTACGAAGCAGCTCTTCTTCACCGGTGACCTCATCGACGGTGTCACGGCCGCCCGCTATGGGCTCGTCGACGAGGTGATGCCCGCCGCTGAGCTCGAGGAGCGGACGCTGCGCCTGTGTCGGCGCATCGCGAATCAGCCGCTGGACGCGCTCACCTTGCACAAGCACGTCATCAACCGGTGGGCCGAGATCATGGGAATTCGGCTGGGTGCTCTCGAAGGCGCCGAATTCAACGCGATGTTCCACGTCACCCCGGCCAGTGTCGAATTCGGTCGCATCGTGGCGAGCCAGGGAATCCGGGCGGCGCTCGCGTGGCGAGACGGCGCGTTCGACGCTGACGACCAGTCCTAACGAGGAGAACCCCAATGCCCCTGAAATTCGGCCTCGCCCTGCAAAACGACTTCCCCCCGCACGTGACTCCGGCGTCTCGGATCGCGATGCTGCGTGAGCAGGTGCGCGCCGCCGCGGCGTCCGGCATCCAGTCGATCTGGGTGCTCAACCACTACCTCGGCAACATGCAGACCCTGCAGCCGGTGCCGACCCTGGCCGCGCTCGCCGAGCACGCGGGGGACATGTCACTGGGGACGAACATGTTCATCCTGCCGCTTCGTCACCCAGTGGAGGTGGCCGAGGACTTCGCGACGCTCGACCACATCTGCAACGGCCGCGCCATCGCCGGGTTTGGCTTGGGGTACCGGAGCAACGAGTACGAGTCGTTCGGCATCTCCATGGACGACCGGGTGAGCCGGTACGAGGAGAGCGTGACGGTGATCCGGCAACTGTGGAGCAACGAGCCGGTCACCTTCGAAGGCAAGCACTTCGCGATCCGCAACCAGAAGATCGGTATCCCGCCGGTGCGCCCCGGTGGCCCGCCGATCTGGGTGGGCGCGGGGGTGCACAAGACGGGCGCGCGGCGCGCCGCGCGGCTCGGGGACGCGTGGATCATCCCGCCGCACGCCGAGCCGGAGAAGCTGCGCGCGATTCTGGAGTTCTACCGCGCCGAGCGGGAGCGGCTCGGTCGCGGGCCGGCTCAGGAGATCGTGGTGCGGCGGGAGCTGGTGCTCGACGAGGACCCGCAGCGGGCCCGCGCCATTGGGCTTGAGGCGCGGGGCGCGAACACCCGGATGTACGCCCAGTTCGAGGCGCCGGACAAGACCGAGAGCTACCGCCACCTCAAGGGGCAGGAACAGCTGGAGGACGTCGCGGACAAGTCGTACCTGTTCACCGACCCCGAGACGTGTGTCGCCGCGCTGAAGGAGCTCGAAGCTATCGGCATCACGAAGGTGATCCTGCGCATGCAGTGGTTCACCCTGCCGCAGGAGCGCATGCTCCAGACGCTGGAGCTCTTCCGCGACCGCGTCCTGCCCCACTTCGTGTCGTAGCCATCGGCGGGTGCGGGATGGAGAGTCCACCGATGGGCGCCGCCGTGGTGACCGGCGCGGCGCGGGGGATCGGGGAGGCGATCGCCCGGGCGTATGTCGCGGCCGGGGGATCGGTGCTGCTCACCGATATCGAGGACGACCGGGGGGAGGCGCTCGCCGCGGACCTGGGGCCGCGCGCGCGGTATCGACACGCGGACGTGACGCGTGAGGACGACATCCAGGCCGCGATCGCCGCCGCGCAGGAGGAGTTTGGTCCGCTGGACGCGGTGTTCGCCAACGCCGGGGCGGTCGGGGTCATCGGCCGGATCGAGGAGACCTCGCTGGAGGAGTGGCGGGCGACGATCGACCTGCTCCTGACCGGTGTCTTCCTCACCGTCAAGCACGCGGTCGCGGCCATGCGCCCGCACCGGCGCGGTGCCATCGTGTGCACCGGCAGCGTAGCCGGGGTGCGCGGAGGCCTGGGACCCCACGCCTACACCGCGGCCAAGAGCGGTGTCCGAGGGCTGGTCGAATCGGTGGCGGTGGAGATCGCGCCGTACGGCTTGCGGATCAACGCTGTCGCGCCCGGGGGAACCGTGACGTCCCTCCCCGCCCGGATGCGCTTTGGTGACCCGGACGCGCTCGACGCGGTCTACGCGCGCCTCGCGGCCGCGTCGTCGAGCGGTGTGCCGACGACCGCCGCCGATGTCGCGGCGGCGGCCCTCTTCCTGGCGGGGCCGAGCGCGTCGCGGATCAACGGGGCCTGTCTCGTGATCGACGGCGGCGATGACGTGCTGTCGACGAAGGGGCGTTCCTACTACTCATAGGCGCCTGGCGCACGTCATCGCCGCCGCCCGCACCGCGTCCTACAGCGTCGCGGCGAGGTCGTAGGCCTGCCGCGTCGCCCAGACGAGCCGCCGTGGCGCGTACGCGTCGCCGAGGATGTGCGCCTCGACGCCGCGCTGGACGAGTTCGGCGTACAGGCTGTTCTCGGGCACCGCGCCACAGGCGAGGACCACCGCGTCCACAGTGTCAATCGTGCGCGTCCGGTTTGAGTAGACGTGGCGAACCTGGACGTAGTCGGTGCCGATCTCGGTCACCTGCTCGTTGAACCGCATCTGCACCCCCCGCGCGTCGAGCCGCCCGAGGATCGACCCGAGCAGGTAGCGGCTGACCAGCGGCGCCGGGCTGGCTGAGCCGTAGACGACGGTCACCTCCGCGCCGCGTTCCGCCAGGAAATCCGCGACCGACAAGGGAGCGAGGTGGTCGTCCTGGGCGACCAGCACGACGTTCCCGGTGAGGGTCATGTCCTGCGCGAGGACGTCGTGGGCGAGGTGCACGTGGGGCAGCGTCTCGCCGGGGATGCCCGGCCGACGCGGGCGACCACCGGTGGCGACGATGACGACGTCCGCGCCGTAGTCCTGCACGGCGTCCGCGGTGCCGCGCCGGTTGAGCACGACGCGCACGCCGACCCGCCGCAAGCGCCGCTCCTGCCACGCGAGGTACGCGGCGTAGTCGTCGTACCGCGGCGCGCGGGTGGCGAGCGCGAGCTGGCCGCCCAGGTGGTCGCTGCTCTCCCAGAGCTCCACGTCGTGGCCGCGCTCTGCGGCGAGCCCCGCGACCTCCATGCCGGCCGGGCCGCCGCCCACGACGAGGACGCGCCGGGGCTGCTCGGTCCGGCGGAGACCCCCGAGGCGTTCCCGGGCGGCCTCGGGGTTGACCGCGCACGAGAAGCCCAGGTTCTCGACGAGCCGGCGGCTGATGCACTCGTTGCCGCCGACGCAGGGACGGACCTCGTCCTCGCGTCCCTCTCGGACCTTGGTGAGGAGCTGGCCGTCGGCGAGGTAGGCGCGGGCCATCCCGACCAGGTCGGCGTGCCCATCGGCGAGGATCTGTTCGGCGAGGGCGGCGGAGGTGACCCGTCCGGTGTAGACGACGGGAATGCGGAGCGCTTGCCGGATTTTCCCGGCCAAGGGTGCCCATTCGCCGGGCTGGTGGTGGTGGGACTGGATGTAGCTGGGGTTACCCCACGGGCTGCCGACGGTGAGGCTGAGGTAGTCGATGAGGCCGCTCGCCTCGAGACGTTGGGCGATCGCCACCGCGTCGTCGACGGTGTAGCCGCCCGGCTCCTCCTCCCGGAGGTTGAACCGGACGCCGACGACCATGTCGCGCCCGACCGCCTCCCGTACCGCCTGGAGGATTCGCAGGGGGAACCGCAGCCGGTTCTCAAGAGACCCGCCGTACTCGTCCGTCCGGTGGTTCGTCAGCGGCGAGACGAACCACTCGAGCAGGTCGTCGTGGTTGAGGTGGAGCTCGACCCCGTCCGCGCCCGCGAGCCGGACTTGGGAGGCGCTGAACCGGTACTCCTCGACGAAGTAGTCGATCTCGTCGAGCGTGAGGGGGTGAGGCACGAGGTTGATCACCGGGCCGGAGAGCACCGGGCTCGGGCCGTGAGGCATACCCCCCTGCATGATCATCTGTACGGTCAGTCGAGTATCGTCGGCGTGCAGCGCCTCGGCGAGTCGCCCGACCCGGTCCACAAAGAACGGCGCGCGGAAGTGGCCGGAGATCGTGGCGCCCACACCGGTCGGCTCGAACCCAGGTACCAGGCTGTTGCGGATGTGGGCGGATACCCCGTCAATCCACCCCGCCGAGGTGCGTGCCTTCCAGTAGGCGATGTGCCCTTCGGCCTCAGCGTCCGTGCCCCATAACGAGGACACCACGTGACCGTGGGGGGTGAGGACCAGACGGTTTTTCACCGTCATCGGTCCGACGGTCAGCGGCGAGAAGAGATTGGGATATGTCACGATCGTGCCTCCGAATATGTGGCCGCCGCGGACAGGACGAAATCGACGAGCTGTTGGGCGTATCGGGAACGGGTGGCCGCGGCCTTGGTCCGGAGCTGATCGGGGACCGCGACCGGCCGGAGCATGGCGGCCCCGCAAATGGTGTCGAGGATGAGGGTGACGGACGTGTGCGGCGGCAGTTCGCCTCGCGCGATGGCGCGGCGGACAATGCCACGCGTCGTCGCCACCTGCGCCGCCCGGATCTTCTTCCACCGTTCGGCGAGGGCGGGATTGACTGCGGACTCGACCACCATGCGGCGGGCCGCGAGGCCACGCCGTCCCTCGTAGAGCTCCAGCAACAGCTCGGCTAATGCGAGGAGATCCTGGCGAACGTTTCCCGTGTCAATCGACGCGATCGGTCGAAACGTGGCGGCGACGGCCTCGGTGAGAAGTTCCTCCTTGCTGCTCCAGCGGAGATACACCGACGCCTTTCCGACCCGTGCGGCGCGCGCGACCGCGTCGATGCTGAATCCCGACCAACCGGCGTGGGCAAAAACCTCAATGGCAGCCTCGGTTATCCGTCGATCCACGTCGGGATCGCGGGGTCGGCCGGGCCGCTCCATGGATTCGTTCGCCACGTGATCCGCCTTCGCGGGTTGACGCCGCAGCGTGTGGGGTTCAGTATTCCTGATCATGGACGGCAACCGTTCAGTAAGTCAACGCTCTCCGGAAGACGTACGGGTATTCGCGGAAGCGGTAGCGGGCACGCTAGAAGCATCGTGGGGAGCAGCCACCTCCGCCCCAATCGGCGACCTTGACGCTGTGCACGCGGCTGCCGTCCACCAGGGGTGGTACGAACTCGGGGCGGAAAAGGCGCTGGACTTCCTCATCGCCGCCGAGCGGGAATTGGGCCGTCGCGGCTGTCCGCTTCCCCTGGCGGACGCGTACGTCGCGGCGATCCTGCTGCCCGCCGAGCTTCGAGAGCAGGTCGAGGCGGGGACGCTGCGTCCCGTCGCGGTGGTGGGGCCGCGTCCGCGCGACGGCCTCCTCGAGTGCGTCGAGGGCGCGGCCGGCGCCACGCACGTCCTCCGGCTCGACCCGCAGCGGCGGAGCGCCGAACTCCTGCCGATCGTCGAGGTGGAGCCGACACCCGGACTGGCCATCCCCGCGTGGTCTCGAGTCCGGACGGGATTCGACGCCGTACCGGTCGCGTGGCGCGACGAGGCACCCGCGGTCCTGCGGCTCGCGGTGGCGGCGCGGGCCCTCGCCGCCGCCGGCCGTGTCCACGAGCTCGCCGTCGCGCACGCGAAAGTGCGCCGCCAATTCGGCCGGGTCATCGGGGGATTCGGCGCGGTGCAGCAGCGCGTGGCGGCGTGCCACATCGACCTGACCGCCGGCGAGGCGCTCATCGACGAGGCGGTCGCCGCCTGGCAGCGGGAGGCGCCGGACGCCGACCTCGCCATCGCCTTGGCGGTCCGGTTCGTGACGGATACGGCGACGAGCATCTGTTTCGGTGCGCAACACACGCTGGGGGCGATCGGCTATTTCGAGGAGCACGAGGCGGCGTGGCTCTTCCGCCGGGTGCACGCGGATCGCCTCCTCCTCGTGGCCTACGGCGACGACGGCGTGGCGACCGCCTTGTTGGACGACGGGCGGGGATTGCCCGCGCTGGACCTGGGGCCACGGGCGGAGGCGTTTCGCGCGGAGATCCACGAGATGCTCGACCGGCACCGCGTGGACGGGCAGATCGACCCGGAGTCGCTCCGGCGGGAGATGGCGGAGCGGGGGCTCTTCGCGGCGGGCTGGCCGACGTCCGAGGGGGGCCTCGAGTGCAGCACCGAGGAGCAGGTCGTCCTGCACGAGGAGTTGAAGTACGCCGGCGGGCCGGTCGACCGGGCGATGAGCGCGACGCTCCTCATCGGACATTCACTGTTGCGGCACGGCACTCCCGAACAGAAGGCCACGTTCTTGCCGCTGCTGCGCGAAGGGAAGCTGGCCTTCTGCCTGGGCTACAGCGAGCCCGAGGCGGGCAGCGACCTCGCCTCGCTGCGGACCCGGGCCGTCCGGGACGGCGACTCGTGGATCATCGATGGTCAAAAGACCTGGACGACGCGGGCGCACACGGCGAGCCACATCTGGCTCGCGGTGCGCACGGACCCGAACGCCCCACGGCCGCACGCGGGCATCACGATCTTCCTCGTCCCCATGGACACCCCGGGCATCACGCTCCAACAGCACCGCGCCCTGTCCGGTGAGATCTCGTGCAGTGTCTTCTTCGACAACGTCCGCGTCCCGGACTCCATGCGGGTGGGCGAGGTCAACGGCGGCTGGCGGGTGATCACTGACGCCTTGGCCGCGGAGCGCGTCGTCATGGGCGGGGTGGCCGCGACCATGCGGCGGAACTTGGACGCGGCGCTGGCGATTCTCCGGCGGGATCCGTCCGCTGTAGACGGTGCGCGTCGGGACCTGCTCGCGCGTCTCGCCGCGCGCCTCCAGGCGGCTCGGGTCCTCGTCGTGCGCGCCACGAGGGCGATGGAGACGGGCGAGGCGCGCGTCGCTGGGCCGATGGCGGCGGTGCTCAGTGGTGAACTCGCTGAGGAGCTCGCTCAGGCGATCTTGGAGCTGCTGGGGCCCACCGGTGCCCTGGCCGCGGGCGCGCCGGGGGCCGCGTGTCCGCCGGCGGGACCCAGCTTCGAGGCCGCGCTCCGGTTGTCGCCGATGTTCGTCATCGGTGGCGGCACCAACGACATTCAGCGCGGCATCATCGCGCGTTCGCTCGGCTTGCCGCGGGAGTAGCCGGAGCGGGTGATGGGGTGGGCCGCGGATGAGGCGGCCCGCCCTGCCATCACGCCGGCGCGGCCCACCCGGTCGCCAGGTCCGTGGTGACGTGTGGCGTGATGGTCTTCGCTTCGAACAGGGGGACGCCGTCGGTCACGCGGATCCGATCGCGGTAGGTGCCCCAACCGATGGTGGAGCTCTCCCGGTCGCGGCCGGTGAAGATGAAGTAGGACTCGATCTCGACCAAGCCCGGCCCGAGGTGGCGCGTCTTGAGGTTCATGATGAAGTGGCGCCGGTCCCCGGTCTGCGCTGCGATCCGGCTGCGATAGAACGCGGCGATCTCGTCACGGCCACGGAATTCGCCGGACGGCACCGACAGCACCGCGTCCTCGGTGAAGAGCGCCGCGACCGATTCTGGGGTGGGGCGGTCGAGGGTCTTCGCGTAGGCGTGGAGGTGGTTGCGCGCCGCCTCGATCTCCTCAAGCCGCTGGAGTCGGGCGAGGATGTCGCTGAGCGACGCGGAGGCGTCTGTCATGTGGTTCTCCTTGGGGTCCAGGGCGCCTGCTCCAGCAGCTCGTCGATGGGGGCGTGTGTCGCGACCGCGGTCCGGCAGCGGGCGAGCGCCGCTGGCATGTTCATCGTGACAGCGGCCTGGACCCGGCCGGCCGAGACGTAGAGGGCGAGGAACCGACGCGCGTCGAGCTCGCCGGTCGCGATGACCAGCTCGTCGTCGGCCTCGGGGACCCCCATCCCTTGGATCTTGACGTCGTACTGGTCGCTCCAGAAGTAGGGCACCTCGCTGAGCGTCCGCTCCTGGCCTGGTGGGGCGAGGAGGTTGCTCGCCACGAGCGTCGCGGTGTCCGCGGCGCTCGTCCAGTGCTCCAGCCGCACGCTCCGCCGGCTACCGGGGTAGGGCATGCGGGCGACGTCGCCGACCGCGTAGACATCGGGAAGCGAGGTCTTGCCGGTGGCGTCGCAGACGACGCCGTCGTCGATGTCCACTCCGGACTCGGCGAGCCATTCGGTCTCCGGGACCGACCCAATGGCGAGCACGACCAGGTCCGTGGGAATCCGGTCCCCGTCTCGGGTGACCACCGCCTCGACGGTCGTGTCGCCGTCGAGCCGCTCCACCGCGCAGCCGACGCGGACGTCGACGCCGTGGGATCGGTGCAGCTCCGCCGCCACACCGCCGAGCCGCGGCCCGAGGACGCGCAGCATCGGGGAGGGGAGCTCGTCGAGCAGGGTGACCGCGAGGCCCAAGGCCCGGGCGCTGGCGGCGATTTCGCAGCCGAGGACGCCGGCGCCCACCACGGTGACGTGGCGCGCGGCCCGCAGCGCAAAGCGGAGGGACAGACAGTCCTCCCAGGTGCGCAGGACGTACACGTTGGCGAACCGCTGCCACTCGGGGATGGTTCGAGCGCGCGCTCCTGTCGCGATGACCAGCCGGTCGTAGCGCACCTCGCTGCCATCGTGCAGGGCGACACAGCGCGTGCGCGGGTCCAGCCCAATCGCGCGCGTCCCGAGCCGGAGGTCGAGGTCGAGCTCGGCGTACGCGTCGATGGGGCGCAGCAGGACCGGCGCTGGTTCCTCGTCTTTGACGAGCAGCCCCTTAGACAGCGGGGGACGGTCGTACGGGTGCCAAGGCTCGGCACCGATCAGGGTGACAGGCCCCGTGTGCCCCATCCGCCGCAGCCGCTCCGCGGTGCGCAGACCGGCGAGGCCACCTCCCACGATCACTACCCGACCTGACGACATGACTACCTCTTGTGTGACGGGCCACTCTTGAATATCTTACGTTTCATTATCATGATTCTGCAAACACTGCTCGGCGGTTGGGACAGCAGGGAGGTCGGGCTGTGTCGGTGATTGAGCGCCCGGAACTGTTCATCGGAGGCCGCTGGCAGCGGCCAGTGGATGGGACCGTCATCGAGGTACGGAATCCGGCCACCGGCGCCCTCGTCGGCAAGGCCGCGTTGGCCGGACGGGCCGACATCGACGCCGCCGTCGCGGCCGCGCGCGCCTCGTTCGACTCCGGCGTGTGGGCGAACGCCGACCCCGCGGAGCGATCTCAGGTCCTGCACCGCGCCGCTGAGCTGCTGGAACAGCGCGCCCCGGAGCTCGCCGTCGGGATCACCTCGGAGCTGGGCTGCCCCTTGTGGTTCAGCGAGAAGGCGCATGTCCCTAACCCCATCCGGCACACCCGGTACTACGCCGACCTGGCCAAGGACTTCCCCTACGACGAACGGCGCAGCGACGGGGTCAACGTTAGCCTCGTGACCCAGGAGCCGGTGGGCGTTGTCGCGGCGATTACTCCCTGGAACGGTCCACTGAGTACGCCCGCGATCAAGATCGCGCCGGCGTTGGCCGCGGGGTGCTCGGTGGTGCTCAAGCCGCCGCCGGAGACTCCGCTGACGGTGTACGCCTTCGCGGACGCGCTGTCCGAGGCGGGGCTCCCTGACGGGGTGCTCAGCATCGTGCCGGCGGACCGGGATGTGGGGCAGTACCTCGTCGACCACCCCGGAGTCGACAAAATCGCGTTCACCGGTAGCAGTGCGGCGGGCAAGAAGATCATGGCGTCCGCGGCGGCGCGGATCGCCCGAGTCACCCTCGAACTCGGTGGGAAGTCCGCGGCGATCATCCTCGAGGACGCCGATATCGACGCCGTCGTGCCCGCGCTGTTGCCCATGGCGCTGCTGGTCAACGGGCAGGCGTGCATCGCCCAGACCCGCGTGCTGGTGCCGCGCTCGCGCGCGGCGGAGTTCACCGAAGCGCTCGCCGAAGGGCTGCGCGGCCAACGCGTCGGCGACCCGATGGATCCCTCGACCACGATCGGCCCGATGGTCAGCGAGCGGCAGCGCGAGCGCGTCCTCACCTACATCCGCCTCGGTGTCGACGAGGGCGCGAAGGTCGTCGTCGGCGGGGATGTGCCCCTGCCGCCCGAGCTGGCCCACGGCTGGTTCGTCGCGCCGACCCTCTTCGCCGACGTCCACAACCAGATGCGGATCGCCCAGGAAGAGATCTTCGGTCCCGTCCTCGCGGTCATCGAGTACGACGACGTGGACGAGGCGGTGGCGATCGCCAACGATTCGGTCTACGGCCTGTCGGGGTCGGTGTGGGGCCCTGACGAGGAGCTCGCGCTCTCCATCGCCCGTCGCATGCGGACCGGAATGGTCAGCATCAACGGCAAGCCGCAGGCCTTCGGTTCACCCTTCGGGGGATACAAGCAATCCGGGATTGGCCGCGAGATGGGCCCGGAGGGATTCCGCACCTACCTCGAGACGAAGTCGATTGCGATTGGAGGCTGACGGTGCGGATCCGCGACGGAATCCACGCCCTCCTCAATCCGCGGTCGTTCGCCCTCATCGGCGCAAGTGACAAGTCCACCTTCTCGGCGCTCGTGCACCGCAACCTCGTCGAGGCCGGTCACGAGGAGCGGACGTTCCTCGTCAACCCGCGGAGCCCGGAGGTGCACGGGCGGCGGACCATCCCCCGCTGCGCCGACGCCGGGATGCCGATCGACCTGGCCTTCATCATGGTGCCCGCCGAACGCGCCCCGGACGCGCTGCGCGACGCGGCGGAGGCGGGTGCCCGCGCGGCCATGGTGCTCAGCTCGGGCTACGCCGAAGTCGGTGAGGAAGGGCGTACCCGGCAGCAGAAGCTCGTGGCGTTGGCCGAGGAGCTGGGCGTGACGATCCTTGGCCCCAACGTCCTGGGGTTCGTCAATGTCGCCGCCGGCATTCCCGCGATCGCGCTCGCCGATCCCCCGACCACACCCGGTCACGTGGCGCTGATTTCTCAGAGTGGCGCGAGCTGCGGCGCCATGAAGGATTTCGCCGCGATGTCCGGAGTGGACCTCTCGCACGTCCTGACGGTCGGCAACGAAGCGATGGTGACGGTGGCGCACCTCGTGGACTATCTCGTCGACCAGGACGAGGTGAAGGCCATCGCCATCTTCATGGAGGCGGTGCGCGAGCCGGAGCTCTTCGCCGCCGCGGCGCGGCGCGCCGCCGAGCGCGGCAAGGCGATCGTGGCGCTCAAGGCGGGACGCAGCCCGTTGGCGGCCCGATCCGCGGCCTCCCACACGGGGGCGCTCGTGGGCGACGACCGCGTCATCGACGCGGTGTTCACGCGCTTGGGCGTCATCCGCGTGGACACCGTCGAGGACATGCTGGTGACCGCCGGCATCGCGGCCTTCACCGGGCCGCTCGCCCGCCCCGGGATCGGGGTCGTCTCGATCTCCGGCGGAGCCTGCGACATCATCGCCGACCTGGCTCAGGCGGGCGGCGCCCAGCTGCCGGAGTTCGCGCCTGAGACGGCGGCGAAGCTCGCCGAACGCCTCCCCGCGTTCGGTCACGCGCACAATCCGCTCGACATCACCGGGGCCGCGATTATCGACCCGACGCTGTGGGAAGACGCGATCACCGCGGTCGGCAACGACCCTGGGGTGGGCGCCGTCATCGCGATCAACAGCTTGCCGTGGCGGGAGGACGGCCGCCCGTTCTACGGCCAGAAGTACGTGGACGCCATTGGGCGGGGGATCGCGGCTTCGGCGGCACCGGTCGTCTACGCCACCCAGGTCACGCAGCCGGTGCTCAGCGAGGCGAAGTCTGTGCTCGCGGCCGGGCGGGTGCCGCACGTGGTGCCCGGTCTTCGGCTCGCGGTCGACGGGCTCGCGCGCGTCGCGGACTGGTCGCGGCGACGGGCGCGGGTCGGCGGCGGCGACACGTCCGTCGCCACCCGGGCGGTCGAGCGGCGGCCGTACTCCGAAATTGACGCCCGGAATCTCCTGGCCTCCGCGGGGATCCCGGTGGTTCCCGGCGTTCACGTGCACTCAGCGGAGGAGGCAGCTGCGGCGGCCGCGCGCGTGGGTGGCCCGGTCGCGATGAAGATCGTGTCGCCGGACATTACCCATAAGAGCGACGTGGGCGGTGTCCGGCTCAACGTCAGCGCGGACGCGGCCGGCACGGTCTACACCGAGATCGTCACCGTCTGCGCGTCGGCCGTGCCCGATGCCGTCCTCGATGGCGTCCTGGTGACACCGATGCGGCCACCCGGCACGGAGCTGTTGGTGGGGGTGACCCGGGATGAGCAGTGGGGACTGATCCTGGCTGTGGGGCTCGGCGGCGTGTTTGTCGAGGTGTTCGACGACGTGGTCCTCGCGCCGCTGCCGATCGACTCGACGCAGGCCCGAGAGATGCTGGAGGAGCTGCGGGGCGCCCGTCTCCTGCGCGGGGCGCGGGGGCGGCCTCCCGCCGACCTCGATCGGATCGCATCGGTCGTGGCCGCGGTCGGCCGGCTCGCTGGGGAGCTTGGCGAGGCCTTGGAGTCTCTGGAAATCAACCCGCTGCGGGTCGATGGCGAGTGCGTCGAAGCCTTGGATGCTCTCGTGACGTGGAGATCATGAATTGATGAATTTTATTAACACAGACTCTTGACGGCCCCCCAAATCTAGGTTAATGATATGCAGCAGCGTGATGCGGATCACGCTGCGGCGACCAGAATGCCACCAAATCTGGATGATTTCAAATGAAAGGCGCAGGGATGGATAGATCCTCCGGTCGATGGGGCGCACGAGCGCTCTGGGCAGCTGGCGTCGCGAGCATGCTCGCGCTAACCGGATGCGCGGATGACTCCTCCGGGAACGGGGGCGGTTCCGGTCAGGGTGTGCGGCCGGGCGCGACGAAAGAGGAGTACATCGAGGCGTTCAAGGACGTTGACCCCATCAAGCTGAAGGTCCAGACCCCGAGCCCGAAGGGTGCGGCCACCGGTAAGCCGATGGAGGACTACTTCGCGGCGGTCGAGGAGTGGTCTGGCGGAAAGATCACCTTCGACATCGCCTACTCCAACGCGGTTGCCCAGCCGGCCGAGATCGACGATGCCCTGAACGACGGGCGGCTCGACATCGCGAGCATCCTGCCGATTTACGAGCCGAGCGAATATCCCGCGCACGCCCAGCTCATTGAGGGCACCATCATCTCCCACCAGAGCCCGGTGGTCGGCGTGCTGCAGTCGAACGCGTGGCCGAACGAGGTCGCGTTCGCCAACGCCGAGATCATGGCCGAGTACGAGAGGCACAACCTCGTGCCGCTCGTGCCCTTCTTCGACTCGGGGCCGCAGGCTCTGTTCTGCAGCGAGCCGCGCAACAGCGTGGGCAAGATCAAGGGGACCTCGATCACGGCCTCCGGCACCGCTCAGTCCTCCCAGATCAAGGCGATCGGCGGTACCCCGGTGTCCGTGCCGTACACCGAGATCTTCGAGAGCCTCCAGCGCGGCGTCGTCGACTGCGCCAACGCGAGCTTCACGGTCGCCGTCCTCGGTGGTTTCATCCCGGCGGCTCCGCACGTGGCCATTGACCTCCAGAACGGTTTCGCGCTCGCCCCGGGTGGTTTGGCGGCGAGCAAGGACACGTGGGACCGGCTCCCGCTGGTGGCCCGCCAGCTGCTGTGGGACCGCCTCGACGTCTACCTGGAGAGCAACATCAAGTCCAAGATCTGGCCGAACTTCGCCGAGGCGGTGAAGCAGATCCGGCAGAACGGCGGCAAGGTTGATCTCTTCGCGCCGGACGCGAGCGAGGCGCTGAAGAAGCAGAACGAGACGCTGGTCAACCAGATCCGGACGAAGAGTGGCGCGACGGACGGCAATGCCCTCGTCGACGCCATGCAAAAGGCGGCTCAGAAGTGGCTGACCGAGGCGCAGAACGTGGGTCTGCCGGCGGACGTGGATTACAACAACTTCGACGAGTGGCTCAGCACGGCGAACCCCGACTTGTCGAAGTACACCGAGAAACTGATGAACGAAATTTGGCTGCCGCGTCGGCCGTCCTGACCTAATCGTCCCGGGCCGCGGGGCTCCGCGGCCCGGGACATTTCATCACCTTTTCCGGAGGGACCATGAGCGAGGCGGTCAGCGGGAAAAAGCGGCCTCCCATCCTTGATTTACTCATTGAGGTACCCGCCGTCATCGTCACGTTTGTGATGATGATTCACATAACTGCCAACGCGCTGTTGCGTACCTGGTGGCAGGCGCCAATCAACAACACCCTTGAGATGGTCCAGTATTGGTACCTGCCGCTCGTCGCGTTCCTGGGTTTTATCGCGGCTCAGTACCGCGGGCAGCACATCGCCGCGGATCTCATCTTCCAGATGCTGCCGCACGTCACGCGCCGGTTCGTGCTGGCGGCGATGTTCGTGCTGTGCGCGGCTGTCTCGCTGGGCGCCGCCTGGTACGGGTACGGGGAAGCCGTCCACGCGATGGAGATTCGCAAGACGGCCGGGGTTAGCGATTTGATTTCCTGGCCTACCTACTTCCTCGCGCCCATCGCCTTCGGTAGTTTGACGCTTCAATTCCTCTACGCGGCGTGGCAGGCCGTATTCCGGCCTGAGCGAGTCCAATTGGCCGGCGATGCGGATGAGGCGATGTTGCGGGATTCGCTGACGCAGCACGACGACGGCAATGAGAGAAAGCACACCAGCGATGAGCGCTAACACGAGCGAAACGTCGCCCGCGGTTGAGGCAGCCGCTGAGGCGACAGAGAATCGGCCGGCACAACAAGGTCCCTCCAACGGTAAAAGCCGGCGACAGTGGATTGTCTTCGCTATCACCATGGCGGTGATGGTGGCGTCAACTGTCGCCCTCTTCCTGCCGCTGATTCCCGAGGTGAAAGGGCTGGCGGCCTGCGTCCTCACCTTGGCGCTGATTTTCCTGCGGATGCCGGTGGCGTTGGCGATGCTCATTCCCGCGCTGCTCGGCATGTACTCCCTGCGCGGATTCCGGTTGGTGGAGAGCACGCTCACCACGCTGCCGTACAACCAGGTCGCCAACTGGACCCTCAGCGTCGTGCCCATGTTCGTCCTGATGGGCCTGCTGATGTGGAAAGCGGGGCTCACGCGGGACCTGTACGAGGCGGGGCGGCATTGGCTCGGCTGGCTGCCGGGTGGACTCGCCGTCGGCACCAACCTCGCCGGCGCGGGGCTCGCCGCGGTCAGCGGGTCGTCGGTCGGCACCACGTACGCGCTCGCGCGTATCGGTATCCCGGAAATGTTGAAGGCGGGCTACGACAAGCGGCTCGCCATCGGCTCGGTGATCGTCGCGGGTCTGCCGGGCCAGCTGATTCCGCCCAGCATCATGCTGGTGATTTACGCGGGTATCACTGAGGTCCCCATCGGTCCTCAGCTCCTGGCGGGCATCGGCCCCGGCATTCTCGTCGCGATTTTCTTCACCGCGATGATCGTCATTTTCGCGCGGCGGTGGTCCCCGACCCAGGCCGCGAGCGCCGCTCAGCCGAGCGTCGCCAATCCGTGGCGGGTTCGCTTCAAGACGGCGGCGAAAACCTGGCCGGTGCCGCTGATCATCGGGGTCATCGTGGTCGGCATGTTCACCGGCACGTTCACCGCTACCGAGGCCGGTGCGGGCGCCGCGATGCTGTCGTTGGTCATCACGTTCATTTGGACTCGCTCGGGGGGATGGCGGGCGGTCGCCGAGGCGTCGGTGGCGACGATCAGCAGCGTCGGTGGCATTTTCCTCATGCTGGTCGGTGTTGAGGCGTTGTCCCGGATGTTCACGCTCACCGGCATCAGCAACGGCTTCGCGGAACTCGTCGAGTCGATGAACCTGGGACGGGTTCCGTTCCTGTTGATGATGATGGTCATCTACATCGTGCTCGGCACCTTCATGGAGCCGTTGCCGATGATGGTGCTGACCATTCCGATCCTCATGCCGACGCTGGAAGCCCTGGACATTTCGCTGCTGTGGTACGGCGTCTTCGCGGTGTTCATGGGTGAACTGGCGGTGGTGACCCCGCCGGTTGGGATCTTGGCCTTCATCATTCACTCGATTACCAAGGATCCGGAGGTCAACCAAGGCCAGGAGATCCGGCTGAACGACGTCTTCAACGCCTGCTGGTGGTTCATGCCCATGGCAATCATCGTGACGCTCGTTCTGATCTTCTTCCCCGAAATCGCGACGTGGCTTCCCGACTTGATGAACGCCAATTAGGCCGTGAGGCGCATTGGCTGCAGACCGCAGGTGACGAGGAGAGGAAACATCCATGACGACTGAGGCGACGACGACGCACCGAGGCTGTCCTGTCGTCCATACCGACTACACGTCGGATAGCGAGATTTACGGCCACTACGCGCTGCTGGACGCGGACCGGGAGAAGGCCCGGTTCCTGTACAACGACACGACCAGCACGGGTTTCTTCATGATTCAGCGGTACGACGACGTCGTGGCGGGATTCCAGCAGCACGCGACGTGGACGACCGCTGTGCGCACGGCGCTGCGTCCCTACAACGGGGAACGGCTCCTGCCCCAGGACCTGAATGGACAGGACCACGTCAAGCTCCGTCGCATCCTCAACCAGTTCTTCTCGCCGGCCGCCGTGCGGCGAATGGAGCCTTTGGCGATTTCCCACTGCCGGGAGCTCGTTGAGGAACTCAAGCCACGGGGATCCTGCGACTTCGTCGCGGAGTTCGCGATTCGGTACCCGACGGACCTCTTCATGGCGCTCCTCGGCCTGCCGGTGAGTGAGGGCGCGTACTTCCAGGAGTTGTCGGAGAACTTCTTCAGCCACCTGCTGAAGGGGAAGCCGCAGGAAGCCGCGTCGTCAAAAGAAAAGATCATGAACTACTTTGACGAGGCGGTGAAGGAGCGGCGGCAGAACCTCCGCGACCCGAACACGGACCTGGTATCTCGGCTGATCACGGCGAAGATTGACGACAAGCCCATTTCGCATGAGGACATTCTTATCATCTGCTTCACCCTCATGCTGGCGGGCTTGGACACCACGCGCAGCGCGTTGGGGTACATCTACGCCTACCTCGCCAACCACCCCGACCGGCGGCGGGAGATTATCGAAAATCCCGGGATTATTCCCAACGCGGTCGAGGAGTTCCTTCGCGTTAACCCGCTCGTGTTCCAGGCCGGCCGTCAAGTGCAGGAGGACTGCACCTTCCACGGCTTGGAGTTGAAGAAGGGCGACATCGTGTGGCTCGGTATCGCCCAGGCGAACCGTGACCCGCGGAAGTTCCCCAACCCGGAGGAGGTCGACTTCAACCGCCCGGGCCTCAACCAGCACATCGCGTTTGGCGCGGGCCCGCACCGCTGCCTCGGCATGCACCTGGCTCGCCTGGAGCTCCGGGTCGTGCTCGAGGAGTGGCACAAGATCATCCCGGATTACCGCATCAAGGAGGGCGCGACCCTCATCGAACGGGGCGGCCAGCTGTCCCTGGCGTCGTTGCCGCTGGAGTGGGAGGCCTAGTCATGCACATTTCCATTGACGCGAACCGCTGCATGGGGCACGGGCGCTGCTACGCGGTCGCTCCGGACTTGCTCTCTGATGACGAGGAGGGCTTCGTCGCCGAGCGCGGCCGATCGTGGGAGGTGCCGGCCGAGCTGGAAGCCAGCGCGCTCAACGCCGCCGATGCCTGCCCCGAGTCCGCCATCTCCATCGTCCAGAGCAAATCGTCGGATGCTTGATCATCTTCGTGTCCTGGACCTGACGGACGAGCGCGGCTTGCTCTGTGGTCGGCTCCTCGCGGACCTCGGAGCGGACGTCGTCCAGGTCGAACCGCTCACCGGTTCGACCGCGCGGTCGGTAGCGCCTCTTGCCGGTGGCGACGTCTCCCTGTTCTGGGAGACGTTCGCCGCCGGCAAGCGGGGCGTCGCGCTCGACCTCGACACCGACGAGGGTGTGGAGCGGCTGCGGCGCCTCGCGTCGGCCGCGGACGTCGTCATCACCTCATGGCCACGGCGGTGGCTGGAGGAGCGTGGGCTCGATCCGCAGGCGCTGCGCCGCGTTAACCCCGATCTGGTCTACACCGTCATCAGCGCGTTCGGCTGGAGCGGGCCCAAGGCGGACTACGCCGACGCGGACCTGGTGGTGTGGGCGGCCGGGGGTCCGCTCGAGCCCCACCGCGACGGGGACCGCCCGCCGTTGCGGATCAGCGTGCCGCAGGCGTTCCTCCACGCTTCCGCGGACGCGGCGGCCGGGGCGCTGATCGCGGTGCTCGCCCGGCGACGCACCGGCCGGGGACAGGTGGTGGATGTCTCCGCGCAGGTGAGCGTGGGGGTGGCGACCCTGTCGCGCAACCTCGCTGACGCGGTCGGGGACAGCAATCCGGCGTGGCACCAGGAGCCGGCGCGACGCGTCGACCAGAGCGGCAGCGGCGCCGCGACCCCGAATCACCTCAAGAAGTGGCGGTGCGCCGACGGCATGGTCGAGCTGCACCTGTCCATGGGCCCGGCGGCCGGGGCGTTCACCAACCGGCTCTTCGGCTGGTTGGCCTCAGAAGGCGCGGTCGACGAGCGCATCGCGGCGTGGGACTGGCGCGAGCTGCCGGAGCGGCTGGCCAGCGGTGAGCTGACGATCGACGACCTCAACGAGGCCCGCGCGGCGGTCCGGGAGTTCCTGCGGCCGAAGACCAAAGCGGAGATTCTCGACGCGACGATGAAGCACCGGCTGCTCTGCACGCCCATCTTCGACATGGCGGATGTGGCGAGCGCGGAGCACTTCGCGGCGCGGGACTTCTGGCGCAGCGTCGACATCGACGGAGTGCCGACTCGCATCCCCGGCGCCTTCGCCAAGGTCCGTGGCGCGCGATCCCCTGAGGTGCGGTCCGCGGCCCCACGGCTCGGGCAACACACCGCGGCGGTGGAGGCGGAGTGGGGGAAGACGCCGCGACGCGCGACCCCGACGACCCCGGAGGGGACGAGCGGCGCCGCGCTCGCCGGCCTCAAGGTGCTGGACCTGTCCTGGGTCGTCGCCGGACCGCTCATCGGCCGCGCGCTCGCGGACTTCGGTGCCGAGGTGGTGCGGGTCGAGTCGAGCCGGCAACTCGACACCGCGCGATTGATCAAGCCGTTCCACGGGGGCGTCCAGGACCGTGAGGGATCGGCCGTCTTCGGGAACTGCAACGCAGGGAAACTCGGCCTCACCCTCGACTTGAAGACGGAAGAGGGGCGGGCCGTCGTTCGCGACCTGGCGCGGTGGGCCGACGTCGTCATCGAGTCGTTCTCGCCGGGTCAGCTCGCGCGGTGGGGGTTGGACTACGACGCGTTGAGCGCGATCAACCCCTCGGTGGTGATGCTCAGTACCTCGCTCGCCGGGCAAGATGGCCCCTGGTCGAAGCTGGCGGGGTACGGCAACGTGGGGTCCTCGCTGGCGGGCTTCCAGAGTCTGGTTGGCTGGGAGGACGCCCTTCCCATGGGGCCCTTCGGGCCCTACACCGACTACGTCGGGCCACGCCTTGGGCTGGTCGCCCTGTTGGCCGCGCTGGAGAACCGCGCCACGACAGGGAAGGGATGTTACATCGACCTGTCGCAAATCGAAGCCGGTGTGTTCTTCCTGTCGCCGTACGTCGCCCGCTACGGCTACGACGGCACGGTGGCGCGGCGGCGCGGCAACCGCGACGAGCAGTACGCACCCCACGGGGTGTTTCCCTGCCGTGCGGAAGGCGGGCGCGACACGTTCGTGGCCATCGTCGCCCGGAGCGACGAGGAGTGGCGGCGGCTCGCGACGACGATCGGGCGTGCCGATCTCGCGGCTCGCGACGACCTCGCAACCGCGGCCGGACGCCACGCCCGGGCGGACGAGATCGAGCAGGCGATCGCGGCCTGGACGTCGACGCGGCGGGCCGCGGAGGTGGAGCGCGTCCTCCAAGAGGTCGGGGTGCCCGCGCACGTCGCCGCGTCCAGCGCCGACATCCTCACCGATCCGCAGCTCGCCCACCGCGGGTACATCGTCACGTTGAGCCACCCGATCCACGGCACGACGTACGTCGAAGGCCCGCGGTACCTCCTGTCGGAGACGCCGGGCCGGCCGGTGCGGGCCGCGCCGACGCTCGGGCGGGACAACGACTACGTGCTGCGCCACATCCTCGGCTACGACGAGCAGCGGATCGCGGACCTCGCCAGGAAAGGAGTGTTGCAGTGAGCGGCACGGCAGACCACGACGAAGATTGGAAAGCGGAGTGGCAGCCGGTTATCGACGCTATTGGCCGCGACTTCACCAATGGTGAGGTGATTTGGGGTGCGGACCCCGTCGAGCCCGGCGCGATCCGGCGCTACCTGGAGCCCTTGGAGTTCGACTGTCCATTGCACACCGATCCCGAGGTGGCGAAGGCTGCCGGGTATCGCGATGTGATCATGCCGTACACGGGCGTCATCGCCTGGACACTGCCACCAATTTGGCGCCCGGGGGAGACGCTGTTCGCCAGCGCCGATCGGAACGCGCAGCCCGTCCGCAGTCGCATCAACAACGAATACATCGGAATCGGGCCGCGGACGACCGGCTTCTTCGGCACGGATATCGAGATTGACTTCCTGCGTCCGGTCGTGGCCGGCGAGCACCTCGGGCGTCGAGGCAAGGTGCTCGTCGCCTGCACGCCCAAGGAGACCTCAGTGGGACGGGGGGCGTTTCTCACCTGGCAGTCCGATGTGGTGACCAAGTCGCTCGAGGTCGTCGCGCGGATCCGCATGGGTGTGTACGCCTACATCCCCAAGGCAGGTGAGAAGTGACGCGATATTTCGAGGATGTCAAGGTTGGCGACAAGCTCCCCAGCGTGGCTTTTCCGCTCCCCGTCTACCGGCTGGTGATGGCGGCGGGCGCCAACCGGGATTTCAACTCCATCCACCACAACACCGAGTACGCCCGCAGCACCGGCGCCAAGGAGATGTACGCCAACACCTCGTTCCTGTTGGGCACGTGGGAGCGGTGTATCCGGGACTGGATGGGGATTGGCGGGACGATTCGCGCGATCCGCGGATTCCGTATGCGGTCGTTCAACTACGCGGGGGACACGGTGTGGGTCCACGCCGAAGTCACCGGTACCCGGGTGGAGAACGGCGTGGGTGTGGTGGACATCGGAATTCGGTGTGAGAACTCGTCGGGGATCAGCGTGGGGCCGGGCACCGTCGAGGTGACGCTGCCGATGCGGTCGGGCGCGGACGCGAACAGAGGAGCGGAACGATGAATCCGAACTCCGCCATCGTCGGTCTCGGGATGACCGAGCTGGGCAAAGTCTTCGGGCGGACTGCTACGCAACTGGCTGTCGAAGCGATCTGTAAGGCCGCGGAGGACGCGGGCCTGAGCCTCTCCGATATCGATGGGTTGTACGTCAACCCCGGCATCAAGAACGACACCGATTTGCGGCTTCAGTCGGCGCTGCAGATGCGGAACACCCGACTGCTCGCGACGATTCAGGCCTTCGGGTCGTCGGCCGGCCAGATGGTCCAGTACGCCTCAATGGCGATCGCGGCCGGCATGGCCAACGTGGTCGCCTGCGTCTACGCGGACACGCCGCTGGCGGAGGGGAAGCGCACCGGGGATTCGTACTCCGGTCAGCAGCGCGCCCTCCAGGGGGTAGGCGCGCTGCCCTTCGCCGCCGGGCTCAAGGCGGCGCCGGAGCGCTACGCGGTGGCGGCGCGCCGGCACATGGAGACGTACGGGACGACGAGCGAACAACTCGGCGCCGTCGCGGTCGCCGCGCGCCAGTGGGCCGCGATGAATCCGCTAGCGCAGATGCGGGATCCGATCACCATCGAGGATCACCAAAACTCGCGGATGATCGCCGATCCGCTGCGGCTGCTGGACTGCTGCTTGGTGACGAATGGCGCGATCGCGGTCATCGTCACGAGCGCGGAGCGGGCCAAGCACCTCAAGCAGCCGCCGGTGTACGTGTGGGGCTGGGGGCAGGGGCACCCGGGCTACGCCAATCGGCGCGGCAGCGAGTTCGGGCTGGTCACCGGCGCCGCCCAATCCGGCCCCGCGGCGCTCGCAATGGCGGGGGTGTCGATCGAGGAGATCGACATCTTCGAGCTGTACGACTGCTTCACCTACACCACGCTCGTCACGCTCGAGGACTACGGCGTCTGCAAGAAGGGTGAGGGCGGCGAATTCGTGGCGAGTGGCGCGATCGCACCGGGCGGTTCGCACCCGACGAACACCGGCGGGGGCGAGCTGTCGTCCTACTACATGTGGGGAATGACGCCCTTGTCGGAGGCGATCATCCAGGCGCGGGGCCAGGCCGGGCAGCGGCAGGTCGCCAAGCACGACCTGGTGATGGTCAGCGGGAACGGCGGCGTCCTCGATTTCCACTCCACATTGATCCTGAGCCCACATCCCAAGGCGAGGTGAAGATGAACCTGTCGCCCGTCGTACGCGATGACTTCTCCGCCCCGTTCTTCGACGCCGCGGCGGAGGGACGGCTCCTGCTGCGGTGGTCGCCGAGCAGTGGCGAGTGGTCCGAGCCCACCGCGTTGGTGTGCTCGGTCACCCAGGCGGCCGACCTGGAGTGGCGGGAGGCGAGTGGGCGGGGCTCCCTCGTGAGCTGGACGATCAAACCGGGCCGCGAACGCGACGGGGTGCGGACGCCGGACACGGTGATCGCGATCGTCGAGCTGGAGGAGGGGCCGTGGCTCACGCTCCAAGTGGTGAACGCGGACGATCGGTCCCGCTTGGCGGTGGGGGCGCCGGTGCGCGTGGAGTTCGTGCAGCCGGACGGCAGTGAGTACCTCCCCGTCGCTCGGCTGGTGTGAACCCGAACGGGGGAGTCGAGACAAGAGTTCGCCATCGAGCTGTGGCGAACTCTTGTTTTTTCTAACAGCGGTTTTATAATAACGGTGATATAACCTCCGGTTCGGGTGTGAGGAGGCACAGTGGCCAAACCACTCCAGGTGGGCATCGCCTATCTCGGATCGCCCGCCGACGCGGGGCCGCTCGCCAAGGAGGCGGAGGAAGCCGGCGCCGACGCCTTCACGGTGGGGGAGACCGAGCACTCGGCATTCGGCGGCGCGGTCGCCGCCGTGCTCGCCACTCGTCGCATCGTGGTCGGCACCAACATCAGCATCGCCTTCGCCCGGAGCCCCATGGTCGCGGCGATCGAGGCCTACTCCCTGATGGCGCTCGGTCCCGGTCGGACCTTCTACGGGCTGGGCAGTCAAATTCGGCAAGTCATCGAACGTCGATTCAGCGCCCAGTTCTCGCCTCCCGTTCCCCGGATGGAGGAGTACGTGGAGGTCATGCGGCGGGCCTTCGCCTCCCGGCGCGGCGAGGAGGTCGAGCCGTTCCGAGGCAAGTACTACACCGTCTCGCAGTTCTCCTTCTTCGGGCCACCCGAGCCGGAATTGGAAAAGGAATCGATTCACCTCGGCGCCGTGGGCCCCAAGATGACCGCGCTGGCGGCGCGCCGTTTCGACGGCATGCTCGGCCACGGGGTGCTGACCCCCGGCTACATCAAGGAGAAGGTCCGTCCGGTCATCAAGGACCTCTTCTTGACCTCAGCCGCCATGACCTCGGTCGACGAGGACGTCGCGGCCGCTCGGGAACGGGCGCGCTGGGCGTTGGCGTTCTACGCGTCCACCCCCGCCTACGAGCCGGCGCTGGCCTTTGAGGGGTACCCCGACCTCCCCGCCCGGCTGCGGGTCGCGCTGCGCGAGCAGACCCGGGAAGACGCCGCCCGGCTCGTCAGCGACGAGGTGCTCGATCGGTTCGTCCTCATTGGTCGCCCCATGGACGTCGCCGAAAAACTCGCGCGCTACGAGGGCATCGTGGACCGCGTCATGCTCGGGGGAATCGGCGTGGGCGCGACGCGTGCGGAAATCGTCAGCAATAACCGCGGACTTATCGAAGTCGTCCGGTGCCGGCGGGCGTTGACAGGGCAGGGAAACTGATGACCGTTAATGCAAAGAACGACGATGGCCGACCGGCGTCGGCGACGGCCGTGAGGAACGCCGCGGAGCTTATTGCCGAATTGCGGCATCAGATTTCCGACGCGGGTCGACCCGAGGCCACTGAGCGCGCGCACAACTCCGGCCGATTGACGGTGCGCGAGCGCATCGCGCTCCTCATCGACCCGGGAACCTTCAACGAATACGGCAGCTTCGCCCACCCCGACGACTTCGCGACGCTGCGCGACGCGCCCGCTGACGGTCTGGTGACCGGCACCGGCTTGGTCGACGGTCGACCGATCGCCGTGGCGGCCAGTGACTTCACCGTGGCCGGGGGATCCGACGGCAAGCTCGGTGTCCACAAGCTCGCCCGCATCGCGGAGCTGGCGCTGCGCCGGGGAATTCCGCTCGTGATGCTCCTCGAAGGCGGTGGCCACCGCATCACCGAAGGGCTGGACAGCCGGACCTTCGGGTACGGCGGCGTCGAGGGCTTCGAATACCTGTCTCGGCTCTCCGGGTGGGCGCCGATCGTCTGCGCCGTCATGGGACCCGGCTTCGCCGGGCCAGCGAACTACGCCGCCTTCGCCGACTTGGTGCTCATGGTGGAGGGGCGCTCCGCGATGGGGCTGGCCGGGCCGGCGCTCGTCAAGGCCGCGATCGGCGAGGACCTCGACAAGGAACAGCTCGGCGGCGCCCGGTTCCACGTCGAGAAGACCGGGATGGCGGACCTGGCATGCCGCGATGACGCCGAGGTCATCCGGCACATCAAGACGTTTCTCTCCTACCTGCCCACCAACGCTTCCCAACAGGCGCCCCGACTCCCGGAGCGTCCGGACGCCACGGCGTGGGTGGAGGAGCTGCGCACGATCATCCCCGAGAACCGCAAGCGCGCGTACGACGTCAAGAAGATCATCAGACTGATCGTCGACGACGGGGAGATCTTCGAACTGCACCCGCAGTGGGCGAAGAACGCGGTCACCGGGTTGGCCCGCATCAACGGCCACAGCGTCGGCGTCGTGGCGAACAATCCGATGTACCTCGCCGGCGCGCTCGACGCGAACGCGTCCGAGAAGATCGCCCGGTTCATTACGTTCTGCAGCGCGTTTGGCCTCCCCATCGTGTCGCTCTGCGACACCCCGGGCTTCATGGTCGGCAGTCGATCCGAGCTCCAGGGAGTGCTGCGCCGCTCGGCGAAGGTGGTGCACGCGCTGGCGCACTCGCACGTGCCGCTGTACTCGGTGATTCTCCGCAAGGGGTACGGGCTCGGCTGGAACGCCATGGGCGGGGGCCGGGCCTTCGGCAACGACATCCTCCTCGCCTGGCCGTCGGCGGAGATTCTCGCGATGAGCATCGAAGGCGCGGTGGACGTCGCGCTCCGCCGGCAGTGGCAGAACGCGGACGATCCCGCCGCGGCGCGCCAGGCGCTCATCGATCGGTTCCTGTGGGAGGGCAGGGCGGAGCGCGCGGCCGCCGCGTTCACGGTCGACGAACTCATCGATCCCGCGGAAACCCGGGCGCGCTTGACCATGGCGCTGCGCAACTACGTCGGCCCCGCCGTCCTGCAAATGCCCCCGAAACGTCACGGGATTGCGCCGTTGTGATGAACGCAGATGTGGCACGCCCGATCACGGTCGACGCGCTCGCCGATGATGTGCGCGGCGTCCAGACACGGTTAGACGACATTCTCTCCGGGCTCGCTCCCCACGAGTGGACGATCCCCACACCCGCGGTGGGTTGGGACATCCAGGATCAGCTCGCGCATATCGCGTTGGTGGAGGAGTACGGACTCCTGGCGGTCACCGAGCCGGAGCGCTTCGCGGCATTGGCCGAGGAGGCCGCCGCTGACTCCGCCGGGTTCGAACGGCGGTTGTATGAGCGCGGGCGCACCTACGAGGCTTCCCAACTCCTGCGGACGTGGCGTCGCGTCCGCGAGGAGGTCATCACGGCGTTGGTTGCGCGGGACGGCGCCCGCTTCTCCTGGTTCGGGCCGTCGATGAGCGCGCGGTCTTTCCTCACCGCTCGCCTCATGGAGACGTGGGCGCACGGGCAGGACGTCCGCGACGCGCTGGGCTTACCGGCGGATGAGACGCCCGCCGCGCTGCGCCACATCGCTCACCTCGGCGTCCGCACTCGGGGGTGGAGCAACGTCGTCCGAGGCCTCGCCCCGGACGAGACCCCGGTGCGCGTCGTCCTCACCGATCCCGAGGGCGACACCTGGACGTGGGGTCCCGCCGACGCGCGGGACGCCATCTCCGGGAGCGCTCTCGACTTCTGCCTGGTCGTGACCCAGCGTCGGCACTGGCAGGACACCGAGCTGCGGGTGGAGGGGAGCGCCGCCCGCCACTGGATGGAGACCGCTCAGGCGTTCGCTGGCCCGCCGACGACGACAGCGCGATATCGGGCGATTGATGGCTCGACACAGCGAGCAGGAAGGGGCACGTCGTGACGGAACTGCGCGCGGAAATCGCGGCCAACGTGTGGAAAGTCCTCGTGGAACCGGGACAACAGGTATCCGCGGACGAGGAACTCATCATTCTCGAATCCATGAAAATGGAAATTCCCGTCGTGGCGCCGAGCGCGGGAAAGGTCGCCTCAGTGCACGTTTCCGAGGGCGCTCAAGTAGCGGAAAACGACTTGCTGGTCGTCCTGGAGGCCGAGTAGCCATGAAGGACTATCCGTACGAGGAACGGGTGCTCCCGTTCATTCTCGAGGACAAAGCGGCGCTCATGGGCGACGCCCCCCTCATCGTGGTGAAGGTGAGCTGAGCTACCGCGAGGCTCGGGATAAGGCGGCGGCCCTGGCTGGCGGCTTGGCCTCCCTCGGGGTCGAGCGCGGAGATCGCGTGCTCACCATGCTCCCCAACACCGTGGAGGCGGTCATCGCGTTCCTCGGCATCGCGTGGGCGGGAGCGATCGGAGTACCGGTCAACACCGCGTACAAGGGCGACATCCTGCGGTACGTCATGTCGGACGCCGACGCGCGGGTCCTCATCATCGACGCGGAGTACCTGCCCGTCTTCACCGAGGTCGCCGCCGAGATCACCGGGGTGTCGTCGGTGGTCGTGGTGGGGGAGACGCGGGACGTCCCCGGTCGGCGGGTCGTGCCGTGGGATGACGTCCTCGCCAGCAGCCCCGCGCCCCGCGCTGACGTCACGCCGGGGGACATCCAGGCGATCATGTACACCAGCGGGACGACGGGGCAGAGCAAGGGCGTGATGGTGCCCTACCACCAGGCGTACCAGTACGCCAACCCCCACACCACGCATTTCCAGGTCGAGGGCGAGGTCATCTACGTGACCCTGCCCCTATTCCACATCGGCGGGCAATGGCAGGGCATTTACGCCGCGATGCTCGCCAATGGCCGCGCGGTGCTCAAACGCAAGTACAGCGTCAGCAATTTCTGGGCCGACGTGGATCGCTACGGCGTCACCCAGACCACCTTGCTCGGCGTCATGGCGGAGTTCCTGTGGAAACAGCCTCCGTCGGACAACGATCGCAAGCACACGCTCAAGCGCGTGACCATGGCCCCGGCGTTGGAGAACGCCGCGGAGTTCGCCGAGCGATTCGGCGTGCGCATCGGGCAGGGTTGGGGGCTGACCGAGACCGGCTGTGTGACCCGGCCGCCCGCCCTTGACGAGCCGCCGCAGGATCCGCAGTGCTGCGGGCGAGTCAACGACGAGCTCTACGAGCTGATCCTCGTCGACGAGAACGACCGGCCGGTTCCTCCGGGCGTACCGGGCGAGGCGCTGGTGCGCGGAAAACAGCCATTCATCACGATGGCGGGATACTGGCGCAAGCCCGAAGCCACGGTGGCGACGTGGCGGAATCTGTGGCTGCACACCGGGGACGTCCTCGTGCAGAACCCCGACGGGACGTACAAGTTCGTCGACCGGTTGAAGGACTGCATCCGGCGCCGCGGGGAGAACATCTCCTCTCTCGAAGTGGAGAACAGCGTGCTCGCGCACCCGGATGTCCGTGAGTGCGCGGCGGTTCCCGTGCGGACGGAGCACATCGAAGACGAAGTCATGATTTTCGTCTCGCTGCGGCCCGGCTCGAATCTCACACCGGCCGCCCTGCACGCATTCCTCAAGGAGCGCATGCCGGCCTTTATGGTGCCGCGCTACATCGAAATCCAGGACGATTTGCCTAAGACTCCGACGGCCAAGATCAAAAAGGATGTTCTTCGGAGCCGCGGTGTCGGGCCAGAGACCTGGGACAGTGAACAGTCGCACCCGCAGGGAGCCGCCCGATGAGCGAGAGGACACGCGCGGTGTCGGTTGAGGAGACGACGGCCACCCCGGCGGGGCGGCCGGAGGAGTCCCCCGCGGAGGGGTGGCTGCCGGCGGTCATGGCGGCGCACGAGGCCGTCCTCGACGCCGCCCGTCCCGAGGCGGTGGCCCGGCAGCATTCCCGCGGCAAGCTCACCGCCCGGGAGCGGATCGCGGCCCTCGTCGATCCCGGGACGTTCGTGGAGTATGGCCGCCTGGCGACGGCTGACGAGAGCTACGAGGACGTCGTCGGGATCGACTCGCCCGCCGACGGGGTGGTCACCGGCATCGGCGACGTGAACGGGCGGCCCGCGGCGATCATCGCGACCGACTTCACCGTCATGGGCGGGAGCATCGGCCACACGGGTCTCAGCAAGATGGTCAGGCTCGCGGAAATGTCCCTGGACCAGGGCATTCCGTTCATCATGCTCCTCGATGGCGGTGGGCACCGCATCCAGGAGGGCCTCGACAGCCGATCCTTCGCGTTCGGCGGGCCGGGCACGTTCCCGTGTCAGGTCAAGATGTCCGGCTGGGTTCCCCAGGTGACCGCCATCATGGGGCCCGGGTTCGCCGGTCCCGCCAACTTCTCCTCCCTCGCCGATTTCGTGCCGATGGTCAAGGGCACCTCCTCCATCGGCATCGCCGGGCCACCGTTGGTGAAGTTCGCGACCGGCGAGGACAAGACCGCGGAGGAGCTCGGCGGCGCGGCGATCGCGACGCGCACGGGCGTCGTCGACATCGCCGTCGACGACGATCTCGCCTGCATCGCCAAGATCAAGGAATTCTTGTCCTATTTCCCGCAGAACTGCCGGGAGCCCCTCCCCATCGTCCCCTGTGACGACCCCGAGGACCGGCGTGCCGAGGAGCTCCGCCACATCGTGCCGCTCAACCGGCGCCGGGCCTACGACATCCGCGCGGTCATCCGGCTCATCGTCGACCACGGTGAGTTCTTGGAGCTCAAGGAGAAGAACGCCCCGAACGTGGTGACCGTGCTCGCGCGCATGGGCGGGCGGCCCGTGGGCATCGTGGCCAACCAGCCCAAGGCCTTGGCCGGCGTGCTCGACACACCGGCGTGCGACAAGGCGTCCCGGTTCATCTCCATGTGCGACGCGTTCGGGCTCCCCATCATCTCGCTCATCGACCTGCCGGGGTTCATGGTCGGCTCGCAAGCCGAGGCCACCGCGCTGGTCCGGCACAGCGGCAAGATGCTCTCCGCGTTCGGCAACGCCACGGTGCCGATCATCAGCGTGGCGCTGCGCAAGGGGTACGGCCTCGGGTACTTGGCGATGGCCGGCGGACGCTCGTTCAACGCGGAAGCCGCCCTCGCCTGGCCGAGCGCGGAGCTGTGCGCCATGCAGATCGAAGGAGCGGTCGACGTCGCCTATCGGAAGGATTACCAGGCGGCGCCCGACCCGGCGGCGCGGCGCGCGGAACTCATCGATTCGTTCTACCAGCGCGTGAACCCCATTCGCGCGGCGGCGGGATTCGGCATTGATGACGTCATCGACCCCGCGGATACCCGCCCCACGATCTGCTCGATTCTCCGTTTCGCCCGGCCGCGGGCGGAGGCGCATATGCCGCCGAAGTTCCACGGCATCGAACCGATCTAATCGCAGGGGACGTCGATGTTCGACTCACTGCTCGTCGCCAATCGCGGCGAGATTGCCCGCCGCATCATCCGAACCGCCGCGCGTCTGGGTGTGCGCACGATCGCGGTGTACTCCGAGGCGGACGCGTCACTTCCGTACGTCCGGGAAGCCGACGAGGCCGTCCTCATTGGCCCCGCGCCGCCGGGGCAGTCGTACCTCAACGTCGCCGCGATTCTCGACGCGGCGCGCCAGACCGGCGCCCAGGCCATCCACCCCGGCTACGGCTTCCTCGCCGAAAACGCCGCGTTCGCGGCGGCGGTGCGGGACGCGGGCCTGGTGTGGGTGGGGCCGCCACCGGAGGCCATCGACGCGCTCGGCGACAAGGTCAACGCGCGGAACCTCATGGCGAAGGCCGGTGTGCCGGTGGCCCCGGGGACGGAGCGCCCGGTGGCGGACGTCGCGGAGGCGATCGACGCGGCGGAGGCGATCGGCTACCCCGTCATGGTCAAGGCCGCCGCCGGTGGGGGCGGGATCGGCATGGGGATCGCCCGGGACGCCGAGGAGCTGCGCGCGGCGTACGAGACCGCGCGGGCGCGGGCCGAGCGCTTCTTCAGCTCTCCAGAGATCTTCCTGGAGCGCTACATCGAGCGCGCGCGGCACGTGGAGGTCCAGGTGCTCGGCCTCGCCGATGGGCGGGTGGTCGCCCTCGGCGAGCGTGACTGCTCCGTGCAGCGGCGCCACCAGAAGATCGTCGAGGAGACCCCGTCTCCGGCAGTCTCCGCCGAGCTGCGCAGCCGGATCCTCGCGGGGGCGGTCGCCGCGGCGGAGGCCATCGGGTACCGCAACGCGGGGACCGTGGAGTGCCTCGTCGACCAGGCGACGCAGGAGTACGTCTTCCTGGAGATGAACGCGCGGCTCCAGGTGGAGCACCCGATCACCGAACTCGTGACCGGGATTGACCTCGTCGAGGAGCAGCTGCGCATCGCGGCGGGTTTGCCCCCGGCGGCCGACCTCGACACCGTGACGCCCACGGGCCACGCCATCGAGCTGCGCGTCTACGCCGAGGATCCGGTGCGGTTCTTGCCGCGTCCCGGCGCGATCACGGGGTGGCGGGAGCCGACAGGGGAGGGGATTCGGGTCGACGCCGGGTACGAGGCGGGCTCGGTGGTCACCCCGTACTACGACCCGCTCCTCGCCAAGCTGTGCGTGCACGCCGCCGACCGCGACGCGGCGATCGAACGGGCTCGCGCCGCGGTCCGGGACTTCGTCATCGAGGGCCCGATAACCAATTTGTCGTTCTTCGACCGGCTGTTGACGCACCCGAGATTCGTCTCGGGGGAGTACGACACCGGGATCGTGGCGGAGGTGAACTCCGATGACCGACAGTGACGTGACGGCGACCGCCGACACGGCGGAGCCGGCCGAGACCTATCGCGGTTGGCCGGTGGTGCACTCCGACTACCGCAACGACCGGCCGATTTTCGGGCATTACGCGTCGCTGGACGCGGAGCGGGAAATCGCGCCGTTCCTGTGGAACGTCTCGACGAAGCATCCCTTTTGGATGATCACACGCTTCGAGCACGTGGTCGAGGCGCTCCGAATGCCGGAGGTCTTCAGCAACGACGTGATCAACGCGTTGCAGCCCAAGATGGCGGTGCGGTTCCTGCCGCAGAACCTCAACGGCGCCGAACACACCCGGATGCGCCGGGTCCTCAACCGGTGGTTCTCCCCGGCCGCGGTGCGCCGGATGGAGCCGACGATCCGCTCCCACTGCCGGGCGCTCGTCGAGGAGGTGCGGCCGAAGGGGTCGTGCGACTTCGTCGCGGAGTTCGCCATCCGGTTCCCGACCGACATGTTCCTGGCCACGTTGGGGCTGCCGCTCGAGGACGGGCCACGATTTCTCCGGTGGGTCGAGCAGATCTTCTCGAGTTACTCGGGGGGACGCGCCGCGATCGACGCGTCGCAGCAGATGAAGGAGTATTTCGCCGAGAAAATCGAGGATCGGCTGCGGAACCCACGCGACCCCGAGTGGGACTTCCTCACCCGGCTGCTCACCGCGGAGCCCGAGGGCGAGAAATTCTCGCGCGAGGACATCCTCACGATCTGCATGACGCTGGTGACCGCCGGACTGGACACCACCCGGGCGGCCTTGGGCTACATCTTCCACCACTTGGCCACCCACGAGGAGCATAGGCGGCAATTGATCGACCAGCCGGAGCTCATCCCGCGCGCGGTGGAGGAACTGGTCCGCATCTACACGCTCCTCATCCAGGATGGCCGCTTGGTCACCCAGGACATCGACTTCCACGGGTGCCCGATGAAAAAGGGGGACGTGGTGTGGCTGGGGCTGGCCCAGGCGAACCACGACCCGCGCAAGTTCCCGAACCCCATGACGTACGACCTGTCGCGGCCCAACCTCAACCAGCACCTGGGGTTTGGCGCCGGTCCCCACCGCTGCCTCGGGATGCACCTCGCGCGGCACGAACTCGTCGTGGCGATTGAGGAGTGGCACCGGGTGATCCCCGATTACGAGCTCGCCACGGACGAGCCGTTGATGGAGCGGGGCGGCCAACTCACCCTCAAGTCCTTGCCCCTACGGTGGGCCGTCCAGTAGTCGTCACGCCATCACGTCCCGTACACAATAGGCCGATTGTCGGCTGACGCCGTACGTAACGGAAGGATTCTCATGTCCGCAACCACGTTGGCGCCCACTCTGGTGCGGCGCTCCGGCCTGGTGGCCGAGGCCACCATGGTGCTCTCTGGGCTCGCCCTCCTCGCCGTCTCCGCATATGTGGTGATCCCGCTGTGGTTCACGCCGGTGCCGCTGACCGGCCAGACGTTCGCGGTGCTCCTGGTGGGCGGCGCTCTCGGGGCCACGCGCGGTCTGCTCACCGTGGCGCTGTACCTGGCGATCGGCGCTCTCGGGGCGCCGGTCTTCGCCGAAGGGGCCTCGGGCCTGTCGGGTCCCACCGCCGGCTACCTGGTCGGCATGCTGGTCGCGGCGTGGCTCGTGGGCCGGGCCGCGGAGCGCGGGTGGGACCGCCGGCTCGTGCCGTGCGTGCTGGCCATGCTCGCGGGCCACGTGGCGATCTACCTCTTCGGTCTGACCTGGCTCGCCATGACGCTCAAGACCGGTCTGTGGGACACGCTCGCCTTGGGTGCCGCGCCGTTCGTCCTCGGGGATCTGCTGAAGGTGGCGTTGGCGGCGGGTCTGCTTCCGAGCGCGTGGGCGGTGGTGCGGCGGGTGCGCGACTGATCGTCGTGCCCTCGGCCCTGCCGCCCGTTGGGCGGGGACACCTCTCCCGACACCCTGAGACCTCGTACCGCGGTCAATGAAAGGAGGGCCGGTGAGCCTTGTGGGCTCACCGGCCCTCCGTTTCCCCCGCACAGTCTGGGTCTAGGAAAGGTCTAGGAGAAGGTCAATAGGGTACGCGCTCCGAGGGGGTGATCGAGCGCGTCGAGGGCGTCGTTGACGCGCTCGAGCGGAAGCGTCTGGGCGAGGAGTTCATCGAGCTTGAGCCGGCCCTCAAGGTACAGCTGACAGTAGAGCGGAATGTCGAGACGGAATCGAGTCGATCCCATCTTGGTACCTTGGAGGCGCTTTTCCAAGAGGAGTTCGGCGGCGGGGATCCGCACCGTCATCTCGGGGCGGGCGACGCCGATGACCGTCGCGGTGCCCATCGTGTTGAGCATCGCGAAGGCCTGCTCAATGGTTGACTCAATGCCGACCACCTCCAGCGCGTGGTCGACGCCGCCGCCGGTCAGCTCGCGCACCGCCTCGACCGGGTCGGTCGTGGCCGCGTTGATGACGTCCGTCGCCCCGAACGTCCGGGCCAACTCGAGCTTCTCCGGAAGCTTGTCAATCGCGATGATGCGCGCCGCGCCGGCCAGGCGCGCGCCCTGAATGACGTTGAGTCCGACGCCGCCGCAGCCGATGACGGCGACCGTGTCGCCGACCTGGACGCGCGCCGTGTGGCGGACCGCGCCGAGCCCGGTGATTCCCGCGCAACCGAGCAGCGCGGCCTTATCCAGCGGCATCTCCTTCGGCAGTTTCACCACCGTCCGCTCGTGGACGAGCAGCATTTCGGCGAATCCGCCCAGGCCGACAAAGGGCTCGACGGGGGTTCCCTTCCTGGACAGCCGGGGCGGCTGACCGGCTGGGCGAGAGCGCCCCTTGTTGTCGCAGTGCTGGAGAGCGCCCCGCTGACACCACCGACAGTGCCCGCAGAACGAGGACGCGCAGGTCGCCACATGATCGCCGGGCTTGACGTACGTGATATTGGCGCCGACGGCCTCCACCACACCGCTGACTTCGTGGCCGAGCACGAGGGGCAGCGGGAGGGGATTCGCGCCCTGCTGCATGGTCCGGTCAGTGTGGCATACCCCGGACGCGACGGTTCGAATCAGGACTTCGTCCGGCGCCGGCCGGTCAATGTCAATGTCTTCGATGACCAGTTCGGTATTGAACTCGCGTAAGACGGCCGCCTTCATGACCCCTCACCTCTCTTGCCTATTGGGGCAGAGTAGCGTAGATTCCTGCTAATCAAAACCATAGATTCTGGTGTCTGTTGAGCGACTACCGTAAGGGGTCGTACTGTGACTTTCCGGTACTACCGCGACCTGGTTCCTACCTTCGCTGACCGCACACAGTGGGCGTTGCCCACGGTGCTCCGGCACCAAGTGGCGACGCGGCCGCAGGCGATTTGGCTTGACGCCCCGGAGGAGGGGCGGACGTGGACATACGCCCAGATCCTGGATTCCGCTGAGCGCGTGGGGCGCAGTCTCCTCGCCGCGGGAGCGGAACCCGGCGACCGGGTGGTCATCTTCGCGGCGAACTCGTCGTATTTCGTGCGTACCTGGATCGGTACGGCGGTCGCTGGGCTTGTCGAGGTGCCGATCAACACCGCGTACGAGTACGACTTCCTCGCTCACCAGGTGCGGACCGTCGAGCCCCGACTCGCGGTGGTTGATGACGCCCTCGCCGAGCGTTTCGTCGCGGTAGCGGAAGCGGCGAAGACGATCACGAAGTTCTGGGTGATCGATACCGGTAAGGGCATTCGTGATCAGGCCATGGAGCTGCTGCGGCAGCACGGCTGGCAGGCGGCACCGTGGGAGGAGTTGGAGGAGAAGGCGCCGGCCCCGGATGAGATCGCGCTGCCGACGGTGCAGCCCCAGGACCTCGCCGCGGTCTTCTTCACCTCCGGGACGACCGGTCCGTCCAAGGGCGTGGCGATGCCGCACGCCCAGATGTACTTCTTCGCCGACGAGACCGTCTCACTCGTGCGCCTCACCCCGGACGACGCGTGGATGGCGGTAACGCCGCTGTTCCACGGCAACGCCCAGTTCATGGCGGCCTATCCCACGCTCGTCAAAGGTGCTCGCTTCGTCTTGCGCAGCCGATTCTCCGCCAGCCGGTGGATCGACCAGATCCGCGAGAGCCGGGTCACCGTCACGAACTTCATCGGCGTGATGATGGACTTCATCTGGAAGCAGCCGCGGCGACCCGACGACGCGGACAACCCCCTCCGTTGCGTCTTCGCGGCCCCCACCGCCGCCTCGATCGTGGGGCCGATGAAGGAGCGGTTCGGCATCGAGGCCTTCGTCGAGGTCTTCGGGTTGACCGAGACCTCCGCGCCGATCCTTAGCCCCTACGGCGAGGACCGACCGGCCGGCGCCGCGGGACTCGCCGCGGACGAGTGGTTCGACGTGACCCTGGTCGACCCGGAGACCGACGAGGAAGTCGAGATCGGCCAGGTCGGCGAGCTCGTCGTGCGGCCGAAAGTCCCGTTCATCTGCAGCATGGGCTACTACAACATGCCCGAGAAGACCGTCGAAGCGTGGCGGAACCTGTGGTTCCACACCGGGGACGCCCTGCGGCGGGACAAGGACGGGTGGTTCTACTTCGTCGACCGGTACAAGGACGCGCTGCGCCGCCGCGGCGAGAACATCAGCTCCTACGAGCTGGAGACCGCGATCCTGCGCCACCCCGAGATCGTCGAATGCGCTGTCATCGCCGTGCCCGCGCCCTATGAGGCGGGCGAGGACGAGGTGATGGCGTACGTGGTCCGCGCGCCCGGATCCACGCTCACCGCCGAGGAATTTTGGCGGCACTGCGATTCGCACATCCCGAAGTTCGCGGTGCCGCGGTATGTGCGGTTCGTCGAGGAGTTGCCGAAGACGCCGTCGCAGCGCGTGCAGAAGGCCAAACTGCGCGAGTTCGGTGTCACGCCGGACTCCTTCGACCGGGTCGCGCTGGAACAGAAGTAGGAGCAGGACGTGTTTCCGTATCGGTCGATTCTGTTCGTGCCCGGGCATAAGCCCGAGTGGGCGCCGAAGGCGCTCGCCAGCGGCGCGGACTGCATCGTGCTCGACCTCGAGGATTCCGTGCCGGCTGAGCTCAAGGAAGCCAGCCGCGCGACGGTGCGCGCGACGCTGGCGGAGCTGCGGGCGGCGTCCCCGCGGGTGGGGCTCTTCGTCCGACCTAACCCGTTGGCCAGCCGGCTCACCGGCGCGGATCTCGAGGCGGTCGTCTGCCCGGAGCTCACCGGGCTCTTCGTCCCCAAGGTGAAAGACGCCGCCGACGTGGTGCGGTGGGAGGCGCTCATCGACTGGTTCGAGGTCCGCAACGGCGCCTCCGACCTTGAAATGATCATTCCGGTGGAGATGGTCGAGGCGATCACCAACTGCTTCGAGATCGCTGCCGCCTCTCCCCGAGTCGGTGCCATGGTCGGCCCGACCTCCGAGCACGCCGACATCGCCCGCGCGGTCGGGTTCCGCCAGTCCCCGGAGGGCTCGGAAACCCTCTACTTGCGCAGCCGGGTCCTGCTGGCCTGCCGGCAGTACGGCCTGCACCCGCTGACCGGGCTGTGGGAGAACCTCAACGACCTCGACGGTCTTCGGCGGTTCGCCGACTACGGCCTCCAGCTCGGGTTCCGCGGGCAGATCGTCATCCATCCGTCGCACGTCCCCGTCGTCAACGAGGTGTTCACCCCCTCCGACGAGGAGGTCGCCTACTACGAGCAACTCGTCGCGACGGTCGAGCGAGCGGTGGCCGAGGGCGAAGGCGCCGTTCGCTTCCGCGGCACGCACGTCGATCTCGCCCACGCCGAGAAGGCGCGCGAATGGCTCGCACATGCGCGGCTCCTGCGGGAGGCCTCGGCGTCGTAACGCGCCGTGTCACGCCGGACAGCCGAGCAGTGAATCACGATCAGCGCCCGTGCCGAACGGGCGCTTCGCCCACCCTGTCCTGAGGGCACTGGAGGAATAGATGACCTTATTGAGGCGCACCCGCCGAGCGCTCCCGTTCGGCATGGCCGTCCTGCTCGGCGTGTCGCTGACGGGATGCGCGGACGACGGTACCGGTGGCGGAAGCGGGACGGTGACCACGTCGGTGACGTATGGCGCCGACAAGCAGGCGTACATCGACGCGCTCGCCGACATGGAACCGGTGACGCTCACGATCCAAAGCCCGGCGCCGAAAGGCGCGGCGACCGGTCGCCGGTTCGAAGCCTACGCGGCCGCTGTGGAGGAGTGGTCCGGCGGCAAGATCAAGTTCAACGTCGTGTTCTCCAACGGCGTGGCGCCACCGGCCGAAGTGGACGACGCGCTCGCAGACGGCCGTCTCGACGTCGGCTCGATCATTCCCTCTCTCGAGCCGGCCGACTTCCCCGCGTCGAACGCGCTGTGGGAGCTGTCGTTCATCGGCCGCCAGACGCCGGTGGATGGCCAGCTGCAGTGGCACGGCGCGATGCTCGAGACCGCGGTCGGACTCGACGAGATCTACCAGGAGTACGAGCGGAAGGGGATCAAGCTCCTGCTGCCCGCGTTCGCGGCCGGCGCCTTCTACGTCAACTGCGCGGACTCTCGTTTCGACCTGGCCTCGCTCAAGGGCCGCGACATCGCCATCCAGAGCAAGATGCAAGGCACGCAGGCCCAGGCCTTGGGGATGAACCCGGTCTCCGCGAACTACGCGGAGATGTTCGAGAGCCTCCAGCGGGGGATCGTCGACTGCACGATGTCGAGCCTCACCATCTCGCTGCTCGGTGGGTACATTCCCGCGGCGCCGCACTTCGCCTACCACCCGGAGATCGGCATTCAGTCGCCGGGTGGCAGCATCGCCATCAGCCTCGACCGGTGGAATGCCCTGCCGCTCGCCGCGCAGCAGCTCTTGTACGACCGGCTGGACGTCCTGCTGGACGCGAGCTTGAAGGCCACCTGGGAGAACGTCGCGGCCGGGCTGAAGGCCGTGAAGGACGCGAAGGGCAGCTTCGTCGAGCTCACGGGTGACGCGCTGGAGGCGCTGCGGAAGGCGAACGACGACGCGCTCGCGGCGGCGCGCTCCTCGGCCCCGGTGCGCGACCCGAACGGGTTCGTCGACACCCTGCTCAAGGCGGTGGACACCTGGGGTGAGCTGGTGCGGAACGTCGGCATCCGGGACGTCACGGTGGGCTACGACGGATTCGAGGAGTGGCACGCCGCGGGTGTGCCGGACCTCCAGTCCTACTACAACGCCCTGTGGGAGCGGGCACTCGACAAGCGGCGCCCGTCGTGACACAGCGGTGAGCCGTCCATAAAACTGGCGGCGTACCCCGTCGTGGAAGGGTACGCCGCCAGTTTTTTTCTTGTTCTTTCTCGTGATTTTTCAGTTCTGGTGATTCGGGAATCGCGTCAGCGCGTCTCGCGATTCACCGTCCGGTCCACCGCGGCGGCCGCTTCTCCAGGAACGCGCGGGCACCTTCCTTGGCGTCCTCGGACTCGCGGACGGGTTGGACGATCGCGTCTTGCCGATCGAACTGCTCGGCGAGCGGCCAGTCGACGGATTCGATCATCACCCGCTTGGAGGCGACGAGGGCGAGCGGCGCGTTGGCGGCCACCTCCTCGGCGAGCTCGAGCGCCACCTCCAAGGCGCGCCCGGGCTCGGTGAGCCGGTTGACCAGGTGGACCTCGGCCGCCTCGGTGGCGGGCCACATCCGCCCGGTCAGGACGAGCTCCATCGCGAGGTGATAGGGGATGCGCCGGTGCAGGCGGAGCAAGCCCCCCGCCGCGGCCGTCAGCCCGCGCTTGACCTCGGGCAGGCCGAACTTCGCCTCGCGCGAGGCGACCACGAGATCACACGACAGGACGATCTCGAAGCCGCCGGCCAGCGCGTACCCCTCGACCGCGGCGATGAGCGGTTTAGCCGGCGGCTTCTTGACGAGCCCGGCGAAACCGCGCCCCTCGACCACCGGACGTTCGCCCCGGGTGAAGCCCTTGAGGTCCATGCCCGAGCAGAAGGTGCCGTTCGCCCCGGTGATGATGCCGACGCTCAAGTCCGGCCGTTCGTCCAGCATCGTCACCGCGTCGGCGATTTCCCGGGCCATCGCCAGGGACATGGCGTTTCGAGACTCCGGCCGGTCCATCGTCATGACCAGCACCCGGCCGCGCTCTTCGACCTTGAGGTCGCCCATTGGTGTCTCCTCGTTCGTCGTGGCTCGTGGTCAGCGCGGGCTCATCCGGAGGGCGCCGTCCAGCCGAATCGTTTCGCCGTTGAGCATCTTGTTCTCGATGATGTGCATCGCGAGGCTCGCGAATTCGTCGGGCCGGCCAAGCCGCGATGGGTGCGGAACCTGGGCGGCCAACCTGTCCCGGATGTCCTGCGAGAACCGCGCCAAAATCGGTGTGTCGAAAACGCCCGGGGCGATCGAGGTGACGCGAATTTTCTTGCTCGCGAGGTCACGAGCCGCCACCAGGGTCATGCCGACGACGCCCGCCTTCGCCGACGCGTACGGAATCTGCCCAATCTGCCCTTCCCACGCGGCGATCGAGGCGGTCAATACGCACACGCCGCGTTCCTCGTCGACCTCCTCGTTGCGCGCCATACGCGCGGCCGCCAGGCGCAGGGTGTTGAACGTGCCCACCAAGTTGATGGAGATGAGGTTCTGGTACATCTCCAAGGACCCGGGGCTGCCGTCCTTCTCGACGACCCGGACGGTCCCTCCCTTGCCCGCGCAGTGCACGAGGACGCGGAACGGAGCCTTCTTTTCCGCGGCGTCGAGCGCCTCGTCCACGCGCTGGGGATCGGTCACATCACCCTGGACAAACGTGCCGCCAATCTCTTTGGCGACGCTCTCGCCGAGCTCGCCGTTCAAGTCGTAAATGACGACGTGGGCTCCGGCGGCAGCGAGCCGGCGCGCGGTGGCGGCGCCGAGCCCAGACGCTCCTCCGGTGACGAGAACAGATGTCCCCTTGACGTCCAATTCAATTCTCCTTTGTCACACGGGCCGTCACAGGCGCTCAATGAGGGTGGCGTTGGCCATTCCGCCGGCCTCACACATCACTTGAAGACCGAATTGCTGGTCGTTGTCTTCGAGCGCGTGCAGCATGGTCGTCATCAGCCGGGCGCCGGAAGCCCCGAGCGGATGACCAAGCGCGATCGCGCCACCCCTCGGGTTCAGCTTGTCGGGGTCGACGTCGTCGAATTCCGCGAGCCACGCCAGGGGAACGGGTGCGAACGCCTCATTGACCTCGATGTGGTCGATGTCGGAGAGGGACATCCCGGAGCGCTGCAACAGCCGGCGTGTGGCCGGAATGGGCGCCGTGAGCATGAGCAGGGGATCGTCGCCGCAGACCGCCATCGAGTGGATCCGGGCACGCGGGGTGAGGCCGAGTTCCTCCGCCTTGGCGCGACTGGTCAACAGCAGTGCGCTGGCCCCGTCAGTGATCTGGGACGAGTTACCGGCGGTGATGGACCAGTCGACGTCGGGGAAACGTTCGGCGAGTTCGGGCGTCTGGAAGACCGGCTTGAGCTCCGCGAGCCGCTCCACGGTGGTGTCGGGGCGGATCGTCTCGTCGCGGTCGAAGACCCCGGAGGGCGTTGTGATCGGAATGATCTCGCGGTCGAAGGCCCCACTCGCCTGCGCCTGAGCGGCGAGTCGGTGCGACCGTGCCGAGTACTCATCGAGCGCGGTGCGGTCGAGCTTCCACCGCGCGGCGACGAGCTCCGCGGCGACGCCTTGCGACACGAGGCCAGGGGCGTACCGCTCGGTGACCCGCGGGCCGAAGGGGTCGGCGCCCATGCGGGCCGATCCCATCGGCACACGGCTCATCGACTCGACACCGCCCGCGATGACGATGTCGTACGTCCCGGCCCGGATCCCCTGCGCCGCGAAGTGCACCGCCTGCTGACTCGATCCGCACTTGCGGTCGATGGTCACCGCCGGTACGTGCTCGGGGAAGCCGGCCGCGAGCCAGGCCATCCGTCCCGGGGTCGCGGACTGTTCGCCCGCTTGGGAGACGCAGCCGATGATCACGTCGTCGACCATCCCCGGGTCGATACCGCACCGGTCGACGAGGGCGGCGAGCGTCTGAGCGAGCAGGTCAACCGGGTGGACCTCGGCTAGCGCCCCGCCCGCCCGGCCTTTCCCGCTCGCCGTCCGTACGGCGCCAATGATCACTGCGTCTGCCGGGGATTGCGCAACTGCCATGGTTATTGCTTATCATGATTGTCATCAGAAGTCCATGGGGCGACCGCAGCGCGAGCGGTTCGTAGACACCCCTCGCCAGCTCAATCACGCACGTCAGAAAGAGGCCCGTATGACCACAAAGGACGATTACGCCGACATCCGCAGTTTGGCTGCGCAGGTGGCGGCCGAGGTCTACGGACCGCTAGCGGAAGAGATGGACCGCTCCCGTACCCCAATCTCTTACGAACAGCGGCGGCAGCTCGGCGACTTGGGATTCCTCGGTATCGCGCTTCCGGAGAAGTATGGCGGCGCCGGGGCACCCCTCGCCCAGGCGTTGGTTGTCATCGAGGAGTTCGCCAAGGTGTGCCGGCCGGCGGCCTTCCAAATCTTCGAGGCGAACACCGGGCCGTCCCAGGTCATCAATCACCTCGGCACCGAGGAGCAGCGTGAGCGCTGGCTCCCGCCGATTATCACCGGTGAGAAGACCATGGCGGTCGCGATTTCCGAGCCGGACGCCGGTTCGGCGGCGACCGACATGCGGACCACCGCGAAACCCGTTGACAACGGCTTCATCCTCAACGGCACGAAGCGCTGGATATCGAACGGCGGCGAGGCGGACCTCTACCTCGTGTACTGCCGGCTCAGCGACGCCCCCGGGTCGAAGGGCATCGGCGCGGTCGTCATCGACAAGGACATGCCCGGCGTCAGCTTCGGAAAGCCGGAGCGGCTCATCGGCTTCCGCGGTATTCCCTCCGCTGACGTCATCATGGAAGACGTCTTCGTGCCCAAGGAGAACCTCGTCGTTCCCGCCGGCGGTTTCCGCAAGCTCTTCCACGTGTTCTCCATCGAACGCCTGGGGAACACGACCATGAGCTTGGCGATCGCGCAGGCGGCGCTGGACGCCACCGTCTCCTACGTGCAGAAGCGCGAACAGTTCGGCAAACCGCTCATCGAGTTCCAGAGCGTGCAGCTCGCCCTCGCGGACATGCTCCTCATGGTCGAGAGCGCCCGCTTGCTGCGGGACCGGGCGGTGGCGACCGTGGACAACGGACTGCCCAACCCGCTCTACGTCTCCCTGGCTAAGTGCGCCGCCAACGAGATGGCCAAGAAGGTCACCGACATGGCCATGCAGCTCCACGGCGCCAATGGCCTGACGGAGGAGTACGGTCTGGAGCGGCTCCACCGGGACGCCCACGGGTGGGCGGTGGCGGGCGGGACGCCGACGATGCAGCGGATCCGAATCATCAGCGAATTCCTCGGCCGGAAGTTCGACCAGCGCCGCTGACCGCCGCCCAGGGGAAAGAGAGGATCGTGCCGTGGAAGGCCAACCCTTCGACCTCGGCCCGCAGTATCGGCAGCTCCAGGAGACCGCCCGGACGGTCGCCGCGGAGGTCGAGCCGTTCGCCGCGGAGGCCGACGCGATGACTGAGGTGCACCCGCGCTGCCGCGAGGTGCTCCAGGCGAGCGGGCTCACCCGCCACGTCGTGCCGGCGGCCTACGGCGGGGCGAGCGACACCCTCGACCCGCTCGCGATCGCGGTGGTGCGCGAGGCGCTGATGTACACCTCGGCTCACCTCGACTCGCTGTTCGCCATGCAGGGCATCGGCAGCTACGCGCTCGCGGTCGGGGGCTCCGAGGAGCTCAAGAGCGCGTGGCTGCCGAAAGTGGCGGCGCTCGAGGTCATCGCCGGTTTGGCGTTGACCGAGCCGGATGTGGGCTCCGACCTCCGCGCGGTCAGCACAACCGTGACCGCCGACGGCGACTCCGTGCGCATCACCGGCCGCAAGTCGTTCATCACCAACGGGGGCGCGGCGGACTTCTACAGCGTCCTGGGGCGCGAGGGGGACGGCTGGTCGATGGTCCTCGTGCCGGCCGACACGCCGGGCCTCACGGTCGAGCGCGGCGCGGACCTCATCGCCCCCCACATCCTGGGTGAGCTCACCTTCGACGACGTGGTCGTGCCCGCGACCCACCGGATCGGGGTCCCCGGAAAGGCGTTCTCCCTGGTCTTGCAGACGCTCGCGGTGTTCCGAGTGAGCGTCGCGGGCTCCGCCGTGGGGCTTGCGCAGGCCGCGCTCGACGAGGCGCTGCGCCACGCCCGTACCCGAGAGCAGTTCGGCAAGCCGTTGGCGGAGATCGGCGCGGTCTCCCAATACCTTGCCCTGTCGTGGACGGAGGTGGAGACAGCCCGGGCGATCACCTACCGCGCCGCGGCGCTGGCCCAGGCTGACCCCCTGCGCCACCTCGACTACTCGTCGATCGCCAAGGTGGCGGCCACCGAAGCCGCCGGCCGCGTGGTCGACCGGTCGGTGCAGGTCATGGGGCGGTTCGGGCTGGTGTCGGGCTCGAAGATCGAGCGGTTGTACCGCAACGCGCGGCCGCTGCGGATCTACGAGGGCGCCACGGAGGTCCTGCTCGACTCGCTCGCTCGTCGACTCGTCAAGGGAGCCCACTGATGGATTTGCAGCTGAGGGACAGGGTCATCCTGGTCACCGGGGCGAGCCGGGGACTGGGCGCCGCGATGGCGGTGGCGCTCGCGGCGGAAGGGGCCACCGTCGTGGCCGCGGCCCGGTCCACGCAGGCGCTAGCCGACGTGGCGGCCCGGGGCGAGGGCCGGATCACGGCGATCGAGGTTGATATGCGGGACGAGGCACGGGTCGCCGGCCTCGTCGACGAGGTGGTGTCGCGGTTCGGCCGTATCGACGGCTTGGTGAACAACGCGGGGATCGCGCCGGCGGGGAAGTTCGTTGACCAAGATCCGGAGATTTGGAAAGAGACGCTGGCGGTCAACGTCTTCGCGCCGATGCTGCTCGCGCAAGCCGCCGGGCGCCACATGATCGCGCAGGGTGGCGGCAAGATCGTCAACATCGCCTCGACGACCGGCGTGCGCGGCAAGCCCCAGCTCGTGGGGTATTCGACCTCCAAAGGAGCCATCGTTCGGTTCACCGAGGCGCTCGCCGCCGAGTGGGCCTCGAAGAACGTCCAGGTCAACTGTGTCGCTCCCGGGGCGTTCCGCACGGACGCCCAGCGGGCGGTGCTCGAGTCGGAGGACTTGCTGCGCCGGCGGATCGCGAAGATCCCAGCGGGGCGGATCGCCGAGCCCGAGGAGCTCGTGCCGCTCGTGTGTCTCCTCTTGTCGCCCCTGTCGTCGTTCACCACGGGTGCGATCTTCGTGGTGGACGGCGGCGAGTCCGGAAAGCTGTGACGATGATTATCGATGCGCATACCCATGTGTGGCCGGACCACATCGCGGCGGCGGCGCTGAGCGGGAACCGGGTGCCCGGGCTGGAGCCCCGGGGCGACGGCACGATCAGTGGCCTGACCGCCGAGATGACGCGCAGCGGCGTCGACATCAGCTGTTGTCTCGCGATCGCGAATCAGGCCCGCCACGTCGACAAGGTCAACGCCTTCGTGGCGAGCGTCGCCTCGGAGCGGCGCATCCCGTTCGGCACCGTCCACGTTGATCTGTCGGTGGAGGAGAATCTCGCCAGTCTGCGCCGCCACGGGCTGCGGGCGGTGAAGATTCACCCGCTGTTCCAGCGCTTCCCGCTCAACCACCCGCGGCTGTGGGAGATCTTCGAGGCCTTCGGCGAGGACTACGTGGTGATCACCCACGTCGGCGCCGGCGGCGACGCCTACACCAACAGCCTCTCCAGCCCGGCCATGATTCGGGATATCGCCAAGCAGTTCCCGAAGCTGCGCCTGGTGGCCTGTCACTTCGGGGGCTACCGGATTTTCGACGACGCCGCGGAGCTGCTCGCGGGCGTGGACGTCGTGTTGGAGACGAGCTGGCCGCCGGCGCTCACCACGCTGCGCCCGGAGCGCGTCCGTGACCTGATCCGCAAGCACGGCGCGGAGCGCATCGTGTTCGGCTCGGACTGGCCCATGACGAATCCCGCTGAGGAGATCCGCGCCATCGAGGCCTTGGGGCTGCGCGACGACGAGGTCAAGGCCATCTTGGGTGGCACGCTCCAGAGGTTGCTAGGGCTGTAGGTGCTGGTGATGCACACTCCCGCCGAGACTGATGACGCCGCCGCGCTCGAACGTATCCTCCACGGCCGGTGGAGTTGTCGGGCCTTCGCGGCGCGCGAGGTGCCCGAAGAGATCATCGACCGACTCCTCACGCTGGCCCAGCGCGCCCCGTCGTGGTGCAACACCCAGCCATGGCACGTCATCGTGACCGTCGGCGAGGGGACGGAGCGGTTTCGCGCGGCTCTCGTCGAGCACGTGCGCCGGACGGGTCCGGAGATGAAGCCGGATTTCCCCATGCCGTCTGCGTATTCGGGGGTCTACCAGGAGCGGCGTCGGGAGAGCGGATGGCAGCTCTACGACGCGGTGGGGATCGCCCGCGATGACCGCGCGGCGCGGGCGCGGCAGGCTTTGAGGAACTACGAGCTCTTCGGCGCCCCGCACGTCGCGATCGTCACGACCGCCGCCGAACAGGAGGTCTACGGGGCGATCGACGCCGGTGTCTACATCGGACACTTTCTCCTCGCCGCGCACGCGCTCGGTTTGGCGGCCGTGCCGCAGGCCGCGCTCGCGATGGTGGCGCCGTTTATTCGTGACTACTTCGACATCCCCGATACACAGAAGATCGTCGCGGGAATCTCCTTCGGCTATCCCGATCTCAGCCATCCGGTCAACGGCTTTCGGACCTCGCGCGCCGGGCTCGATGAGGTGCGCGTGTTCGTCCGCCACTAGCGCCGGAGCCGGGCGTCGCCGCGCTCATCGCGCGGAGGGGGCGGATAGCCGGCCGTCTCGCGGGGCGGTCGCGGCGTCTGCCGCTGGCGCGGGGTGGGCGCGGGGCCCGGAGAGCGGTTCAGCTGACGCCGGATCGCATGTTCGGGTGATGGCAGTGGGGGCCGCTTCGGGGGAGAATTCATGCGATTCATTCGACTCATCATTAGTGATTTGGTCGCGGCGGGGTTCGCCGTAACGGCGCGAACCGTGACCCGGTGGGCGTGGCCCGCGGTGCCCCGATGACGAGGAGGTCGAACGTGACCCGTTACTACGAGGACCTCGAGCCCACTGATCCGGATTGGACTCGTTGGACGGGGGCGCACGTCCTGAGGCGACAGGCCCGCGAGCGCGGCGACCGGACCTACCTCATCGCGCCCGAGGAGAACGTGACGATCACGTTCGGGCAGCTCTTGGACTCCGCCGAACGGGTGGCGGGCGGTTTGCGCGCCGCTGGGGCCGAAAGCGGGGACCGCGTCGTCATCATGGCGAAGAACTCCTCCCGCTTCGTCCTCACCTGGTACGGCACCGCCGTCGGTGGCTTGGTCGAGGCGCCGATCAACACCGCGTACGAAGGCGAGTTCCTCCGCCACCAGGTGCAGCTCGTGGAGGCGCGGTTCGTCGTCGTCGACGACGATCTCGCCGACCGCTTCATCGCCATCAAAGACGAGCTCCCCACCGTCGAGGCGTTCTGGGTTATCGACACCACCGGCGGGGCCGCTGGGGCGGTCGAGCGCCTGCGGGCGGCTGGCTGGCGGGCGGAGCCGTGGGACACGCTGCTGGAGGCGGACCGATACGACGGACCGGAGCCCGACGCCCGCGACCTGACCGCGGTCTTCTTCACGTCGGGGACGACGGGCCTCTCCAAGGGCGTGGCGATGCCGAACGCCCAGATGAACTTCTTTGCGGAGCTCACCCGCTGCCTCACCCGATTCACCGAGAACGACACGTGGATGGCGGTGACGCCGCTGTTCCTGTTCCACGGCAACGCCCAGTACATGGCGCTCTACCCCGCCCTGATCGCCGGCGGGCGCGCGGTCATCCGCTCGCGCTTCAGCGCCAGCCGTTGGGTCGACCAGCTCCGCGAGCATGACGTGACGGTCACCAACTTCCTCGGGGTGATGATGGACTTCATCTGGAAGCAGCCCCGTCGCCCCGACGACGCGGACAACAAGCTCCGCTGCGTCTTCGCCGCCCCCACCGCCTGGTCCATCCTCGAGGACTTCAAGAAGCGCTTCGGCATCGAGGCCTTCGTCGAGGTGTACGGGACGACCGAGACGACCACGCCGATCCTCAGCCCGTACGGCGAGGAGCGGCCGCCCGGTGCCGCGGGCCTCAACGCCGCCAAGTGGTTCGATGTCGCGATCGTCGACCCCGAGACCGATATGGAGGTGCCAATCGGGGAGGTCGGCGAGTTCGTGGTCCGTCCCAAGCACCCGTGGATTTGCAGCCTGGGCTACTACAACATGCCGGACAAAACCGCGCAGGCGTGGCGGAACATGTGGTTCCACACCGGTGACGCGGTCCGGCGGGACGAGGAGGGCTGGTACTACTTCGTCGACCGGCTCAAGGACGCGCTGCGGCGCCGGGGCGAGAACATCAGCTGCTACGAGGTGGAGCAGGCCCTGCTCAAGCACCCGGCGATCGCGGAGTGCGCGATTCTCGGCGTGCCCGCGGACGTCGACGCCGGCGAAGACGAGGTGTTGGCGGTGATCGTCCCCAACGGGGATCTCACCGCCCAGGAGCTGTGGGACTGGTGCCGAGGGCGGGTGCCGACGTTCGCCATCCCCCGCTACGTCTGGTTCCGCCAGGAGCTCCCGCGCACGCCGTCGGAGAAGATCCAGCGCAACGTCCTGCGGGAGGAGTTCGCGGCGGTCAAGGGCACGGAGGTCTACGACCGCGAGGCGGGGACCGCCCGGTCATGACGAGGAACGACAGCGTCACGACGGTGCGGGCGGTGCAGGTGACCGCCTTGACCGGCCCTGACGGCCTGCGGGTCGTCGACCTGCCCGCACCCGCGGACGACACGGCGGTGCACATCGACGTGTACTCCGCCGGGGTCAGCTTCCCTGACCTGCTGATGAGCCGCGGGGAATACCAGCGCAAACCCCCGCTGCCGTTCGTCCCGGGGGTGGAGGTCGCCGGGGTGGTCGTGGCCGCGCCTCCGGGGGCCGACGTCGCGCCTGGTGATCGGGTCGCCGCGTTCGTGCGCATCGGCGGGTGGGCGGAACGGGTCACCGCGCGGCCGGAGTGGGTCTTCCCCTTACCCGCGGGCGTGTCGTTCCGCAGCGCGGCGGGGATGCCGATGAACTACCTCACCGCCCACCTCGCGCTGACCCGACGCGGACAACTGCGTCCGGGGGAGATCCTCCTCGTGCACGGGGCCGCCGGCGGCTTGGGCACGGCGCTGGTTCAGACCGGGAAGGCGTTGGGGGCCACCGTCCTCGCGGTCGTCTCCACCCCCGCCAAGGCCGAGCTCGCCCGGCGCTGTGGCGCCGATGACGTCATCCCGGCCGACGGGTGGTTGGAGACCGTGCGCCAGCGGCTCGGCGGCGATCGGGTGGATGTAGTCGCCGATGTGGTCGGAGGTAGCCGCTTCCTGGACTCGATTCGGTGCCTCCGGAAGGAGGGGCGGCTGTTGGTCCTCGGATTCGCGGAGGGCAGCATTCCGACGATCGCCGCGAACCGGCTGCTCCTCAAGAACGTTGACGTCCGTGGGGTCGCGTGGGGAATGCTGATCGAGGGCGAGCCGGACTATCCCCAGCGCCAGTGGCGCGACCTCATGACGTGGTTCGCGAATGGGTATATCCGGCCGGTGGACGGACGGGAATTCCCCTTGACGGAGGCTGCCGACGCTCTGCGTGAGCTGAGCAGCCGGTCCGCGACCGGCAAGGTGACATTGCGGGTGCGCCCGGAGACCGAGAAAGTCGACAAGAATGGGTAAGGTTCACGTACATCGGCGAGGCGAGGCGACCTGGATTACCCTCGACGCGCCGGAACGTCGCAATGCGTTCGATCCCGAGATGGCCGCCGCGGCCATCGAGGCGATTGAGGCGAGTACCGATTCGCGGGCAGTCGTCATTACCGGCGCTCCTGGCGCGTTTTGCGCCGGCGGAGCACTCGATTTGCTCGGTGCGCCGACGCTCAAGGAAATGCGCAAGCTGTATCGCATGTCGTGGCGGCTTTTCGACGCGATCCGACTGTGCCCGCGCCCCGTGATCGCGGCGGTGAATGGCGCGGCCGCGGGTGGCGGAAACGAATTGGTCGTGGCCTGTGACCTCGCGATCGCCGCGGAGTCGGCGACGTTCGGGCAAACCGGCCCCCGGGTGGGGAGCGCTCCGGTCACCGGCGCCACCAACGTGCTGAGCGTGCAGATCGGCGAGAAGCGGGCGAAGGAGATGTCCTTCCTCTGCCGTCGCTACACCGCTCGCCAAGCGCTGGAACTCGGCTTGGTCAACAAGGTCGTCCCCGATGACGAGCTCGTCCAGGCGGTCGATGACCTGGTGGAGGAGCTCTCGGCGCTCAGCCCGCGGTACCTGGAGATCGCGAAGATCAGCTCGAACATCTGGTGGAACGCCGCGCGCGACAACTTCTCCACCGGGATCGGCATGCTCGTGCAGGCGGTCGGCAGCGCGGACATGATCGAGGGAGCGACCGCGTTCCTGGAGAAGCGGCGCCCACAGTTCCCCCCGCCGGAGTGATCCCGCGGCGTTCCCCCACACCCATGGGCGGTCGACAGCGGTGGGCGGTCGTGCGCCCGCGGCTGCGATCGCCCAGGGCTATGCGATCGTCCAGACGATGGGCGCGTTGAGCACCTCCGGGAACTTCTTCTCGGCGTACCGGAGGTACTGCGTGACGTGGTCCAGCATGGCGTCTGAAGCGGCGGAGGGGTCCCGCTCCTCGAGCGCTTCGTAGATCTTGAGGTGCGCCTTGTGCACGGCCGCGCGCCGGACTTCGGGGTAGTCGATGCCGATCGCCGAGCCATCCAAGATGCCGAGCAAGGCATCGATGAGGTAACCGAACATGGCGTTACCCGAGCCCTGCGCGATGATCTGGTGGAAGCGCTTGTTCTCCTCGAGGAACGCCGATTGGTCGTCGAGGTGCTCGTGCATGGCCTCGACGCTCGCCTTGAGCTCGGCGAGCTGCTTGTCGTCCATCCGCTGCGCGGCGAGCTGCGCGATCATGGGCTCGAGGCCGACGCGGGCCTCCGCGATGGTGCGGAACGGTGCCTTCGCGAACTGGAGAAGCAGCATGAGGGACGTGGCCAACCCGCTCGCGTCCGGGCGCTGCACCACCGGGCCGCCGCCGGGACCGGGCTTCAGGGTGATGATGCCCTGCAGCTCGAGGAAGCGGAGCGATTCCCGGAGGGTCCCCCGGCCGACGTCATATGTCTCCAGCATCACTCGTTCCGGAGGCAGCCGGTCGCCTTCCCGGTTACCGCGCTTGTTGATGTCGGCCACAATGCGCTGCGCGACCAGCATCGCGGTCTTTTGCGGTCGGAGGGGTTCACTGCCCATCGGTATACCTTTTCGGATGTTCTGGTGCGTTGACCACGCACCGGCACAGGATAGTCATGGCTTCATATTCGGCGTCCCCGCCGGGGCTGCCGATAGTTGCGCAATTAGCACGCGCACTGCCTCGATGATCGCGCTGCGTGCGCGTCGCACCGCCGCCGAGACACGCGAGAATCGCAAGAAGGCGTGACACAGATCCGGGAAATCGAGCAGCCGAACCGGAACGTCGGCGGCCCGGAGCCGCTCGGCGTAGGCGATACCTTCGTCGCGGAGGGGATCGTGACCAGCCACGACCACCACGGCTGGCGGCAGGTGCCGGTGTGACGCCGCTCGCAGTGGCGCCACCTCAGGCAGGGTGCGCTGCTCCGGTCGGGGGACGTACAGATTGAAGCAGTGCTCCATATCCGCGCGGCCGATCGGGAAACCCTCCGCGCAGCGCCGGTAGGACGGGCGGTCGAGATTGACGTCGGTGACTGGGTAGATGAGCACCTGTGCGTCGATGGCCGGTCCACCCCTTTCCTCCCGAGCCCGGAGGGTACACGCTGCGGCCAGGTTCCCACCGGCGCTATCCCCCGCCACGATCAGGGGCGTCGCGTCCCTTCGGTTCCTATCTATCCAGATTAATGCAGCGTATGCGTCGTCCAGTGGGACGGGGAAGGGGTGCTCGGGGCTCAGTCGATAGTCGACACTCACGACCGTGCAGGACGCGTCGACCGTGAGGAACCGGCACAGCTCGTCGCCGTAATCGAGATCACCCGTGATCCAGCCGCCGCCGTGGAAATAGACGACGGTGGCGAGGGACGGCTTCTCCGGCCGGTAGATCCGAAGGGTGATGGCGCGCCCGTCGACGGTCGCGGTGTGCTCGTCGACGGTGAGGCCCGTCCGTGGACCGTCCGAGCAGAGCTGGTTGCCCTGCGTCGTCCGGGCGCGCGCTTCCGCGACGGTGAGCTGCGGAAGCGCGCGCCGGCCTTGCTGGCGGCTCTGCTCGGCGAGGGCTGCCAGCTCGGGATCACGCGGACCCGGGGAGGGCGCCGCATCCAGGGCGTCGGGACGAGAGAGCGGGTCAGCGGTCACTGATCACCCCGGATGCGGCGAGCGTGGAGAACTCCTCGCTGGACATACCCAGCTCGTCGACGAGAACTTGCCGGGTGTGCTCGCCCACCTGGGGCACACCGTTGTACTCGGGGCCGCGGTAACCGGTGACGTGCAGGACCGGCCCCGGCATCATCGCTCGGCCAAAGACGGTGTTGGTCAACTCCACGAGGGTCCGTTCGAGGAAATGCGGGTCCTCGGCGACGTCCTTCGCGTCGTTGACCGGTGCCGCGACGACCTCGTGCCGCTCCAGAATCGCGAGGACCTCATCGCGCGGCCGCTGCCGGACCCAGTCGATGACGATTCGCTGCAGCGACTCGTTGTTCGCCATGCGCGCCTCATTCGTCGCGTAGCGCTCGTCGGTCTTGAGGTCAGGGCGACCCATCGCGTCGAACAGGCGCATCGCGATGGACTGGTTGGACGCGGCGATGGACAGCCACTTGCCGTCACCGGCCTGGTAAATCCCGCGTGGCGACGCCGATCCGGACGAATTTCCCTGCCGCTGCATGATTCGTCCGGTCGCCGTGTAGTTCAACACCGCGTCGCCCATGATGAACATCAAGGGCTCGTACAGCGCGACGTCGACTTCCGAGCCGACACCATCGATGGAGCGCCGGTAGAGCGCCATCGTCGTCCCGAACGCCGCGGAGATGCCGGCGATGGAGTCGGCGAAGCCGAACGGAGGCGCGGTCGGCGGGGTGTCCGGCCAGCCGTTGAGGAAGGCGTAGCCGCTCGCCGTCTCCGCGACGGTCCCGAACCCCGGCCGTTCCCGGTAGGGGCCGGTCTGACCGAACCCGCTGACCCGGGTCATCACCAGTCGCGGATTCTCCCGGGACAGCTCCTGGTAGCTCATGTTCCAGCGTTCCATCCGGCCCGGTCGGAAGTTCTCGATGAGCACGTCGGCCGTGCGAATCAACCGCCGAACGACGTCTCGCCCCTCCGGGCGGCGCAGGTCAATGCCGACCGAGCGCTTGCCGGAGTTCAGGCGCGCGAACCCGATCGCCAGCCCTGCGTGCTTGGGCTCCCACTGGCGGGCGTAGTCACCGGCCGTGGGGTCCTCGATTTTCACGACGTCCGCGCCGAAATCACGGAGCATGCGTCCGGCGGTCGGCGCCGCGTACATCGAGCCGATCTCGATTACTCGAATTCCGGCGAGTGGTGCTTTGTGCTGCGTGCTCATGAGGTCACGAACCCCTCGTAGTCGCGGGCGGCCACGTCAGAACAGATCTTTCGGTATTCGCCGACGCCCCCCAGATAGAGCGAGAACACCCGCGGCTTCCCAGGGATATTCGCGCCCGTGTACCAGCTATTGCCCTTCATGAAGGTCGTCGGCTTGGCGACCTCGTAGACGTGCTCGGTCCAGCGCTGCTGGGCAGCCACATCAGCTTCCGACCGGTGCAGACCGCGCTGGCGCAGCCACTCGATGTGGTCGGTTATCCATTCGACGTGGTGCTCGATGGAGATCATGACGTTGCTGAGCACCGACGGGCTGCCGGCACCGGCGACGAAGTACATGTTCGGGAAGCCGTGGGTGGCGATGCCGAGGTACGTCTGCGGCCCGTCCTGCCAGGCCTCCTTCAGCGAGACGCCGTTGACGCCGCGAATGTCGATGTTGAACAGGGAACCGGTGAGCGCGTCGAACCCGGTCGCGAAGATGAGCGCGTCAACCTCGTACTCCGCGCCGCTTTCGGTGCGCACGCCGGACGGCGTGATCCGCTCGATCGGGTCGGCCTTGACGTCAACCAAGGTCACGTTGTCCCGGTTGAAGGTCTCGTAGTAGCCGATTTCGAGCACGAGACGCCGGGAGCCGAACGGGTAGCCTTTCGGGCAGAGCTTCTCCGCGACCTCGGGATCCTTCACGATCTCGCGGATCTTCTTGCGGATGAACTCCCCGACGCGCTCCGCCGCCGCCTCGTTCGTGCGGATGTCCTTGAACGCGGCGAGGATATCCGGACCACCGCGGTCCCAGTACTCCTGCAACGTGGCGTTGAGCTCCTCTTCGGAGACCTCAAGCGCCGATTTCTCGCTAATCTTACGGTGCGTCCCGGACGGGCTGTTCCTCGCGATTTCGCGATACTCTTCGAAATTGTTCTTGATGTTCTCTAGGTATTCTTCGTCAAGCGGGAAATTGTTGGCCGGCACCACGTAGTGCGGGGTGCGCTGGAACACGTACAGGTGCGCGGCTTGTTTGGCGATTTGCGGGATGATTTGGACGCCCGAGGAGCCCGTCCCCACGACCCCGACTCGCTTGCCGTGGAAGGTGACCTCCTCGTGCGGCCACATCCCGGTGTGGAAGCGCTGGCCCGCGAAATCGTCGAGCCCTGGGATGTTGGGGTATACCGGCACCGACAACTGCCCCGTCGCCATGATCACGTGTTCGGCGACGACCGTCTCGCCGTGGTCGGTCGTGGCGGTCCACGTGGTGGTGGCGTCGTCCCAGTGGAGAGTGGTGACGCGGGTGTTGAACGTGATGCTCGGCCTCAGGTTGAACTTGTCGGCGACGTAGTTGATGTAGGCCAGGATTTCGGGCTGGGCCGGATACCGCTCGGTCCAGTTCCATTCCTTGACGAGCTCTTGAGAGAAGGAGTAGCAGTACTCGACGCTTTCGATGTCGCAGCGCGCGCCGGGATAGCGATTCCAATACCACACCCCGCCGACGTCGGACGCGGCGTCGATGACGTGCACGCGACGGCCCATCTCCCGGAGTCGGTAGAGGGCATACAGACCGGAGAACCCGGCACCGATGACGAGGACGTCGAGTCTGGGCGGAGGGGACACACGGGGGCGTGTGGGGGTGGAACCGGTCATGAGGGCCTCCGGGGTGTCACTGGCAAAAATAATGCATATGAATCGTAGGATTATCCGAGATGACGAAGCAAGGGGCCGCGCTACCTCGGCGGGGAACGCAAGAGCCCTGGAGAGGGCGCGGGATCAGCGAACGAAAGATCGTTCGAGGCGTGGGGAGCGCGTACCGCGCGCGCCGGTTGGGGTGAGCCGCGATGCGCGCCGGCGCCCGAGCGCGGCCGGCTGGATCAGCGTGCCGTCAGCACGAAATTCGGGCGAGGTGGCGGTCAAGGAACGCGAGCTGGCGCTCGGCGGGCCACCGGTCGGGATCGAAGACCGCCAGAGTCGCGACACCGTCGACGACCGCGATGGTCTCGTCAGCCGTCTCCTCGGGGTCGAGGTCGGGGAGGAAGCGCCCTGATTTCTGGCCTTCCGCCAAAAGAGTGACAATGCGTCGCCGCCAGCGACGGAAGGCTTTCAACTTAATTTCGTTGAGTTCAGGATCACTCCACGACTGAACGATGAGCGTGAGAGTGACCCGCCAGTGCCGGATGCGTTCCTCGTCGAGCGGCAGCGCCTGCTCCAGGAGCCACCGAAACTCGTCTCCGTCGGCCCCGACGGCCGTCTCCTTTCGCCCTTGCAGCTGGTCGAGCGAGGTCGTCATGGCCATGACGAGCAGCGACCGCTTGTCGGGGAAGTAGTGCGTCAAGGCTCCCGTGGTCCACCCGGCTTCAGCCGCCACATCCTTGAGACGGACGTTGTCCAGCCCGACGGTGGCGATGAGCCGCGCGGCCGCTGCCGCCAGATCGGCACGACGGTCGTCGGGGTCCACGATCTTCGGCACGAGTCGATCCTATCTGGGTGTTTCGTCTGAGGTTCTGACAGGTCAAAGGCCACGGGCGAGGGCGGGGTCCACTCCTCGCAGGAAAAACCCTTGTGACCATTGTCACCGTTACAGAACAATGGTTATATATCAGCCATGATACAACCCCTGTTACATAACCGCGGGAGAAGAGGTTCGGCGATGAGAGCACGGTCCACGGAGCGGACGTCACGGCTGCTGGCGGTCGCGCTGGCAGGGGCGATGGCCCTCGCGGCGTGCGCTGAGGACTCGGATGGCGCTAGCGGCGGCTCCGGTTCCGGTCAGGGGGTGCCGTTCGGCGCTACCAAGGAGCAGTACCTCGCCGCCTTCGAGAACATCTCTCCCATCGTTATCCGGACGCAGACACCCGCGCCGAAGGGCTCCCCGACCGGTGCCCGGAACGAGGACTACATCAAAGCGGTCGAGGAGTGGTCAGGCGGAAAGATCAAGTTTGAGGTCGCCTACGCCAACGCCGTCGCGCAACCCGCGGAAGCCGATGACGCTCTGCGCGACGGGCGGCTCCACCTGACCAACACGATGCCGGTGTACGAGCCCTCCGAGTACCCGGCCGCGGTCGCCCTCAACGACGCCTCGTTCCAAGGGCGGCAGACCCCGCTCGTCGGTGTGATGGCGACGCACGCGTGGATGGTCGAGGTCGCCTTCAACACCCCCAAGATTATGGTCGCCTTCAACACCCCCAAGTTATGGAGGAGTTCGACAAGGCCGGTATGCACGTGCTCATCCCCGCGTTCATGTCCGGCCACAGCCTCATGGTCTGCTCCGACCGGCGCACCTCCCTCGCCGACTTCCGCGGCATGCAGATCTTGTCGGGCGGCCAGACGCAGAGCAAGGAGATCGAGGCGCTCGGGGCGGTGCCGATGTCGGTGCCGTACAACGAGGTCTTCGAGAGCTTGCAGCGGAAGGTCGCGAAGTGCACCGTCTCGACGCTGCTCGGTGTTGACCTCGGTGGCTACGCCGAGGTCGCGAACAAGGTGACCTCCTCGCCTGACGTGGGGTACTCCATCACGACCGGCACCTTCGCGATCGAAAAGGAGTTCTGGGAGTCCCTGCCGCTGGTGGCGAAGCAGCTCCTGTTCGACCGGCTCGACGTCTTCCTCGAGAGCTCGATCAAGGGTACGTGGCAGGCGAGCGCCAGGGCCGTCGATGCGATCTTGAAGGCGGGTGGGTCGTTCCAGGAGTACGCCCCAGACGCCGCCCAGGCCCTGCGCGCCGCAAACGAGCAGCTGCTCCAGCAGGCGCGCGCCAACTCCGCTCTCGGCGATGGTGGCGCGTTCGTCGACCGGGTGAAGGCTTCCTCGGACAAGTGGTCGCAGAAGGTCGTTGACCTTGGCTACCAGGACGTCGACGACTTCGTAAAGTTCGCCGAACTCATCAACCAGAATCCGCCAGACCTGCGGCCGTTCATCGACGCGGTCTTCCAAGAGATCCTTCTCCCGCATCGGCCTAGCTAACGCGGCGCTATCCGCACGGTGTGCGGAAAGTCCGCGCACCCGTAAGGCCTCCTGCGCGCGTGGAGTGACTCCGGCACGTGGGAGGGCCTTACGCTGTTTCCGCACCGGCAGCTTGTGTTCGCCACCATGGCCGGTGACGCCCTCCTCGTGCTGCCCTTCGATCTCGTTAACTCGCGACCCGACCCAACACGAGCGTGCAGCTATTGCCGCCGAAGCCGAAACTGGTTACCGCGGCAACCGTGGTTGCTGCCGACGCCAGCCGAGCGGGGCCGAGATGGAGCCTGCGACAGGGCTCGGGGTTGGCGAGCCCGGCGGTGGGGGGCACGACCCCGGTTCGTAGGACTAGGGCCGTGGCGACGATCGCGGGCAGCGCGGAGGCGTGCAGGAGATGGCCAATCGCTCCCTTGTGTGAGCCAACCGGCAATCCGGTGAGGTCGAGGTCGGCGGCGAGCGTCTCCAACGCCGCGAGTTCCACGGCGTCGCCCTGCGGGGTGCCGGTCGCGTGCGCGTGGACGTAGTCAAGCCGGTCAACGCGCGCGTCGGCGATGGCCGCGCGGAGGCACTCCGTGATCGCTGCTTCGTCGGAGGCGGCGGACGAGGCGGCGACGACCTGACACGCCGCGCCGAGGACTGCGAGGTCGTCGCGAGCGCCGCGGGCGTGAGCGTGCTCGCGTCGTTCAATGATCAGCGCGCCCGCCCCTTCGCCGAGGGAGATGCCGGAGCGATCCCGGTCGAAGGGACGAGCAGGGTGCGGGCTGATCGCCTTGACCACCCGCATGCTCGCGTACTCGTACCGGTTGAGCACCGAGGCGCCGGCGACGACGGCAGTGTCCACGATGCCTGCCTGAATAGCGCTTCGGGCGAAAGCCACACCGAAGGCGGCTGAGGCGCAGGCGTGGGTGAGGTACACCGCGCGGGAGCTGGCGATGTCCGCTACCGATACCGGGCCGACGAATTCGGACCAGTCCGGGTCCGACTCCTTGCCGCCGTCACACCATGGCGCTTGACCGACGAGGACCACGAGCGCGTCGTCGGGAATCCGAGCCAACCCCGCGTCGCGCACCGCCTCGGCGATAGCCGCTTCCGTGAAGGCCTGCTTGCGGGGTTTGTCGGATGGAGTGGGCGTGCGGATTTCGCCGACAGGTTCCTCGGCGTGGCGGAACCGTTGAGCCGGCCCGAGCGCGCGGTCGCCGGCGAGGAGCCCATGCCAGAACGTGTCGACTCCCATCCCGAAGGGAGTGACGAGTCCATAACCGGTGATGACCACGTCGTTCATCAGTCCGTCAACCTCACGCGGCGTCTGTCCAACCACGACTGCTGGGCGCACCTGACGGGCGGGTCGGGAGTGCTGCGAGGAGCTGGCTCGGCACGGACACCGGGTGCGACGTGACGGGGGTCGTCCAGGCGACGCCGGATGGACGCGGCCACACGGCGATCACTGCGAGGCAACCCGGCTCAGTGAGGTCGTCGGGGTTCAGCAGGGCCACCTCACACAAGAGCAGGGATGGGTGCTGCGAGATGAGCGCCGACGCCACCGACAGCGCACGTTCGGCGGTCAGGGCGGCGAGCTGATAGCACGGACCGCGCCAACCGGTGTCGACGGCTACGGTCCGGATGAGTTCCGACGTCTCCAGGCGGATGGAGTCAGAAGGACGGAGCCGACGCGTGGGATCGTCGATGCGTTGCGCGAATCGGCGGGCGGCCCAGGTGCTATACGCGTCAGCGAGCACCAGCAGGGGAGTGGTGGTCCGGTGCGGGGGAGGGAGCGCGGCGAGTGCCGCCTCCAGGGTGCCGCGCACCGCGGCCGTGGTGTCGGGGGAGTGGTGGGGTGGGGCAGCGAGTCTGTCGGCGGCCGCGGTGGCGGCGGCCGCGAGACTCGACTGATCGGTACCGCCGATAACGATGCCAGGGGTGTGTGCCATGACGCCAAGGGCTTGTGCCATATCGCGTGCGGGGCGAAGGGCTGCCACGGCACCATGCTCGACAGAGAGTCAAAATCTGTCAATATAGAGTCAAGGTTAGTAAGTTGTGGCTAGACGCCGACCGCGTGGCGCCCGCCGTCCGCATGGATGACTTCGCCGGTCGTGGCGGGCAGCCAGTCCGACAGCACCGCGACGCAGGTGCGCGCGACGGGTTCGATGTCGGTCGCCGACCAGCCCAGCGGTGACCGCTCGTGCCATCCCCGCTCAAACTCCTCGAACCCGGGGATCCCCATGGCCGCTTGGGTCCGCAGTGGTCCCGCCGCCACGAGGTTCACGCGGATCCCGCGCGGACCGAGTTCGCGGGCGAGGTAGCGGGTGCTGGATTCCAGGGCGGCTTTGGCCACGCCCATCCAGTCGTACGCCGGCCAGGCCACTGACGCGTCGAAGTCCAGCCCGAGGACCGAGGCGCCAGGGCGTAGCAGGGGAAGGGTGGCGGTGACCAGAGCCGGCAACGAGTACGCCGAGACGCGGAGCGCGGTGGCTACGTCCGGCCAACCGCTCGCGAGGAAGTTGCCCCCGAGGCAGCTGGGTGGGGCGTACGCGATGGAGTGGAGGACGCCATCGAGGTGGGGCACGTGGGCGCCGACGCGGTCCGCGAGGCTCGCGAGGTGGTCGTCGTTAGTGACGTCCAGTTCGAGCACGGGGACGTTTCCGGGGAGCCGTCCGACGATCCGGCGTACGAGCGAGAGGCGGCCATAGCCGGTCGCCACGACGGTGGCGCCCTGTTCGAGGGCGAGTCGCGCTACTGCGAAGGCAATTGACCTGTCGGTGATGATGCCGGTAACGAGGAGGTTCTTGCTCGCTAGTAGCCCTGCCATGGCGATGCTCCCGATTCTCAAAGCCGAAGGGCTCTCATTATTGGCCGCTTGACTGTAGAGTCAATGCCCGTAAAGACGCGACCTGTGGTGACAGGACTGCTAACGGGTGATGACCGGTGTGAATCCCGCGTACCTGGTGTGACCCAACGGGGTGCAGGGTCGGTCCATTGCCACAGCACGTGGTCGAGCTATCGCCACGACCGATTGTTGTCCACTATGGACACAGCAGGCCGCACTGCTGGCCTTGCGCGAACTACTGGCAGGCACCGCAACATGGGAGAGGACATTCACATGATGGACTGGAACGAGCCAGTGCCATCCGAGCCCGATGAGGTGCACGTCTTCCTGGGGAGGCTCGACAGATCTTTAGACCTTTACGACGTACCTTACATTGATGATAATCAAATCATCGCGTCATCGGCTGGTGGCGATCCCGCGCGAATATTCATCAGGCGTCGTATCCAGGCCGCGGTCCGTTGGTTGATCGCGCAGCTCACAGGTTGTGACAACGATGAGGTCCAGCTCTGCTTCGACTCGTATGGTCGCCCCGTCCTCGCTGATGGCACGTTTTACCTCGGCGTGAGCCGCGACGCGGATGACTTGCTGGTGGCGATCGCGCGAGCGCGCGTCGCGGCGAGTATGCACTGGGTGCCTCCGGCTTACGATGACGCGGCCCTTTCGCTATTGACGCCGTTGGAACGTCGCCTCGTCGCACGCGTCACCCCGGAGGCCCGCGCGCATGTCATCACTCGCTTATGGACACGGAAGGACGCGGCGCTGCGTCTGTGTCGGCGACGACTGCTGGGAGCCGGCCAAGTGGAGGTGCTCGTCGAGGGCGGATCGGGCACAGTGCTGGTGCCGGGAAGCAGCGGACAAGGTCACGCTACGGTCGTGGTCACCGACCTCCCGGTTATCGACAACGCGGTGGCAGCCGTGGCGACGTGGCACCGGCCTCGGGTGACTCGGCTGTGGTCGGTCTCCTACGGTAGTGCGATCGCGTGCCAGCCCTCCGCCGTGGACGGTCCAACGGAGCCACTTTCCATGAACTCGCTAAGTTCGCGCCAAATCTCCAGCGCTGGTTTGTAGGCGCCGGCCTGCTCGTAGAGCGCCGCTGCTCGCCGGTACGCGCTGGTGGCTTCGGCGGTCTGGCGTGCCGCTCCGCGGACCCGGGCCGTGGCCACGAGGAGGCCCGCCTGGTGGAGGGGCGTTACGTCGTCCGTCTCCTCCAGAGCCGCGACTTTGTCGAGAGCGCCTGAGATGTTGCCGTTGCGGAGCAGCATGAGCGCCTCAATTCCCGTCAGCAGCAGGATGTCAAGCCGCCGGCCAGCCAGTTCGAGGACCTGGCGCGCCCAGCGCAGGAGGTTGTCCGCCTCGCGCGTCGTGTCGTCCATACTCAGCCGCATCGCGGCAGCGGAGCGGCACAGCGCCGCCCAGCGACGGAGATCCACGGCGGGAGTGAGTTGTTCAAACGCGCGGTCGAGGAGGTCGAGAGCCCGTGTCGCGTGACCGCTGAGGTAGTGCGCTCCGGCGGCCGTCCACAGGATGGTGGCACGCTGCTGTCGGCACACCACGTCCGAGACGATCTTGACGAGGTCGTTGGCGACCGCTTGCGCCTGGTGGTGTTCCCCCAGCACGGCGAGCGTCGCGGTCAGCGTGAGCTGGAGCTGAATCTTCTCCGTTGATGTCGCGTCGAGGAGCTGGGCGGATTCGAGCGCTTCCTTGGCGGTCTGCGCGCTCTCCTGGAGACGACCTGCCTGGCGGGCGAGTTCGGCGAGCAAACCGGCGACACGGGCGCGCAGGTGGGCGGTGCCGGTAGTGATCGGATGATTGACCAGTTCTCGGAGGAGGGATTCGGACTGCGCGTTGTCGCCGAGTTCGATGAGCACCTCAGCGAGCAAACAACGCGCTTCCCAGGCGATGTCTTCGTGTTCGGGGTCGGAAGCCTGCTCGATGACGGCGAGCAGCTTGTCTCGGGCGGCGGCGGGATCCCCACCGGTCCGCGCACTACTGGCGGCGATGAGTTGGCCGACGAGTTGGAGCCGCCATCCCCGGCGTTGCGGCTCGCCTTCGGGAGCGGTGAGTTCCCCGAGCGGGACGCCGAGGCGGTCGGCGATGGTCCGCGCCAACTCGATGCTCGGGGTCCGCCGACCGCTTTCCACGAGCGAGATGTAACTGGCGGACATCTCAGTGCCCGCGATCTGCGCCTGGGAGAGCCCGCTGCGGCGACGAGCCTCACGGACCCGCTGGCCGAATAGAGGTTGTTCGATCACGAGGACCTCCCGGTTCGCTGCTGGTCGCGGTTGCCGCGAGGGCACTTCCATGATCACATTCGCATCAGTCGACGCGGTAGGAGGTAGGACGGATAGGCCACGAGGACCTAGTAATAGCTGATAACGGCAATTTACTCCCCCCTAGTCAAAGGTAGGGAGTTGGACAAAGATCATTTTCGGGTAATGCTAGACGATCACGTTCTCTCCTGACATGCAGCTCTGTGAGGTTGGCATACCGTCTGCCGTACCGGTCGAGTTTCCGGCACCTTGCCCAACTCACTGCGGCGTCACAAGGAACGACCGTTGCTGTTAATTGGCATCACGTGGATGTCATGGCAGGATTGACAAACGAGACATTCGTGGCCCTCGCGGGCGAGGTATCTCGTTTCCCGTCGGACGCCGCGGCGGATTCACACCTGCATTGACACGCGTATGGCGTTCGTGACCACACGAGGCGTGACGTCGCGCTACGGGCGTGATGGCCGCGCTCGTCCGGGCACGCCGTCGACATCGCAACGGCCGATGAAGCGGGCACGACGTGATGAGGTGATCACGACGATGGGCGATGGCGTCGGGACCCGCATTCAAGTGATGATCAAGTAGAGAAGGCCCTGACGTCTGATCCGAATGGCTCTCGATTGAGGCGAGACTGATATCCGTACCTATTGGTGCGTTGGCCGCATCTCGCCGTCCGCGTGCTGGTGGCGTCGCACGTCGGCTGTCTACCGTCCCCGGATCGGTTCGAATCCGATCAGTCAGACCATCACGGGGCTGTGGTTCCCGTGCGTCGCCTGGCCCGAGCGACCAGCCACCATCGGAGCCCTCCATCCACCTCGCGGCGGGGCAAGGCGTTCAGTAGGAGGTAGTCCCTGCCGCGCCGCTGGGACGTCGTCGGCGGCATGGGCCGTCATGGGTGATCGCTTCCCGGCGGCGGAGGCGTGAGCCGGGGGTAGGGGTGCCCGCGCGCCGGGAAGCGGGCTCGCGGTACTGGCGTTCGGATGTCGTCCGTCCTCAGGCTGCGGTCGGTTGAGTGGACTCGATGAAGGAGACGACATCGCCGATTGTCTTCAGGTCGGTGATCCGATCGTCAGGAATCTTCACCCCGAGCTTCTCCTCAGCCGCGACCATGACTTCCACCATGGACAGTGAGTCGACGTCGAGGTCCTCGACAAGCGTCTTGTCGTCGGTGACGTCCTTCGGGTCGACACCGGCGACATCCTCCAGGATTTCGGCCAGTGCCGCGCGGATCTCATCCCGGGACATCGTGACTCCCCTTCTACGAGGCCTGTTAGGTCTTGTAATTAGATGTGACTATATCTGTCACTAGATGAATCCGCGCCCGTCGCGCTCCGCTTCCCGCGGGCTTCGGCTGGCGGGGACCCTCGCACGGCCAGAAGGAGGTCCATGACGGCCACGGCCCCTGTGTCGGTCACCCGCGACCGCTCCGCGCGCGGACTAGGCGCGCTGGCCACCGCGTTCCTCGTGAGCCAGTTGGGCGAGGCGATGGTGCTCGTCGCGCTGCCGTGGTTCGTCCTCCAGACCACGGGGAGCGTCACGAGCATGGGCCTGGTGGCCGCGATCGCCACGGTGTCCTCCGCGGTTGCCGGGCTGTTGGCGGGTCCGGCCACCGATCGCCTCGGTCTCAAGCGGGCGCTGGTCTGCGCCTACCTGGTCGGCGGCCTCTCCATGGCGGCAATTCCGCTGGTGTACGCGCTGGGATCGCGGGAGTTGTGGCCAATCCTGGTCCTCACCGCGGGAGCGAGCGCCTTCGACGCTCCCGCGGGGGCGGCCGTCGTCGGACTAATCGGCCACCTGGCGCGGGCACGCAACGTGCGGCTGGAGGCGGCCAATTCCCTGTTTCAGGGGATCGGGCACCTGGTGTTCCTCGTCGGACCAGGGATCGCGGGGATTGTCGTGGCGGTGGTGGGTCCGGCCTGGCTGTTGATTCTCGACGCCGTGGCCTGTGTATTCGGAGCCGTGCTCGTCGCCGGCGGTGTGCGCGGAGTGCCGTCTGGACGCGGGGCGGGCTCCGGGGACGCGCCCGCCAGCGCTCAACCGGCACGGACCTCCTCGTGGCAGGCGCTACGGCGATTCGGCGGCCGGTACGCGCGTGACCTCGCTGATGGACTCGCGCTGATTTGGCGTGATGGCCTGTTGCGGGCGTTGACGGTGACCACGACCGTGCTCGGCGCCCTGGACGCGGCGGTGGTCGGGGTGGTGCTCGTCGCATATGGGAAGGACGTGCTCGGCGGCGCTGCCGGGTTCGGTGGCATGGTCACCGCGTACAGCCTGGGCGCGCTGGGGGGTGCCGCGCTGTACGGCGCTATCGGCCACCGTCTGTCCCGCCGGCGGGTCTACCTCGGAGGCGGTCTCGCCATCGGCGTGGTGTACGGGCTGCTGGCGATGACGCCGCCGCCGCCGGTGGCGGTTTTCGGAGCTATCGCCCTCGCGGGTGTGGCGGCGGCGCCACTGGACGCGGTGCGCTCCGCCGCGGTCCAAGAGCGGGTGCCGGCGTCCCTCTTCGGCCGCGTCATCGGAGCCCGATCGACGCTGAGCGCCGCGTCGGCGCCGGCGGCGATCGCGTTGCTGGCCGCGGTTGTGCCGGCTGTCGGTGTCTCCACCACGTTGGCCGCGGTCGCGGGGGTTTATGTGCTGATGATCGGTCTTTACGCGCGCAGCCGATCGTTGTGGTCCCTCGACCATCCGGCTACTAATTGACATTTCTTTATCTGAAGATTACAAAACTTGACTAAGCTTGACTATCGATCAACGTTGATCTCACTCTTTATCTACAGGGATGGGTGTATGGGCAACGTTGACCGGAGGGGAATGATCGATGCGAGCGTTCCAGCCTGATCGCTATGGCGGTGAGGCATGACCGCTACCGCGAACTCCTCGATCACCTCCGCTGGCCACGCGCCGGCGATCAACGGCAGCGCCGTGCCCGCCCCGTTCGCCGAGCGAATGTCTGGGCTGCGCGCGGTCCGCGACCTGCTCGCTGAGGACCCGACCCGGATTATCGAGCTCCTCACGGAGATCTCCACCTACCGCGCGACGACGTACGAAATCGAGGCGGCGATCGAGACGCTGGACGGCGCCGCCGAGGAGATTGCCCGCTACCGTCCGACCCGAGTGACGACCGTGGCGGTCTTCATGCCGTCCAACGTCATCCTCTACTCATACGTGCTCTACCTGCTGGTGCCGAGCCTGTTCGCGGAGCGACTGCTGTTCCGGCCGTCGAGCCAGGTCCACGAGCAGACTCTCGCTCTGCACCGCCTACTGGCACCGGTGCACGGTCTGGCGATCGAACCGCGCCCCGTCAGCCAGCGCGCGTTCATGCGCGACAGCGTGGCCCCCGCCGATGTCGTGGTCTTCACCGGCACGTACCAGAACGCCGAGGCGATCCGACCGCAGCTCAGTCCCGATCAGCTCTTCCTGTACCTCGGAGCGGGCATCAACCCGTTCATCATCCTGCCGAGCGCCGACCTCGACGCGGCGACCCGGGACGCGGTGCAGATCCGCCTTCTCAACTCCGGTCAGGATTGCCTCGCACCGGACGTCTTCTTCGTCCCCAGCCGTCACCTCGACGAGTTCATCGACCGGCTCGTGTGCGAGCTCAAGGCCCTGCGCTACGGGCCCTACACCGATCCAGACGCCGACTACGGGCCCATCTTCTACGACGGAGCCCTGGAAGCCTCCGCGTTGCACCTCGCTCGGAATCGCCAGCAGATCGTCTACGGCGGCAACGTCGACTTCCGGGATCGTCGGGTGGAGCCCTCTGTCCTCGTCAGCCCGTTTGCGGAAAAGGCACCGGTCCCGGAGTTCTTCGCACCGATCTTCAATGTCGTGGAGTACTCCGACGCGTCGGTGTTGGCCCGGACGCTCGCCACGGGGATCTACGCCGAGCGGGCACTCGGCGCGACGCTCTACGGCGCCGACGCGGAGGTCGCCGAGCTCTACGACATCCTGGCGCGGAAGCACACCGTGACCGTCAACACCACCCTTTTCGCAATCGACGATGGCAACGCCCCATTCGGCGGTTACGGCCCGATGGCGAACTACATCAGTCGAGGCGGTCGACTCTTTCCAGAACCGGTGCTGATTTCCAAGGCCGTCGCCGACCACATCGGAGCATCTGAATGAGTGTCAGCAAGGAGTATCCGACCGGCTGGTCAGCAGTTGCTGACTTCTTGGAGAAGGTCGGCGTCGACATGGTCTTCGGGCTGCCGTCCGACGACATGGATCTGCTCGCCGCCTTGGAGACCACGGCGATCCGCGTCGTGCTATGCCGTGACCAGCGGAACGCGGTGTTCATGAGCACCGGGTACGCCTTGACGTCGGGCCGGCTGTCGGTCTGCGTGGTGGGCAAAGGACCGGCGCTGACGAATACGGCGACCGGGCTGCTGGAGGCGCGCTCAGGCGGCGCGCCGGTGATTGTGATTGCCAGTGGGACGGCTACGGCGAAGCGCGGCACGGGGGCGTTCCAGGAACTTGACCAGGGGGCGGTGGTGGGCTCGCTCGTGAAGTGGGCCTACCGCGTGGAGCATCCTGATCGGCTCTGCGGGGCGTTGGAGAAAGCCGCGTTCATCGCGGTCAACGGTGCGCCCGGCCCGGTCTACCTGGAGCTGCCGGAGGACGTGGCATCCGCCCCAGTGCCCGGTCGGCGCCGCTGGCGACCGCCGGTCGCCCACCGCGTGTCGCCGGATCCTCAGGTCCTCGGCTCGGTGCTCGCCCGGCTGCGCTCCGCGCGCCGGCCCCTCATGCTCGTCGGCGGCGGTGCGCGGTGGCGGAACGAGGATCGAGCGGTGGAGCGGCTGGCCGAGACGCTCGGGGCGGGGGTGTTCGCCACGGCGTCCGGCCGCGGCGTCGTCGACGAGGAGCACCCGCTCTTCTGCGGCCTGTCCGGGCTATACGCGGTACCACCCGCCGCCGACCTCTGGCAGCGCGCTGACCTGATCGTGGCGCTCGGCACGCGACTGGAAGAGACGGCGACCTTTGGCTGGGACCGGCTGCCGGCGGAGACCGAGGTCGTCCAGGTGAATCTCGACGCCACCGACGTCGCCGTGGAGTGGCCCGGGCCGCTGGTCCTCGGTGACGTCGGTGCGACGGTGGCAGCGGTGCTGCGCGCCGCGGAGCAGGAGCCGTTCACCGGTAATCCGGAGTGGGCAGCCGAGGTGCGCCGTGCCCGGGATGCGACGATGCAGGCGGCACGCCAGCGGCGCGAGGAGATGGCCAGTAGGCCCGGGGTGCACGTGGCTGAGGTGCTCGCCGCGCTGGCCGACGTGGTGCCGCCCGACTGCATTCTCGTGCAGGAAAACGGCCTGCAGGACATGTGGTCGTACTTCTATCCCTACTGGTCGTGTGGCTCCACTGGCGGATCAGTCGTGCCCAGTGAACAGACCAGCCTCGGCTTCGGCGCGGCCGCCGCGGTCGGGGTCGCGCTGGCCAGCGGAGGCCGTCCGGTCGTCGCCTTGGTCGGGGACGGCGCCTTCAACCTGTTCCGGTCCGACTTCTCCACAGCGGTCGAGGCGGGCGCCCCGGTGCTGTACGTGGTGCTCGACAACGGCGGCTACGGCTGGTTGCAGTACCAGCTCCGGCAGCGGACTGATGGCCAGACCCGGTTCCGCTTCACCAGCGACCGCACCATAGCCGCGGACCCGACGGCAATCCACGTGTCCACCCGTGACGAGCTCGTTCCGGCCCTGCGGCGGGCCTGGGCAGCGTGTGCGGCGGGCCACCCGTCCGTGGTGACGGTGCATGTCGACCTCGACGACGTGCCACCTGGCCTTGCCCAGCTCGCCGGTGACTTTCCGAATATGGCGGTGACTGCATCATGACCACAAGCCAGGCCACGATGGAGGCTGGTCCGGCCAGCCACCGGGGCGCCCAGCCGGACAAGGACCTTGCACTCGCCGCGCAGCGCGCGCTGATGTCCCGAGCGGCGCGAGCCAATCCCTATCCGTACTACGCCGTGTTGCGCGAGCACGGTCCCGTCAAGGACCCGGACACCGGCGTCGCCATGATCGCTACGTTCGACGCGTGTGACCGGATCCTGCGGGATCCGGTATTCCGGGTGGAGGACAGGCTGTGGATTTCGCAGTTCTTTCCTGATCGATTGGAGCGGCCATCCACGCAAATCATCGTGGACTCCATGATCGCGACGAACCCACCCCGTCACGAGCGCATGCGGCGCCTGGTCAGCTGGGCGTTCACACCGCGACGGGTAGCGGCGATGCACGAGTCCGTGCGGCGCCGCATCGCCGAGCTCGTGGATCGGATCGCCGAACTCGGCAGCGGTGGGCAACCGGTGGACTTCGTCGCTGAGTTTGCCTACCGCGTACCAGTCAATGTGGTCGGTGACATCCTCGGCATTCCTGAGGTCGATCGCCCGTGGTTCGCGCCGCTGGCCTACGACCTCGACGCTACGTTGGAACTGCATCAGTCGCCGCACGAGCTCGAGCGCGCCGATCGCGCGGCGCGGGAGCTATTGCAGTACATCGCTGAGTTGGTCGCGTCGCGGCGTCGCGAGCCCGGCGACGACCTTGTCAGCGGGCTCATCGAGGCGACGAAGGGCATCGGGCCGGATGGCGACCGGTTGACCGAGGACGAGTTGCTGGCCAACATCGCACTGGTCCTGGTCAACGGCTTCGCCACCACCAACGACTTGCTCACCAACGGCCTCGCGGCCCTGCTGGAGCGGCCGGATCACCTGCAACGACTGCGTGCCAATCCCGACCTCGCCCCCGCGTACGTCGAGGAGATGCTGCGGTTCGACGCGCCCGTCCAGCTCACCCTGCGCTGGGCGGGGGAAGAGACGGAGATCTGTGGGATTCGGCTCAACCGGTACGACCCAGTGATCGTGTTGATCGGGTCAGCGAACCGCGACGCCGCCCGATTTATCAATCCCGACGAATTCGATCCCGACCGTCCGAACAACGGGTCGTTGAGCTTCGGCGCCGGCCCTCACTTCTGCTTCGGCGCGCCACTCGCCCGGATGGAGGCCAGGCTGGCGTTCCCCATGCTGCTCACGCGCTGCCCAAAGATCGCTCCGGCGGAACGACCGCGTCGGCGCAACCGGCTGACGTTGCGAGGCTTCGAGTCGTACCCCATCACCGTCGGATAGCGGTTTACGGGCATGGATCGTCGATTCCAGCGGGAAACACAGGTGAGCGACGCGGTCTTCTTCCCCGGATTAGTGCCGACGGGCTTTGGCCCCGTCGCGCGGTTTGTCACCGAGTCGGAGTACGCACGGCGCCGTTTCGCCGAGGCGGACGAGGTCCTCGGGTACTCACTCGCCGACGCCTACCGTGACGCCTCCATTCACGATTGGGAGGTGTTTCAGTCCGCCTTCCTAGCCTTGACGCTGGCGCTGGCGGATTGGGCCGAATGCCACGAGGGCATGTCTCCGGCGGTGTGTGGTGGACAGAGCTTTGGCGGAATCGTTAGCGCCGTCTACTGTGGCTCTCTGTCGTATGCCGACGCCCTGCGCCTCGTCAGGGCCAGCTCGCAGGTCGAGCAAGACTACTTCGAGTCGCTAGCCGAGCCGGTGGGGTGCTACTTTTTCACGAACATTCCCCGTGAGAAGGTCATCCGCCTCGTAGACGAGTTCCGCGATGCCGGTGAGTGGATAGAGATTTCGGTGGAGATGGACTCTGACATCTTCGCCGTCTCCGCCCAGATGCGCACGATTGAAAAGTTCAAGGCGCGGACTCGGGAGCTGGGCGGATTCTCGTTCTACACGATGAACCGGGCGGAGCACTGCGCGGGAGTCGCCGATCTGCGGGAGCGGCTTTACCGGGAGGTCTACTCTCGGTTCACGTGGCGGTCGCCGCGGGTGCCGATCCTATCCGATGTGGATGGCCGTTTGATTGATGATCCCGAGTCCATCATGCAGGATTTGCTCGACGGATGGGTGTATCCCGTGAGGTGGAGCACCATGATCGAGGGCCTGCGGCGCGCGGGCACGACGCGGGTCTACGTCATCGGTCCGCGGACGATCTTTAGCCGGGCCACGCGTGACGTGTTCCCGACTCTTGCGATCACGCCGAAACACGCGCTCGCCGCGGGCGTGGGCAGCGCGACCGGCGCCGACTAACGCGCGGGACGGTCGCGGCACCAGATCGACGGAGTACGCGAGGGCGAGGATGACGTTTTGGATCCTGCTCGGATTGAACGAGGCGCTCGGTTGGGCGCTCGTGGTGGCCTTTGCGAGCGCTCGTTACTGGTACCGCAAGCGGCGTCTGAGCTGGTGGTTGCTGGCCGCCATCGTCGTCAACGAGCTATGGCTGGTGCCGATCGCGCTGCATCAGATCGTCGGGAATAGCCAGGCCGGCCTGATCCAGTTCCTCGTCGTCATCGAACCCCTCATCTTGATCTTCGCGGCCGGACTGTGGTTTCGGCACCTGGACGGGGTGGCCCAGCGCTTGGTCGATCGGGTCCGCGACATCGCTGTCAACCGTCAGGTGGGATTCCTCAAAGCCCTGTTCCTCGCAGGGGTCGAGCTCCCGCGCCGGATGGCCGAGGCCGCCAAGGAAGAGGAGAAGGCAAGGGCCGAGGGGCGACTGGTGCCCGACCTCGAGCACGCGCGCCGGGAGCGACAGGGGTGGTACGCGCACCTCGTGCTCTATCTGGTTGTGCAGGGCGTGGTGCAGTTCCTCCTACGGTTCACCCCAGTGGATGCGGTTGACCTGCGCGTGTTTGGTGACGATCCCGAACAGGCTCAAGAGCGTCTCGGGTGGATTCTGCGCGGATGGACGTCAATTCTCATTATTGACTTCTTCTGGTCGTTCTCCTACACCTGGTGGGCCCCGAAGCTCAAGCCAGCTGATTCACCGCTCGCTCAATCCACATCTGAGGCGAAGTCGGTGGAACAGGGTGGCAACTAAGAGCCGCTAACCACCAATCCTGCGATTATTGGTAGCCCAGCTGCGGCGTCCGCGGGTCGGCATTCGTCGTCCTCGCATCGTTCGTCCGACATGGCGCGAGTGCGGCGTATCCGGCGGTCGTCGGGACTCGCGTGGTCAGTCAGATGTGATCGTTCTCGGCAAAGCCTCCTGCCCGGATGACATCAGAGCGCGCCCGAGGAATTGACTCAGCTTGACATCGAGTAATGTCTCTTGACAGATGAGTTGTTGCGGTGAAGACTTCAATCAAGCTCACCTATGCATGGGACAGCCGGTGTTCCTGCGCAGGGAGCGTCCCTGATCGTCAGTCATCGTTGCGCAGCTGCTGCGCGGTGACGAGCGCGGGAGAGGGGGTGACACATGGCGTTCGTTCTCGAGCTGCAGGGTCTCGAGGTGGCGTCAGAGGAGCGTGCTCTCGTCTTCAGCACGGTCAGCAACCACTGTCTGTAGGTCATCGCCCATCACTGACGCCCATCACTGAGGGACGACAGGCTTCTCTCGTTGGTCGTCGTTAACCGACTTACGGGAGATGACGCAGGAGAGCGTGCCAGTGAAAGGAGGTGACTGGGGATGGCCTTCGTTCTCGAGCTGCAGGCGCTGGAGGTGCCCGCCGCGGAGTCCGCGCTTTTGCTCAGCACGGTGAGCAACCACTGCTGAGACTGATCCATGTCGCGGATGAGCGCGACGATGTCGTGGCTCATCCGCGATTTCTTTTTGGCGGACCTATCTCCGCGCGAGTGTGCCTAGCTGGCTTCCCGGGCATCCAGCCGCGAGCGATAGGGGATGAGTTTGCTGATTTTGACTACCGAGTAATAAGGCTTGACACCCTGTTGCTCTCATGACAGACTCTACTCAATCTTGTATATGCATGGACTGCTGCGGTCGGTCCGTTGACGAAATATGTCGGTCGCCATCGCGCAGCTGATGAGAGCTGACAAGGCGCTGGAGAACCTGCCAAGGGGAAGGGGGTAACACGATGGCGTTCGTTCTCAACATGCAGTCGCTGGAAGTGGCAACCTCCGAGACCGCTACCTTCAGCTACCTCAGCATCCTCTGCTGATGAGGCGATGGTGTAGGGATGGGCTGCGGGGCCACCGTGGCCTATCCCGTTGGTCTCAACCGTCGCCTATCCGCGGGAGCGCACCGCCCGGCTGCGGGAGGGCACGACGAGGTCGGTGCGATTTCTGCTTCAGAGTCGCGGATTTGGGCATGCGGCGAGGCGATTCACTATCGCCCGCGATCGCAGGCTCACCACGGTGAGGGTTTCCCTTATCTGCTCGTGTCCCATGGGATTGGGGCTAAGGGAAACGACCTCGCATCGAGGTCGATAACGGGTTTGCCGGTGCTGGACGGAGGACCAGTCCGGAGTCGCCGCACCAATAAAGGGGGCTGCTATGGCGCGCACCGAAATCGTGCGCCGGCGGCGGGTTGTTGTCACGGGCTGCGGAGTGATATCGCCAGTCGGACACGACACCGCCACATTCTGGGCCTCGCTGGTCGACGGGCGCAGCGGAATTGGGCGGATCACTCGCTTTGACCCCAGTGATCTGCCGGTGACGATCGCCGGTGAAGTGCGTGATTTCGACCCCGAAGCGTATATGCCGCGGACGGTCAGTCGCCGCATCGACCGATTCGCACAGTATGCGCTCGCCGCAGCGGTCGAGGCGGTGGAGTCAGCCAAGCTTGATATCACCGATGAGATGGCCCCTCGCGTAGGGGTGATCATCGGGTCCGGATACGGCCCGGGCAGCTTGATTCAGGCGGCCGCGCGCACGCTCGCCGAGCGCGGACCACGGAGAGTGGGCGCCTACCTCGCCGCCGCGGGCGCCGCTGACAGCGCCGCCGGCGAGATTGCCTTCCGGTTCGGCGCCTGTGGCCCGTCCGGTGCGGTGTCGACCGCTTGCGCCTCCGGCGCCACGGCTATTGGCGACGCGATGCGAATGATCGAGTTTGGTCACGCGGACGTGGTCATCGCCGGGGGCGCGGACGATCCGTTGACTCCGTTGGACATTGCGGCAGCCGCCATCGCCGGCGCACTGGCTCGGCGTAACGATGAGCCGGAACGGGCCAGCCGTCCCTTCGACCGGGGCCGCACCGGTTTCGTTCTCGCCGCCGGGGCCGGTGTCGTCGTCCTCGAGGAAGCCGAACACGCCCAGCGTCGGGGTGCGCCGATCCTCGGTGAGATCCTCGGGTACGGCGCGAGCACCGACGTGCATCACCTCACCGCCCCCCACCCTGAGGGGAAGGCGGCGCAGCGCGCCATGCGCGCCGCGCTCGCCGACGCGGGCATCGCCCCGGACGAAATCGACTACATCAACGCGCACGCAACCGGTACTCGGCGCGGTGACAGCATCGAGTGCGCGGCGATCCGTGCAGTCTTCGGCGCGCACGCCACCCGTATTCCGATCAGCTCCACCAAGTCGGTCACCGGACACATGATCGGTGCGGCGGGCGCGGTGGAGTTGATCGCTACCTTGCAGGCGATTCGTACCTGTGTCGTGCCGCCCACCATCAACTGCGACGATCCCGAGGACCCCGAGCTCGACCACGTCCCGCACCGAGCGCGGCAGTGGCCGGTGCGCACCGCCATGAGTAACTCCTTCGGTTTCAGCGGTCACAACGCCGTGCTCGTGGTACGGCGCTGGGAGCCGTGAGTGGGACGCGAATCGAGAAAGAGACGGAGATGAAGGGCAGGCTGGTATCGCTACGTGCTCCGTCCGATGAGGACTTTTCCTTGATCGAGCGATGGCTGCGGCCACTGACGCCCGCCGCGATCCTCGCCGGAGATAACGAGATGTTCAGCGCTGACGAGCTCCGTGAACTCAACAAGCGTGGCGAGGTCAACCACCTGATGATCGACACCAATGACGGTCGGACGATCGGGACGGTGAGCTGGCGCCGAATGAATTGCCCCGGAAATTTCACCATTGGGGCTGGAGTCGGGGACCCTGAGCTGTGGAATAAGGGATACGGGGCGGAAGCGGTCGGCCTGCTTATCGAATACCTCTTTCATTTCCGCAACGCGCATCGAGTCCATGCGATGACCGCCCTGTACAACCGGTACTCGATTCAGACAATCATCCACGGCGACTTCGTCCTCGAAGGCATTCTCCGTGACTACTTCTTCCTCGACGGCGCGTACCACGACGCCGCGGTCTGGTCGATGCTCCGGGACGAGTTCTACCGGCTTGACGCCGAGTTGAAGGCGCGCAACAAGGAGTGGGGCGCGCAAGACCTTGTGCCGGAGTCGGACAAGGAAGCGGCCCGAAACGCGGTCGCCACTTACCTCGCCAAAGGGCGACCCACCTCATTCGGCAAATATCTTGACGAATCCGATGCGTCTTCGAACCGGCCTCATCGCGCTCGGGCTGACGTGCCCGTAGGGGGCGAGTGACGTGCAGGTCGAAGCGTACAGCCTCGCCGACCCCATCTTTTTCGAAACTCCGAGCCGCTGGACAACGACGGACAGCGCCTTCACCGTCGCCCAGTTACCCGCGCCCAATGGATGGCAGCGCACGCAGCGCGACGTGTGGATTCACCTCAGTCCCGTGGGCGGTGAGCTGCCGCCGCAGGGATGGAAGGTGCACATCTCCGCGTGTCTCGATAACGCCGACCGCGTGTTGACGACGGTCTGGGATTACTGCATCGCCCATCGGCACGCGTTCAAATTCTTGTGCAGCGGCGCGGTACACCGCGCGTACAGCCTCAAGTACGCGCCACGGGCGAGCAGTAGCAAGTTGATAACGATTTATCCGCGCGACGAAGCGGCGTTGGAGCGGGTGCTGGTCGACCTATCGGAGGCGTTGGCGGGCGAGCCGGGTCCGTACATTCTGAGCGACCTGCGGTGGGGTTCCGGACCGCTGTACGTCCGCTACGGCGGTTTTGTGTTCCGGTACTGCGCTGCGCCCAATGGGGAACTTGTACCAGCTATTGAACGGCCGGATGGCACCCTCGTCCCAGACGAACGCAAGCCGGTGTTCCACGTCCCGTCGTGGGTCACGATTCCCGAATTCCTGAAGCCTCACCTGCAAGCACGCGACGGTGGATCACCAGACGACTTTCCGTACCAGGTGCAGAAGGCGCTGCATTTCTCCAACGGCGGTGGCGTGTACCTCGCCCAGCGAAAGAGTGATGGCCAGACCGTTGTCCTGAAAGAGGCCCGCCCGCACGCGGGGGTAGACGGCCTTGGCCGGGACGCGATCGCCCGCTTGGCCAATGAGCGACGGGCGTTGGAGCGGCTGCGGGGCGTCCCCGGCGTACCCGAGGTGTATGAGCAGCGTACGGTGTGGGAACACGAGTTCCTCGTCGTTCAGCACATGCCGGGCGACACGCTCCAGACGTGGTTGAGCCGGAACTACCCCTACATCACCGGTGATCCCACCCCTGACGCGATCGCCACCTATACCCGGCAGGCGTTGGACATCGTCGCCCGCGTCGAGCGGCTCCTCGCCGACATCCACGCCCGGGGCCTGGTCTTTGGGGATCTCCATCCGGCCAACCTTCTCGTGGCCCCGGACGGCACCGTGTCCGCGATAGATTTCGAAATCGCCACCGACATCGACGCCGCGTCGGCACCGCCGCTCGGACTTCCCGGCTTTCACGGGCGGGGCAAGCGAGGCGTTGACGCGGACCTACACGCCCTCAGCGCCCTTCGACTGTGGATATTTTTCCCGCTTGTTCCTCTCCTCGGGCTCGTTCCCGACAAGGTGGACGCCTACGTCGACGACATTGAGCGGCGTTTCGACTTGCCCCCCCGGCTACGCCGACAGCATCCGCCAGACCTTGACGCCCGCGAAGAGCGCCCCTTCCTCGACGGTGCGCGTAAGTGCTGAGCCGGGCGTCGACCTGCGCCGCAACCCCGACTGGCGCGACGTGTGTCGGTCTATGGCTGAAGCGATCGTGCGTACCGCCACAGCCGAACGTGAGGACCGGCTCTTCCCAGGCGATCCGCAGCAATTCGTGCTCGGCGGGCTGGGATTCGCGTACGGCGCGGCTGGGGTGCTGTGGACGCTTTCGGTGACCGGTGCGGGGCGCTATCCGGAATACGAGGAGTGGCTGCTGCGCGCCGTCGACCGGGCTGAGCGTTCGCGCCCCGGATTTTTCGACGGTCTCCACGGCGTCGCGTACGTCCTCGATTACCTGGGATACGACAAGCCCGCGCTATCGCTTGTGGAGCAAGCGGAGCCGCTCGTGCGGATGATGGGGGACGTTAGCGTCTTCAGCGGCTTAGCGGGAGTCGGTCTCAACCTCCTCCACCTTGTCACGCGTAACGAAGCGGGAGCCTTCACTGATCAGGCACTCAATATCGCGGATCGGTTGGCGGACGCGGTACGCAGCCGCGAGCCCCATGGCGTCGACGTCCGCATAGCCTCATCAGCGACCGGCTATCGGGAAGCGGGGTCCAACGCCGGCCTGCTGCGCGGCTGGTCGGGAGTCGCGTTGTTCTTCGTGCGGCTCTATGAGCACACCGGCGACCCGGCGTACCTCGAGGTGGCGCGGCGGGCGCTGTATCGCGACCTGGACCTCTGCGTCACGGCGTCCGACGGCGCGCTCGTCGTCGACGGTGGCTTCCGCACTCTTCCCTACCTTGAGATCGGTAGCTGCGGCATCGCGCTCGCCGCCGCTGAGTTCCTGGCGCATCGTGACGATGAGCGGCTGCGTGCCGCCATTCCGGCCATCGTCAACGCCTGCCGGCCCGAGTTCACCATCGAGAGCGGCATGTTCAACGGGCGGGCCGGGCTCATGGCCGTCCTGGCGCACCTATCCCGCCGCCTCAAGGAGCCTGCCTGGGGTGAGGTAGCCCGAAACCACCTCGGCCGACTGTGGTGGCACGCCGTGTCCCTCGATGGCCATGTGGCCTTTCCTGGCAGCTACTTGCGTCGACTGTCGATGGATGTCGCTACGGGCACCTCGGGCGTGCTGCTCGCTGTCGCGTCTGTCATCGACGGAGTTCATTTCTTGCCCTTCCTCGCCTCCGGAGGCCAAACATGAGCGCGACCGCTCTCGAGCACCGTGTGTCCCCGGATACCCCACAGATCACCGCAGTCCTCGCTGATCGAGCGGGGGTGCTCGCCGGGCCAGAACTCTCCGGTGTGGTAGTCAACGTGGCCGACGAGCTGCGCCGCCGCGGTGTGCGACGTGGCCAGCGCGTGCTGCTCAAGGGCGAAAACGCCGTCGAGTACGTGGTGACGCTGCTGGCGCTCATGCACCTGGACACGTCGATCGTCATCGTCGACAGTCAGCAGACCGCGGCGGAGACGGAGACGCTAGTCCGGAGAACCCGCTCGACCTGGCTGGTGACTCCGGAGGAGACGGCGATGGCGGGTGTGACGTCCCTCGGTTACGCCGACGTGGTCCGGGCCGCCCGCGCCAATCCCGCCCCAGGGCGAACGGTGCGCCTCGCCGACTGGTTCCGGCGTCCGGACGCGGCGGTGCTGTGGTCGTCGGGGACGACCGGACCGGCCAAGGGAGTGGTGAAGCCGGGCTGGGCGATCGCCGACAACACGGCCCGCACCGGCGCGGTCATGGGGTACCGCCCCGACGACGTCATGGTGCCGTGGCTGCCGTTCTCCCACCAATACGGGCTGTCGCTTGTGCTGCTGTGGTGGCAGACCGGATGTTCCCTCGTCGTCACCGATTACCGCAGGCTTACCCAGGCGATGGCGGACGCCGTGCGCTTCCAGGCGACCGTCGTCGACGCCACTCCCTCGACGTACCACTCACTGGTGAACATCCTCCGGCGGCGGCCGGACTTGCGCGAACCGCTGCGCACGGTCCGCGTTTGGGGTGTGGGCGGCGCCCCGTTGCCGGCCCCACTCGCCCGGGACTTTCGGGAGATCGTCGGAGCGCCTTTGCTGGACGGGTACGGGCTCACCGAGGCGGGCAACGTCGCCTTGGCGACGCCGGAGAACCCGGTCGGATGCGGGCGTCCCTTGCCCGGAGTTGAGCTGCGGGTGCTCGACGCGCACGGCAATCCGGTGGCTCCGGGCGAACTCGGTGAGGTAGTCCTCCGCTCGCCCGGGTTGATGGCGGGGTACCTCGACGACAACGGGGAGGTGGTCCCGCTGCAGGCGGGGGAGTGGTACCGCACCAACGACCTGGCGCGTCTCGACGCTGACGGCAACCTGCACGTCGTCGGACGCCGCAACGCCGTGCACCGCCTGGGGTACACGCTGTACCCGCAGAGCATCGAGCGTAAAGCCGAGGAGTGTGGCCGCCCGGTCGCGGTGGTGCCGATCGAGGACGAGCGACGGGGAGTGGCGCTGGCGTTCTTCGTCGCCGACCCGGACGGCAACGACGCCGCGTACTGGCGACGGCGAATCTCATCGCTCCTGCCCGCGTACGAGCAGCCGAACGTGGTTCGTGTCGTCGATCAATTCCCGCTGAACCGTAACGGCAAGGTCGACACCGCGGCGCTGCGTCAGATGCTCACGCGTCGATGACGATCCGACGCTGTCGCCGAGGTGCGGGATGAGCCGAAGACGCGTGGCGAACCAGGGCGTCCACCGTCGCACTAATGTCACCGTTCCGTGACGCATTCGCTACAGTCGTGCCCGCGGCGCCCCGGAGCAGGCGGCGGGCGGTGAGGCGGCGATGCGCGGTATCGACATCACTAGGCGTGACCTTCTCGTCATGGCGGTGGCGGCCATGGTGGGCCTCGGCCTGTTCGCCATCGGCGCCTACGACCGCACCCTGCATCCGGCGTTCGTGCTGCTATCCGCGTTGGTGGTGAGCGTCGCGGCCGGGTTGAGCCGGGGCTACCCGTTTGTCGGATTGGCCTTGGGCACCGCGACGGTCCTGGTCGATCAGGTCATCGGGCCGTCACTCGCCGTCGCGCTGATCTTCACGCAGGTCCTGCACGACGCCTGCCTCTACGGCCCACCGTGGCTGTCGCGGGTGCTGCTGTGGGTGGGCACCCTGGTGACGATCGGCATCACCGTGGGTGTGACTCTCGCAACCAAAGAGCTGCAGGCAGCGATGCTGGGCGTGCTGGTCGCCCTCATCCTGATCGTGCCGGTATCGAGCGGGCAGATGGTCCGGCACCACCGCGATCTCGCGGCTCTCGAGCGGGAACGTGCCGAGCAGATGGCGCGGATGGCGGAGCTCGACTACCGCCAGGCGGTCGCCGCCGAGCGCACCCGAATGGCGCGGGAACTCCACGACGTGGTCGCCAATCACCTTGGGGTCATCGCGATCCACTCGGCTGGGGCGCTGGCGCTGCCGCCCGGCAGCGATGAGCAGGTACGCCAGGCGCTCACGGTGATCCGCGAGAGCGCGGTGCAGGGAATGGCGGAGATGCGCGAGTCGATTCGACTCCTGCGCGAGGGCACCGATCCGGACTCCGTGTCGGAGGCGTCGGAGGCGATTCCCACCCTGGACGGCATCCCGCGCCTCATCGAGCGCGCGCAGCGCGCGGGACTCACCGTGTCCTACCGCGTCAAAGGGGAGCAGCCTCAACTTCCGGTGTCGGTGCAACTCGCGGCATACCGGATCGTGCAGGAAGGGCTGACCAACGCGCTTAAGCACGGCACGGGCTCCGCGGAGCTCACGCTGGCCTATACGCCGGATCGCCTCATTGTGACCATCGTCAATCAGCGGGGTGAGCGGTCCACGTTCGGCACAGGGAGCGGGCTCGTCGGTATGCGCGAACGCGTCGCCCTGCTTGGCGGTGAGTTCATGGCCGGACCAGACGGCGACCTCTTTCGAGTACGGGTGGCGCTACCGCTAGCGGGAAAGGCGTAGGGCGCCCCAACGGGACGTTGCTATTCACGGATCCGATCGGCGCGGCCCGCGTGGCCGATAGCCTGCCGCAGCCAGGACTCGACATGCGCTGGGAGCCAGCGCCCCGTCTCGTGGCGGTTGAGCCGAAAGTGACACGTTGCGGTGCCGCCATCGACAGAGAGCATGATGTCCGTCCCAGCCTGGTCACTTTGAAAGATCACCTTTGCCGTGCGGCCCGCGGTGGCCCGCCGCATACGGAAGGTGAATTCCTGGACAAGATGGCGGCCGCCAACGCCGTCTTGTTCCGGGCTATCGCTATCTACTGAGGACGATACGAGCTGAAAGCCGAAGTGTTCCAAAGCGGCGAAGATGTGTTCCTGCTCGGCCAGGGGGTGGACGGCGATCCGGCTCAGCCGCGGTGAGTAGCAGGAACTCCACTCGGTGCGTAGATTGAGGCTCATGGGGTAGAGGCGTTGCCCGCCTACCTCGGTGATTGGGACGTCCCATGGAACCGCGAGCTGAAACGGAATCCACCGACGGTCACCGGCACCGAGGTGCAGTGGCCCAGGAAGTTCGAGCACCTGAAGATCCGCGGCGGTCGCGTCGGACGTCGTGACGGTCAGGCTGAGGGTGACGTGCTCGATGGTGACGGGCTCGTCGCCGCCGTCTGCGCATACCTGGCCTTGAAGATCGTGGCCTGGCCTGGTGTTGGGGTTGGTGAGGATTGTGGTGATTATCGGGCCGCGACGCGACGTCCGGCGAAGAGTCACGGGTATCTCCTACGACGACAGAACCGCTGGCGAGACATCCCCCGTTGTCAACGTCTCGCCAGCGGCACTTGGGCAGCGTCGCTCGGACCGTCCACCATGAACAGCACGGTGCGAGTACATCCTAGGGTGTTCAGTGGTGGGGGTGTCAACGAGAGTTTACGCTCTCACCGCATTGATTAAGATCAGCTAATCGGAGGTGCTCATGGGCCAGGGCCAAGAGGAGAAGCCCGCGTCGCTAGCGGAGAAGCTCGAGCTGCTGTTCCGCACGGTCCATCCCGCCGACCGCGGTCCGTACACCAACAAGGAGGTCGCCGCCGCCATCCGGCAGCGAGGCGGGTCGATCTCAGACGTCTACATTTGGCAGTTGCGTACCGGGCGACGCGACAACCCCACCAAGGAGCACCTGGAGTGGCTAGCTGATTTCTTCGACGTTGACCCGGCGTACTTCTTCGACCGGCGGCAAGCCGAGGAAATCCGTCGGGACCTGCTCACGATGGAGGCGATGAAGAATCTCAAGGTCCGGCGGGTGGCGGCGCGCTTAGGCGAGCTCAACGAGCAGAACCTCGAGGTCGTCAGCGAAATCATCGAGCGGGTTGTGGAGGCGTTGCAGGGGAACTGTGAGTCCTCGCGTCCGGAGTCGAAGGACGAGTCGTCGAGCTAATTGACATCCGTCTCGGTATGGCGCCAGTGTTACTCGCGGGGAGGCGGAATGTTATCGGCACAGGTTCGCAGGACGTGCCTGGACCGGCTCGACGCGTTGCGTGCGCGTGGCCTCGAGGTGCCGAAACCGTTCGATGCCCACGCCCTCTGTCAGTCGGTCGCGCGGTGCCTGGGGCATCCGATCACGCTCGTCGCGGTCCCCATGCCACCCGGGGCGCCATCCGGGCTCACGCTGTTCACCGACGCGGCGAACGTGATCGTGTATGAGCGGCACACGAGCCGGATGCACCAAGACCACATCATCGCGCACGAGCTTGGCCACGTCATCCTGGGGCATCAGGCGCTCGCGCTCGATGGCGCCGAGAAGATTCGCCTGCTGGTGCCGTCGCTGCGCCCCGGCCTCGTCCGGCAGGTGTTGGGCCGCTCCGGCACCTACAGCGCACTCGAGGAACAACAGGCCGAGATGATGGCCACCCTGCTCCTCGAAGAGGCGGGCCGCTGCGCCTCCTGCCCCACCGCCACAGCCGCCCCAAGCGATGAAGAGCTGCGTGAGCGGCTGCGATCGTCGTTGGAACGTCCCCACCGCTCGTGATGGACGCGCTGCTCTACGCGCTCTGCGCGGTCTTCGGCGCCGTCGCGTTCGCCTACCTCATACCGCTCGCGCTGCGGCACCCCACCCCCGCCCGGACCGCGATCACAGTCGCTACCGGCGCCTTCACCGTCGGCATCACCATCGCCAACCCCGTCGTCGCTGACGTCATCGACCGGATCGTGGGCCTGCCCAACCTGGCGCGCGTGATCGCGCATGGCCACGCGATCGTGATCGCCGCGAGCGCGGAGGCGATGCTCCTCTTTCTCGCGCTCCCCGCCGCCCAGGCCAAGCCGCGCGTGGCGTGGCGCATCGTCGTCTCCGCCATCGCCTACAGCGGCATGCTCGCGCTCTGGCTGCTCACGTACGCCCACCGACCTGACGCGCGCTTGACCGTGGAGTACGCGCACGTCCCGGCCGTCACCGCCTACCTGGCGATCTACCTCTTCGCCTTTGTCGCCTTCACCGTCGACATCGCCCGGATGTGCTGGCGATTCGCCCGCATCGCCGGCGGGACATGGCTCAGCCGTGGGCTGCGTATCACCGCTGTCGGTGCGTGCTTCGGATTCGCCTATTGCGTCAATAAGGCGCTGTACCTTGCCGGCATCTGGTGTGACGTCGCGCTCCGCGGCGAGCGCTACATCGCCGCCGTACTCGTGACGATCAGCGCGCTGCTCATGCTGGTCGGCCTCACGATGCCGTCGTGGGGCCCCGCGCTGCCCAGCGTCGCCGATTGGCGGCGGCTCGTCGCCTACCGCCAGCTCTATCCACTGTGGCGTGATGTGGTCGCGGTGGTGCCCGGCCTCGTCCTGGACGAGCGGCTGCGGAAGCCTATCGTCGCCCTGCGGGAACTCGACTACGCGCTCACCCGACGGATGGTAGAGATTCGCGACGGCTGGATCCGGGTGCGGCCGTACATCGATCACCGGGTCATCGACCTGGCCCGCAAGCACACCGACCGCATCGGGTTGACCGGGGATGAGCGCGAGGCGACGGTCGAGGCCGCCCAGTACGCCGCGGGCATCCGCGCGAAAGCCGCGGGCACCCTGGCGGCGACGCCCACGACGGCGGACCTACGCAACCCCGAGGGCGGCTATGAGGGGGAGCTCGCCTGGCTCACCCGGGTCGCCCGGGCGTACGCGCGCTCGCCGGTGGTGGCCGCCACACTCGCGGACATCAGCGCGGGGGAGACAGCCGCCGACAGAGAGGGGTGACAGTGAGGAAGGACCGGTACGCCCAACTCAACCGGATTCGCTCACTGGATCCGGAGCGGGATTACGTCGAGATCTACCGGACGATGGTCCGGTATGAGTTCCCGTGGGACCTCAAACTCGGCCTGAACCTCGCGTTCAATCGGTCGTTCTCACTGCCCTCGATCGCGGCGGTTCACACGCAGACCGGCGAGCTCCTCCACCACACCCAGAAGCGCATCGACGACACCGGCCTGCTCATGTACGAGATGATTCTTAACGGGTTCGAGCACCCCCGGGGTCGGGCGTCGCTGCGCCGGGTCAACCAGCTCCACCGCCCCTATGACATCCCCAACGAGGACTACCTCTACGTCCTCGGCTGTCTCGTCGTCATCCCGCTCCGCTGGCTCGAGCGGTACGGCTGGCGTCAGCCCTGCTGCCACGAGCGCCGGGCGACCTTCGTGTTCTACCGGGAACTCGGCAAGCGGATGAACATCTCCGACATCCCCGACTCGTACGAGGCGCTCGAGGCATGGTTTGACGCCTACGACGCGGAGCACCTCCGTCCGAACGACGAGGCGGCGGCTATCGAGCGCGCCACCCGGATGCTCATGAAGAGCCGGGTGCCCCGCGCGCTGTCGCGGGTGAGTGACGCCCTCGTCATCGCCATGTACGACGACCGGCTGCGGCACGCCGTGCAGGTGCCGTCGCCGCCCTGGCTGATTCGGGCGGGTCTGCACCTGGCCCTCAAGGCGCGCGCGTTCGTCCTGCGGCATTTCGCCGCGCCGCGCAAGACGGCGATGTTCGCCGACGGAATCCGAACGAAGACCTATCCGAACGGGTACGACATCAACGCGCTCGGCCCGGCACATTCGCCACGAGAATCCGCGACCGATTCCGGAACCCGCTGAGGCTCAGGCCCTCGATAGCCAGTGCGTGCGAAAGTGGGCATCTCCGACCGGGAGCGCGACGAGATGTTTATTCATCAGACTTATTACTGATCCTTGGTGATAGCACGTCATATCACCAGACATCAACATTCTTGACGGAGCTTGGGTACTTAGATCATGCTTTTGGATAGCGCGGCGCGTCGTGCGTCCTTTTTCCTGGGCACGCGTTCCCTGCGCGGTCGCGTTTCCGACTACGGATATTCGCGGGAACATAAGGAGGCGCGATGGGAGAGCTTCGGCGCCTGGCGATGCTGAACTCTGACGGCAAGGACAGGCCTCCACTAGCGGATCCTCCTGGTTGTCAGACCACGCTGATCGACCTGCGCACGCGCGTGCTCGCCCGTACCCCCTACGACCGCCTGCTCACCGAACTAGTCACCCTCGATGCCGCGGAACGGGCGATTGAGGAGGGCTACGACGCGCTCTATATCGACACATTTGGTGATTACGCCATCGACGCGATTCGCGCAGTGACCGACATACCGGTGGTCGGAGCCGGCGAGGCATCGTTAGCCGCAGCGGCGGGCTACGGCCGGTTCACGATCGTCACGGTCTGGCCGCGGTCGATGCGGTTTATTTACGAGGAGCGGCTGCGCACGTGTCCAGGCGGCGACCAGTGCGTACGCGTCCACTACCTCTCCGCCGAAGCCGAACTCGACATGGTTGCTAGAGCACAGAGCGTCAGGGAACGGATGCGGCGCCGGGAGCGCACCGTGCTCGAGGAGCTGGGAGAGGCATGCCGGCAGGCAGCCGTCGCAGACGGTGTGGACGCCGTGCTTCTGGGGTGCACCTGCATGTCGCCGATCGCCGCTGACCTTCAGGCGTGGTGTGAGATTCCGGTCCTGGATCCGTCCGCGATTGGTTTGCGGGCCGCCTTCGACGCGGTGATGAACGGTGGGCGGGACCCCACCCGCCTTCGGACGACGCGTACGGGTCAGGCCCGTCGCCTCGTCGACCTCTGGCTGCGGCACGACGCCGCGTCGAACAAATCTGAGGCCTGTGACGTCTGCGTCATCGGTAAGCACATTGAGGAGGATGCGTGACCCTCACCGCAGGAGCCGAGGAACTGGAAGCCCTCCGCCTCTCCGTGCGGCAGCTATGCCAGAAATATGGGCACGAGTACTACGTGCGGACCAGTGAGGTTGGCGGTAACGCCCGCGAGCTGTGGGAGGAGCTGGGCTCCCTGGGCGCGCTGGGCGTCGCGATCCCCGAGGAGTACGGC
>DATCMA010000047.1:0-1897 GCA_036563645.1 Micromonospora sp.
CCAAAAACTACACATCGGCTAACAGGCACGCTGTTGAGTTCTCAAGAATCAAACCCACACCCCCAGGCAACCACCACACACAGCAGCCACCCAGAAGCAGGGCCAACCACCAACACTACCCACCCCACCCAACCACGTCAATCAGCCACCGAGCTGGTTGACACGGTTGCAGTGGAGCTTCGTCCCGACGCTTGACGCAAGCCAGCCAGATCGGCTGATCACGTCGGGATTCGTCCGCCGGCCGCCTCGCGGCGTCCCGCATCGGACGGCTTCAACCATACCGGACCCGTTCCAGTCCGGACGAACCGGGGGTGGGTCCGGCTCCCGCCCCCGCCCCATGAGGGCGGAGTCACCCGCACACCACGGAGGCGGGGCCGCCGCGGTCGGTGGCGCCGTGCGCCCGCCGCCCGAGGCGACTTGGAACCATACGCACGGCGCCTGCCGGAGTCAAGCCCGCGCGGCTGGTGGGCCCCGCGTCCGTGGCGCCCGGCACCGAAGGCGTCCTCAGGACCGTCATCGGCACCGTCGTGACGGCGCCGTCTCGAGGGACGCCGACGGGCGCCGCCTCGGCCCCGCGACAGCCCTCGCCCCCGAGGGTCTCCGCCCTCCCCTGACGGGCTCGCTTCCCGCTCAGACGATCTCGACACCGGCCACGTGTCGGCGCCCGCGACGCAGGACGAGGAAGCGGTTGTGGAGCAGGTCAGCCGACGTCGGCACCGCCTCGACATCGGTGACCCGGACGTTGTTGAGGCTGATCCCACCCTCCTGGATGGCCCGCCGGGCAGCCGACTTGCTCGGCGTCAGCCCCACGCTCGTCAGCAGGTCCACCACGGGAGGCAACCCGTCACCGGCAGGCACCTGGATGTGGGGCGCCTCGTGCAGCGCGGCGGCGAGCGTGCGCTCGTCGATGTCCCGCAGCTCGGCGCGGCCGAACAACGCCCGCGACGCCGCTACCACCCGCGCGCACTCGTCCGCGCCGTGGACCAGCGTGGTGAGCTCCTCCGCGAGCGCCCGCTGCGCCTCGCGGGCAGCGGGTCGCTCGGCCGTCGCCTTCTCCAGCTCCTCGATCTCTTCCCGGGAGCGGAAGCTGAACGCGCGGAGGTAGGTGCCCACGTCCGCGTCCGGGACGTTGTACAGGTACTGGTAGAAGGCGTACGGCGAGGTCAGCTCGGCCGACAAGTACACCGCGCCGCCCTCGGTCTTCCCCAGTTTGCGCCCCTCGGCGTCGGTCAGCAGAGGGGTGGCCAGACCGTGCACCGTCGCACCCGTGACCCGACGGATGAGCTCGATGCCACCGGTGATGTTGCCCCACTGGTCGGAGCCGCCGATCTGGAGCACACAGCCGTACCGGCGGTAGAGCTCGAGGTAGTCGTAGGCCTGCAGGATCTGGTAGCTGAACTCGGTGTACCCGATGCCGAGCTCGGAGTTCAGCCGTGCGCTCACGGCCTCCTTCGCGATCATCTTGTTGATCCTGAAGTGCTGGCCGATGTCTCGCAGGAACTCCAGCGCCGACAGCGGCGCCGTCCAGTCCAGGTTGTTGACCATGGTCGCCGCGTTCGGCCCGTCGAACGTGAGCAGCGGCGCGATCTGCCGCTGGATGCGCTCCACCCAGCCGGCGACGACGGACGGGTCGTTGAGCGTGCGCTCACGGTCCGGGTTCGGGTCGCCGATCAGTCCCGTCGACCCGCCGACGAGCGCGAGCGGCCGGTGCCCGGCCTGTTGGAGCCTGCGCATGGTGAGCACCTGGACGAGGTGTCCGTGGTGCAGGCTCGGCGCGGTCGGGTCGAATCCGCAATAGAACGTGACGGGCCCCTGGGCGAACGCCGCGCGCAACGCGTCTCGGTCCGTCGACTCGGCCAGCAGGCCGCGCCACTCCAACTCGTCCAGGATGTCGGTC
>DATCMA010000053.1:0-5742 GCA_036563645.1 Micromonospora sp.
GATCAAGCACGAGGGATCACCCCCGCATGCGCGGGGAGCACCCGACCCGCTGTGGCGCGCGGATCCTGTCGTTGGGATCACCCCCGCATGCGCGGGGAGCACCGTGTCATCCGTGTCGCGCCGGTCTACAAAATCGGATCACCCCCGCATGCGCGGGGAGCACTCGGCGCGCCGGGCGCGCTCAGCCGGGGGCAGCGGATCACCCCCGCATGCGCGGGGAGCACACTTCTTCACCAGGCAATTTATAGATCAACTTCCGCAATTTTCATCACTTCGCTGCACGACCACCATCGACGCCAACCCTACCGACACCGCTCAGTATCCGGGATTCAACCGACAGGTAGCCATTGCCAAACTCGTCTCTTCGCGGCCACAGCTCCGCGCTTCACTCCATAAGCCTCCATCGAGCCTCTGCTCGGTGAGCTGCCCACGCACGGCCCCGACCTCGTCGGCTAGCCCCGCGACGACCGGCGTCGCAGCTCACCGCCGGTGAGGCACCTAGAGTCGTGTGTGGACCTACGCGGACTAGACGATCGGCCGGGGCGCGCCGTGTACCTGGTGCAACGGTGGACGCCCGATGTCGACGCGCTCCCGGGCGAAGGCGTCTACCCGCCCCCACCGGCCTGGGATGTCGAGGATGCCCACCCGGCCCATGCCGACCGGCAGCGCCGGATCGACGACGAGATGGTCGCCCTGCGGCTCCAGCCCCAGCATCGTGCGCAGCAGCAGCAACGGCGTGCCGGTGGACCACGCCTGCGGGCTACACGCTGTCGGATACCGCACGGGATACTTCGTGACTCCCCGGTCGTAGCCGGCGAAAGCCTCCGGAAGGCGCCCGCCGAAGTACTCCGCCGCGTCCAACAGCCCTTCGGCGATGCAGCCGGCTTCGGCGCGGAAGCCGTAGCGGCGCAACCCCCAGGCGATGAACGAGTTGTCGAACGGCCACACCGTGCCCACGTGGTAGCCGATGGGGTTGTAGCGCCCCTCCCCGACCGCCATCGTCCGCACGCCCCAGCCGGAGAAGAGCCGCGGCCCCAGCAGGTGATCGGCGATGGCGCGCGCCCGGTCTTCCCGGACGATGCCGCTCCACAACAGATGTCCAATGTTGGATGTCAACGAGTCGACCGGATTGCCGTCGACATCCAACGCCAACGCGTAGTACTGCCCGTCCTCGATCCAGAAGTCCCGGTTGAAACGTTCCTTAAGGTCGGCCGCTTCCCGCTCAAGCCGATCAGCCAACACCGGGTCGTTCCAGAACTCGCGTGCCAACCGCGCACCGCGCATCTTCGCGTCGTACGCGTAGCCCTGTAGCTCGCAGGTCGCGCGGGGCAACGGCGGAATGCGCCCGTCCCGGTAGGCGATGGAGTCCCACGAGTCCTTCCAACACTGGTTTTCGAGACCGACCTTTTCGTTGCGCCGCTGGTACCAGACGTAGCCGTTGCCCATCAGGTCGCCGTACTCGTCAATCCACGCCAACGCCCGCCGCGCCTCGGGCTCCAGCTCCTCGACCATCTGGCGATCCCCGGTCCACCGCTCGTACTCGTCGAGCAGGATGACGTAGAGCATGGTGGCGTCGGCGCTGCCGTAGTACGGCGAATGCGGCTGCTCTTCGAACGCGGCGGTCTCGCCGTACCGCAGCTCGTGCAGGATCTTCCCGGGTTCCTCGTCGCGGAAGTCATCCAGCTTGGTGCCTTGCAGCGTGCCAAGCAGCCGCAGCGTCGTCGCGGCCAACTCGGGGACGAACGGCAACACCTGCAAGCTGGTGAAGATGCTGTCCCGGCCGAAGATGGTCATGAACCATGGCAGACCCGCCGCGGGAATCGCGTGTCCACTGTGGGTAATGGGTGTGTAGCGAAGCGCGGCGAGGTCCACGAGGCTCCGCCGGTACGTGGTCTGCAGGGCCTTGTTGTCGGTCTCCAACCGCGGCGCCTTCGCGAGCCACTGGTCCAGGTCTTCCTTGAGCTCCCGCCGGGCGGTGCCGACCGACCGGCCGGGAAGGCTGACCGTCGGATCACCCCCGGGGATGCCGTAGGCCAGCGCCTGGACGTGGAAGTTCGTCGACCACTGCTGCTGTGGCTCGATTCGGACGGTGAAGGTGAACCCGTTCTCGTCGACCTGGGCGGGTTGCGAAGAGGTGATCAACGTCTCGCGGCGGAACGCCTGCCGCTCGTACCCCAGGCGGAGGGTGCCGTCCTCCACGCTGACGTACGTGCGCCCCTTCTTCTGCTCGACGTTCTTGATTTCGAAGAGGTCAGCGAAGTCATTTCCGGCGTCCATTCGGATGGTCAGCTCCAGGGGAGCGTCCGAATGGTTGTAGATCGTGAGCTGCTCGTCGAAGCTCGTCCCGATCATGCGTTGCCGGATCACCGACACCTTCGAGTCGACGTAGTGCGTCGGAGCGCCGGGCACGAGGAAGAAGCGCGTCTCGTAGTACTGCACGTCGTCAACGGAGAGCGGGTGGAGCGGCTCTCCGTTGATGCGCAGCTGCCATTTGGACAGGAATCGGGTGTCGTACGAGAAGAACCCGGTCGGCAACGACGGATCGGCATCGATGTCGCCGGTGTCGCGGCTGACGACGAAGGTATTGCCATCGAGAATCCGAACGAGGTTTTCATCAGTCACGACGCCACCGTCCCCGAGTCGCTGGTCGCGGATGCCGCGCGTGAGCCGGCCCGGGCAGCAACCGACCGAACAGCATCAGCAAGCGGGGATTCCCCTCCACCGTGATCTCATTTCGGAGCAGCGCGGTAAAGGGGTTCTCCTCGCCCGTGGCCAGCCTGTCGAAGAAGTCATGATCGGCGTGAACCACGCATTCCGCGGGCTGCGCGCTCTGGGTTACCACGACATCGCCCTTATTAATCACGAGGTGCCAGTGCTCGACCTCGTGGCCGTTCTCCAGGTCGAACCGCAGGCTGCTACTCACCTTCTCCAGCAAGTTCTCGTAGCCGCGTCTGCCGATGCTGGTGAACAGTTCGGTGGTCGGACTCGTCATCGCGTCTCCTTCCGCCGCCACCGGAGCGTGACCACCGAGTGGGTGGTCGAGCATCACCCAGGACGGGTGATCTGCCCAGATCCGCGGCCCGAGGCACCGCCGGTCGCTACGATCGCTGGCGAGACCGGGGCAGGTCGTCTCCCTCACCAGCCTCGCCGCCCCACCGAGCTGTCCCGATGAGCACGCGGGAGGAGCGGCAGATGGCGCGCGAGACGGCACGTACCGGGCGCCTGCGGGATCGGGCACACGGCTACCGACCGATCGCCGCGACCGTGGCCGCGGCGATGGCTCTGGGGCTCGGGGCGGGGTGCACGGACAGCGCTTCGCGCCGCTACCCCGGAACTGGCCCAGGGGTCGTCCTCCGCCCGAATGAGGACCCCGTCGAGCCCCACAACGACGCGGACGTGGCCTTCGTCCGCGCGATGATCACGTATCACGAGCGCACCCTGGAGCTGGCGCGGGTAGGCGAAGCACGGGCACAACGGCCGGAGCTTCGGGAGATCGCCCAGCGGCTTCGCCTGGTCCAGGAAGCGGAGGTCCAGCAGCTCACCGAGTGGCTGGACGAGTGGACCGGCAGCACACCGTCCCCCTCGCCGTCCCCGTCGACCTCGCCTGACCTGTTCGCCACCCCGCTCGGCTTCCCGCCCATCGAGCTGCCACCGCTCACCGTCGCGCCACCGCCAAACGAGCCCTCCCCGCCGACGGACGCGCCCTCCCCGGAGGCGAGTTCGCCCTCCCCGAGCCCGTCGCCCCGCGCCCGCGGCGCGACACCGCGCCCCCGCGGCTCCGCGGGCGCGATACCGACACTCGCCGAGCTTCAGGAGGCCCCCGCGGACCAGTTTGACCAGCTCTACATCGACGCGGTGCTCGCCCACTGTGAGGAGGCGCTTCGCATCGCCGAGACCGAGCAGCGCCAGGGCAAGCACGAGGGTGCCCGGGAGCTCGCGACGCGCATCATCCAGGCGCAGCGGGAGGAAATCAAACTGCTTCGCGAGCTTCGCAAGTAGACGGTTACCTGGCGGACCACGACGGAGCGACCACACCACGCCATCGAGACCAGCCGCCACCCGGTACTCAGCCGAGGGTCGGCAGCGGATGTGACACCACCGGGTGACGGCAGGCTTCCTGCCTACCGCACGCTGTCCCCTATGGACAGCCTGGGTAGCTAACTGGCCGCGGAGGTCCGGACCAGGGTGCGGATCTGCCGCAGCAACACCGACAGCGCGGCGAGGTCACCGCGGGAGTCGTCGAACTCCGCCATCGCGCGCCGCGTCCGGGCGATCGCGGCGTCGTTGGCCTGCTCCCACTGCGCCACCCGCTCCTCCGCCGGCAGGTCCTCGGGTGTCGAGCCGAGCACTTCGGCGGTGAGCGCCGCGAGCGCCGCGTAGAGGTCGTAGCGGAGCGCCATGCGAGCCAGCGTCTGCCACCGGTCCTCCCGAGGCAGCAGCGAAATCTTGGACAGGAGCTCGTCGACTCGGAAGCGCTCGGAGAGGACGAAGTAGACCCCCGCGACCTCCTCCACGTCCCGCCCGGTCGCCGAAGCGGTCTCCACCACATCGAGCAAGCCAAAGCCGTACACCAGCCGGGTGGTGCGCACCGCCAGGTCGCGCGGCACTCCCCGCTCCACGAGCTTCTCGGTGTAGGCGTGCACCGCCGCCCGCTCGCTGCCCTGGAAACGCTCATCCAAATTGGGCAGGAGCCGGGAGACGCCCGGCCGGAGCCGTGCGATCTCCCCGGGCACGTCCAGCGGCGACCGGCGGTTGGCGACCAACCACCGCACCGCCCGGTCGAGCAGTCGCCTGATCTCCAGGTAGACCGTGGTCTGCGCCTGCGTCGAAACGCGGTTGTCCAACGCCTCGACCGCGGCCCACAGGTCGGTGAGCCCGAAGACCTCGCGCACCACGACGTACGCGCGGATGACGTCGGCCGCGGAGGCGCCCGTCTCCTCGACCGCGCGGTACACGAAGGTGATGCCGCCCCGGTTGACCACCTCGTTGACCAGGACGGTGGTGATGATCTCGCGGCGCAGCCGGTGCCCGGTCATCCACTCCGCGTACCGCTCCCGCAGCGGCGTGGGGAAGTAGTTGACCAGGACCGACCGCGTCCACTCCTCGTCGGGCAGGGCGTCGTCGCGGATCTCTCGGGCCAGGGAGTTCTTGGTGTACGCCATGAGCACCGCGAACTCCGGCGCGGTCAGCCCGCCCTGACCCGCCTCGACCCGTGCGGTGAGCTCCTCGTCGGTGGGCAGTCCTTCCAGCGCGCGGTCGAGCTGTCCGGAGCGCTCCAGGTCGTGGATCATCCGCCGGTGCACCGGCAGCAGCGACTCCGACTGCACCGTCGCCAGGCCCAGCGCACGCGCCTGCTCGTAGTTGTCCCGCAACACCAGCTCGGCGACCTCGTCGGTCATCTCGGCGAGCAGGGCGTTGCGCTCCTCGCGGGTCAGCGCACCCGCCGCCACGACCGAATCGAGCAGGATCTTGATGTTGACCTCGTGGTCGGAGGAGTCCACCCCCGCAGAGTTGTCGATGAAATCCGTATTGATCAATCCACCGCGCAGGGCGTACTCGATCCGGCCCCGCTGGGTGAAGCCCAGGTTGCCGCCCTCACCGACCACCTTGGCCCGCACCTGCCGCCCATCGACGCGCACCGCGTCGTTGGACCGGTCCCCTACCTCCGCGTGGGACTCGCTCGACGCCTTGACGTAGGTGCCGATGCCGCCGTTCCACAGCAGGTCCACCGGGGCGCACAAG
>DATCMA010000055.1:0-4350 GCA_036563645.1 Micromonospora sp.
GGAAGATCGCGACGGTGGAGCCGTACTCCGGCGACATGTTGCCGATCGTGGCGCGGTTGGCCAGCGGGACGGCGCTGACACCGGGGCCGTAGAACTCGACGAACTTGCCGACCACCCCGTGCTTGCGCAGCAGCTCGGTGATGGTGAGCACCAGGTCGGTGGCGGTGGTGCCGGGCGGCATCTCACCGGAGAGCTTGAAGCCGACGACGCGTGGGATGAGCATGCTCACCGGCTGGCCGAGCATCGCCGCCTCGGCCTCGATGCCACCGACACCCCACCCGAGCACCCCGAGGCCGTTGACCATCGTGGTGTGCGAGTCGGTGCCGACGACGGTGTCCGGGTAGGCCTGGCCGTTGCGCTGCATGACCACCCGGGCCAGGTACTCGATGTTGACCTGGTGGACGATACCGGTGCCCGGCGGCACCACCTTGAACTCGTTGAAGGCGGTCTGCCCCCAGCGCAGGAACTGGTAGCGCTCCCGGTTGCGCTGGTATTCGAGTTCGACGTTGCGCTGGAAGGCGTCCTCGCGCCCGAAGACGTCGGCGATGACCGAGTGGTCGATGACGAGCTCTGCCGGCGCGAGAGGGTTGACCTTGGACGGGTCGCCGCCGAGGTCGCGGATGGCCTCGCGCATGGTGGCGAGGTCGACGACGCAGGGCACGCCGGTGAAGTCCTGCATGAGGACGCGGGCCGGCGTGAACTGGATCTCTACGTTCGGTTCGGCGGTCGGGTCCCATCCGCCGAGGGCCCGGATGTGGTCGGCGGTGATGTTCGCGCCGTCCTCCGTGCGGAGCAGGTTCTCCAGAAGGATCTTGAGGCTGTAGGGCAGGCGCTCGTGCCCGTCGACCGCGCTGATTCGGAAAATCTCGTAGCTCGTGTCTTTGACACGCAGCTGGCTTCTGGCACCGAAGGTGTCGAGGCTCGCCACGTCGTACTCCTTATCGGTGTCTTGGCGGGTGTGGCTTCCTGTCGGTGGTGGGAGCGCCCCGTCCAGCAGTCTTTCTCACGATGGGGAGTGTTGGGCGTGCGGGCGCAATGCGGCGGTGTGTCGGTACAAAAAACCGTACGTCCGTCTTGCTAATCGTGCAACCCCGACATCGCCTGGGGCGCCCATGCGGACGGGCGGTGTCCGGTTATCCGGCCGCCATCCGGACCCGAGGATCGCTCAGCCCGGCAGGCGCGGACCGGCCTCGCGCTGCGCGGCCAGCCACTGCTCCACCTCGTCGGCCTGCCCTGGCAACCCCGCGGAGAGGGTCACCGCCCCGTCGGCGGTGACCAGGACGTCGTCCTCGATGCGGATCCCGATACCGCGCAGCTCCTCAGGCACCAGCTCATCTTCGGGCTGGAAGTACAGGCCGGGCTCGACGGTCAAGACGTAGCCCTCGCGGAGTTCCCCATCGCGGTAGCGTTCGTTGCGCGCCCGGGCGCAGTCGTGCACGTCAATGCCGAGCATGTGCCCGAAGCCGTGCAGGGTCCAGCGCCGGTAGAGCATCGTCTCCATTGCCTCGTCCACGCTGACCGGCAGCACCCCGAGGTCAGCGAGCCCTTCGGCGAGCACCCGCATGCAGGTCCGGTGGACGTCCATGAACTTCACGCCCGGCTTGATGAAGGCGATGCCGGCCTGCTGGGCGGCGTAGACGATGTCGTACACCTGGCGCTGCAGCGAGGTGAAGGTGCCGGACACCGGGAGGGTGCGGGTGACGTCGGCGGTGTAGAAGTGGCGGTTCTCCACGCCCATGTCCATGAGCAGCAGCTCCCCAGGGCGGGTCGCGCCGTCGTTGCGCATCCAGTGCAGGATCGTGGCGTGTCGGCCGGCCGCCACGATCGAGCCGTAGCCGACGTCGTTGCCGTCGTGCCGGGCCCGCAACCAGAAGACCCCCTCGAGGAGGCGCTCCGAGACGGGGCGGTCGGCGGGGAGCACCCGCGCCACGTCCTCGAAGCCGCGCACCGTCGCGTCGATCGCCTCCTGGAGTTGGGCGATCTCCCACTCGTCCTTGACGAGCTTCATTTCCGAGATGACCGCGGCGAGCTCCCGGTCACGGTCGCTCCTGTCCTCCGGGTCGTAGCGGCGGATCGCGGCGTCCACCGCCGGGTCGAGGCCCCGCAACACGCGGGTGCGCGCGGGCGCGCAATCCGCCAGCGCCGCCGGCAGGTCGCTCAACGGGGCCGTCTCGATGCCCAGCTCGGTCGCCTTCTCCGCCAAGGTGTGCCGGCGCCCCACCCACAGTTCCCCGTCGCGGCTGCGGAAGAACTCGTCGTTCTCCCGAGAGGAGCGGGGTCGCATGTAGAGGATCGCGTCGTGCCCGTCTCCGTTTGGGCGCATCACGAGCACGCTGTCGGGATCGTGGTCCCCGGTGAGGTAGACGAAGTCGCTGCCTGGGCGGAAGGGATAGTCGGTGTCGTTCGCCCGAACTTTGGCGGGTCCGGTCGGGATGACCAAGGTTTCCCCTGGGAAGGCCGCGGAGAGCGCCGCGCGGCGTTTGGCGTAGTTGGGAACCTCTGGGCGCGGGACCACGGGTAACGGGTCGTCCCGCCACCCCTTGCGCATGAACTCGAGGTACGTCTCCGGGAAATCCGGATCGTGCGCGCCGGTGCGCGGTGCCGTGCCCTTTGTGGTCCGTTCGTCACCCATGTTCCCGCCTTTCCCTCCAGGGTCCCGTTCAGACCGTACCGCGCGTAGCGGCGGAGGTTCACCGGGTGGCGCTCGGCGGTGGGGACTGACGCGTCCGGCGCGCGTGAAAAGATGACTGCCATGTGCGGACTCCTGGCCTTCTTCAGCGCGCGCGGAGACGCCGCCGCGCACCGCGACGCCATCGCCAACGCGTTGGAACTCCTGCACCATCGCGGACCCGATGAGACCGGCGTGGAGGTGATCACCGATCCCTCAGGTCAGTTCACCGACGCGGTCTTCGCGCACAAACGCCTGGCCATCATCGATGTCGCCTCCAGCCAGGAGCCGTTGCCGTACGCCGATGGCCGGTACCTCCTGACGTTCAACGGCGAGATCTACAACTACATCGAGCTGCGCGAGGAGCTGATCCGCGAATTCGGCGCCCAGTTCCGCACCCAGGGCGATGGCGAGGTCATCGTGGCCGGCTACCACTACTGGGGTGAGGCTGTCCTGGAGCGGTTGCGCGGCATGTTCGCCTTCGTCATCTGGGACCGAGAGCAGCGGAAGGCGTTCGGTGCCCGGGACTACTACGGCATCAAGCCGCTGCACTACTTGGAGACGCCGGACGGCATCTACCTCGCCTCCGAGAAGAAGGCCTTGCTGCCTTTCGCGCCGTCGGCCAGCGCGGGGGACGCGGGCATCGACACCGCCCAGCTGTCGCACTACCTCACCCTGCAGTACGTCCCCGAACCGCGCACCCTGCACAAGGGGATCCATCGGATCGGTTCGGGGGAGTGCCTCACCTGGTCGCCGACGACCGGTGGCGGGGTGCAGGTCCGTCGGTGGTACCAGCCGATGTTCCGCCCCACCCCCGTGGACGATCCACAACGGCTCTACGCGCGCATCCGCGAGACGCTCCGGGAGAGCGTGCGCCTGCACATGCGGGCCGACGTGCCCGTCGGGGCGTTCCTCTCCAGCGGCATCGACTCGACCGCGGTGGTCGCGCTCGCCCGGGAGTTCAACCCCAACATCCTGACCTTCACCGTCGGCTACGACGTCCCTGGGTACTCCGAGATCGATGTCGCCCAGGAGTCGGCGCGCCACCTCGGGGTCACCACGATCCCCACGGTGATCGGGCCGCAGGACATGATGGACGCCCTGCCCCGCATCGTCTGGCACCTCGACGACCCGGTCGCTGACCCGGCGCTGGTGCCGCTGTACTTCGTCGCGAAGAAGGCCGCGGAGCACGTGACCGTCGTGCTCTCCGGGGAGGGCTCCGACGAGTTCTTCGGCGGCTACACCATCTACCGGGAACCGCTCTCGTTGAGCCCGGTGCAGAGCCTGCCGGATCCGATGCAGCGCGGGCTGCGCGCGGTCTCCCGCCTCATCCCTCAGGGCGTCAAGGGGAAGAGCTTCCTGGAGCGGGGGACCACCCCGATTGAGGAGCGCTACTACGGCAACGCCCGAATGTTCACCGAGGAGGAGAAGCAGCAGCTGCTGCGCCGCTACGACCCCTCGGTGCGCTACACCGACGTGACTGCGCCGATCTACGCCGAGGTGCGTCACCTCGACGACGTCACGAAGATGCAGTACGTCGACCTATACACCTGGCTGCGGGGCGACATCCTCGTCAAGGCGGACCGGATCTCGATGGCGCACTCCCTGGAGGTTCGGGTTCCGTTCCTGGACCGGGAGGTGTTCAACGTCGCGTCGACCATCCCGGTGGAGCTCAAGCTGCC
>DATCMA010000041.1:0-3120 GCA_036563645.1 Micromonospora sp.
TTCTGCTTCTCCAGCAGCTTCCGCTTCCGCGTGATGTCACCGCCGTAGCACTTGGCCAGGACGTCCTTGCGGAGAGCGCGAATCGTCTCCCGGGCGATCACCCGGCTGCCGATCGCCGCCTGGATGGGAACCTCGAACTGCTGCCGCGGGATGAGCTTCTGCAGCTTCGAGGTGATCATGACCCCATAGCTGTACGCCTTGTCCTTGTGGACGATCGCGCTGAACGCGTCGACCGGCTCGCCGTGCAGCAGGACGTCGACCTTGACAAGGTCGGCCTGCTGCTCCCCGGACGGCTCGTAGTCCAGCGACGCGTACCCCTTGGTGCGGCTCTTGAGCTGGTCGTAGAAATCGAAAATGATCTCACCGAGGGGGAGGGTGTAGCGCAGCTCCACGCGGTCGGCGGAGAGGTAGTCCATGCCGAGCAGAGTGCCGCGTCGCCCTTGGCACAGCTCCATCACCGCGCCGACGTAGTCGCTGGGGGTCAGCACGGTCGCCCGGACGATCGGCTCGTACACCGCCTCGATCTTGCCGCTCGGGTACTCACTCGGGTTGGTGACGATGTGCTCCGCGCCGTCGGCGGTCACGACCCGGTAGACGACGTTGGGCGCGGTGGAGATGAGGTCGAGGCCGAACTCGCGTTCCAGACGCTCCCGAATGATCTCCAGGTGCAGGAGGCCGAGGAACCCACAGCGGAAGCCGAACCCGAGCGCCCCCGAGGTCTCCGGCTCGAAGGTGAGGGCGGCGTCGTTGAGCTTGAGCTTCTCCAACGCCTCCCGGAGGTTGGGGTAGTCCGAGCCGTCGATGGGGTACAGCCCCGCGTACACCATGGGCTTGGGGTCCTTGTAGCCGCCGAGCGGCTCGGCGGCCGGGCGGGCGTGGATCGTGACGGTGTCACCGACTCGGGACTGCCGCACGTCCTTCACGCCGGTGATCAGATAGCCGACCTCGCCGACCCCGATCGCGTCGGCCTTCTCCATCTCCGGCGAGATCACGCCGAGCTCCAGCAGCTCGTGCGTCGCGCCGGTGGACATCATCCTGATCTTGTCGCCCGCTTCGATCCGCCCGTCGACGACACGGACATAGGTGACGACCCCCCGGTACACGTCGTACACCGAGTCGAAGATCAACGCCCGGGCGGGCGCGGTGGGGTCACCGGTCGGCGGCGGCACCTGGCGGACGATCTCGTCTAGGAGGTGGGCCACCCCTTCGCCGGTCTTGCCGGAGACCCGCAGGCAGTCCTCCGGTTCACATCCGATGAGCCGGGCCAGCTCCTCGGCGAACTTGTCCGGCTGCGCGGCCGGCAGGTCGATCTTGTTGAGGACCGGGATGATGTGCAGGTCGTTCTCCAGGGCCAAGTAGAGGTTGGCCAGCGTCTGCGCCTGGATCCCCTGGGCCGCGTCGACGAGGAGGACCGCCCCTTCGCACGCGGCCAAAGACCGAGACACCTCGTACGAGAAGTCGACGTGCCCCGGCGTGTCGATCATGTTGAGGACGAAGGCTTCCCCCTGCCGCTCGCCCGCGCGGACGACCCACGGCATCCGTACCGCCTGGCTCTTGATCGTGATGCCGCGCTCGCGCTCGATGTCCATCCGGTCGAGGTACTGATCGCGCATCTGACGAGGGTCGACCACCTCAGTCAGCTGCAGCATCCGGTCGGCCAGCGTCGACTTGCCGTGGTCGATGTGCGCGATGATGCAGAAATTGCGGATGCGGCTCGGATCAGTAGCACCGGGAGCGTTCACGACGGAATCGAGCGTGGGCACTGCGGTCCGTTCTCATCTACTGACAGGTCATCACCAGCCGGCGCGCGCCGGCCGCCCTCTATGCTCCCACGCCCGGGGACACCGCCGTCAGATCACTCCTCGGGTGGCTCGTCTGCCCGACTCACCCCGCCACGAGGCCGTCGGGCCGGACGAGCGCTCCGGCGCCAGAATGGGGGCGTGCCCGACCTGCCGCCGCCACCACGGTACGGCGCCACCGCCGTCCGCCCCGCCTGGGCCGATCTCCCCGCGCCGCTGCGGACGGCGATCGAGGAGAGACTCGGGGAGCCCGTCACCTCCGCGGAGAGCGCCGGCGGCGGGTTCACTCGGGGGTTCGCGGCGACCCTGACCACCGCCGCCGGGAAACGCGTCTTCGTCAAGGCCGCCCACCTCGCCCACCAGCCTCAGCTCACCGCGTGGTACGCCCGGGAAGCGGAGATCTGTGCCCGGCTGCCCGCCGCGGTCCCCGCTCCCCGCCCCCGATGGCGGCTGATGGCCGCCGACTACCTCGTCATCTGCTTCGACGCGGTCGACGGGCGACCGCCGCGCCTGCCCTGGCACCCCGCGGAGCTCGACGCCGCGCTCCGCGCGTGGGCCACCGCAGCTGCGGCCCTGCGCACACCGCCGGCCGATCTCCTCCACGTCGGGATGCCCACCCTCGCTGAGCTTCTCCGCGCTGACCTCTCCCACTGGCACGCGATCGCGGCCGGCGAGGAACCGCTCCCGCCGTTCGCCGCCCACGTGGCGCGTCACCTGCCGGAGCTCGTCGCCTTGGAGGAGGCCCTGCCGGATTACGCGGCCGACGACGGGGTGATCCACGGCGACCTCCGGTTGGACAACATCCTGATCGACCGCGCGGGTGACGCGTGGATCTGCGACTGGAGCTGGCCGTGCCGCGGGCCGGCCTGGTTCGACACGGCGAGCCTCCTCGTGAGCGCGTACGCCAGTGGCCTCGACGCGGATGCGCTCTTCGCGACCCACCCGACGGCGCGCGACGCCCCACCAGACGCGCTGGACGCGACCCTCGCGGCGCTCGCCGGCTATTGGCTGACCGGCGCCGCGGCAGGCCCCACCGACGCCGCGCCGGCGATACGCCACCATCACCGGTGGAGCGGGGAGGCGGCATTGACGTGGCTCGCTACCCGACGCGGATGGCACTGACTGGTTTTGGCCCAAGTGGGATGAGCTGGTAACCTGTCGCTTCGCGTCTGGCGGCGCACTATATTGCCGCCTGCGCTCGCTGGACAAGGCTTGAAGCACATCAACCCGAACGACCAGGGCGAGGCTGTCGCGTGGCGAACATCAAGTCCCAGATCAAGCGCAACCGGCAGAACGAGAAGCGCCGGCTGCGTAACAAGTC
>DATCMA010000048.1:0-82701 GCA_036563645.1 Micromonospora sp.
TCCAGGAAGCACGGCGGCCCGGCGATCGGGAACACCCAGCTCGCCTTCAGGTCGTCGATGTACCGCACGGTCCGGTCGAACTGGCGGTCCCGCTTCTGCTTGCCGAATGCCCGCTTCGCCGCCTCCGGCAGCTCGTACACCATCGGGTACCAGATCGCGCCGGAGAACTGCAACATGTGCGCGTGCACGTGCCCCAGCTCGGCGAAGACCGACAGGTCGGTCGGTCGGGCATCGTTCTGGTTGAGCAGCCGCACCCCGTCGTACTCCACCCAGAGCGACGAGTCGCCGATCGGACCGTCCGTCGGGCTGGTCAACGCCTGGATCATGATTTTGAGGCCGCCGTCCAATTCGACGACTTCCTCGTTCTTGGTGCGAATGAAATACCGGAAGCCCAGTTCCCGCAGCTCATCCTCCATCTCGGAGGTGGGGAATTCGGGGAGCAGGACGGTCGCCTTCTTCGAGACGTAGCGCTTGAGGTGCTCCGCGTCGAAGTGGTCGCGGTGCAGGTGCGAGACGTAGAGGTAGTCGACCTGGCCGAGGCTCTCCCAGTCCAAGTGGGAGTTGTCGGGGAACGGGAACCACGACGCGAAGTACGCCGGGTTCACCCACGGATCAGTCAGGATGCTGCCCGCGGACGTATCGATCCGCATGCTGGCGTGGCCCGTACCCGTCACTCGCACGGCGCAGCCCCCCTCGTCTCCCAACTCGGCAACAGGACGTGTACGGCAGAACGCTACCGGAGTAACGACCGCCATCCGTGCCTGACGCGAACGGAGACACGGGCGGGAAGCGCAGCGCGGTCGATCTGGACCCCGCCGGACCGGCGTCAGACCCGCCCGGTTCCCGCCGACGGACGCCCGACACGTGACCCCGTCACGCCAGACCGCAGACCCTCCGTAGCCGCGGAGTCGGGACGTGCCAGACTGAACACAGACCTGATCGAGAGGGAAGGACCAAGACCGTGGCAGGAAGCGAGCCGGTGACTTCGCCCGACCAACTGAAGCCCAGGAATCTGAAGCCGGCGCGGATCGGGGCCATCGTCTCGGCGGTGCTGCTGCTCCTCATGATGTTCGGCAACCACCGGGGCCGGGTGGAGAACCTGTGGCTGATGGGGCTCGCCGCGCTCCTGATCGCCATCGTGATCGGCGACGCGGTGCTGCGACGCAACGGGCTCCGCTCCTGACGACGGCCCGTGTGCTCCCCCGCGGAGCGCACGGCTCACCGGGAGCGCCTCGGTCGCCCCACGGCCGCCGACGAGCCCGGCGGGGAGCACGCGCGACTCGTCGCACGGCCGTGGGTGCCCACGTCACCGACGGCGCTGCAGAATCTCCTTGACCTCCTTCAGCGCCGCGTCCACCTCAGCCTCGAAGTAGCCGCCCGTCACCAGGCCGAAGCGGACGTTGTCGAGGTCGTTCTCGTGGACGGGCATCGGCCCACGTCCCGCCATCGCGGCCAGGATCTCCTCGAAGAACCGGTCCACCTGCTGCGGGTCGTAGCCGCTGCCGAAGCGTCGGACCTGGAAGGTCCGGCGAATTTGGTCGACGCGCTGCATCGCCGGGTCGGCGCCCATTCCCGCCGGGCCACCCATACCCGGCCCGTCCATCGCGGGGCCCCCCATGGGCGGACCACCCAGACCCGGGCCGCCCACACCGGAGGCCCCCATCGCCGGGCGCCCCACGCCCGGACCGCCCATCGTCGACCCCAACGGGGGCGGGGTCACCGGCGGCATGCCGGTGCCGCTCGTCCGAAAGTCGGAATCCGGCATCCGGATCTCTGCGGTCACATCCGCCCGAGCATGCCGACCCGATTCAAACCCATCGAACCGCTCCTCGGGTCCGCCAAAACCACCCGGGCCGCCGGGACCAGCGGGCACCCCGGTGCGGGGATAACCCTGCCGGTCGCCGTAGCCCCCGAACCCACCCGTCGGCTCGTCGTAGCGGGGGCCGTACTCCGACGGCGGTGGGCCCGCCTGTGCGGGCATCGGACGCGGCGGCAGCGGCGGCGGAATAGGCGCCATCCCCCGGTCGTCGCGCGGCGGCGGAGGTGCCGTCCGTACCGGTGGCGGGGGCGGTCCCATCCGCTCCGGGGGCGCCGCGTGGGAATCTGCCGGTCCGCGGCCGAGCAGCCCTCGCTCCTCCAACTCGGCCAGCTGCCGCTCCACCCGGTCCAGGTGGAGGTCGACCTGCCACTCGTCGTATCCGCCGAACCGCACCCGGAACACGACGTCGTGCACGTCCTGGGCACGCACCGGTTCCCCTATGGGCTTGCCGGCGAGGGTGGCCTCGACGCGATCCAAGAAGGCGTCGACCTCGTCCACCTTGTAACCCCGGCGGAGCGCTCTACGCCGGAAACGCTGACCGTGACTCCCCACTGTGTCTCCTGGTTCGCCTCACTCGCCACGAAGCCTGGTCATCGCGTGACCTGCGCCGCGGCCAGCTGCCCGCATGCTCCGTCGATCTCACGGCCCCGAGTGTCACGCACGGTGGTCGTCACCCCGGCCGCGCGCAACCGCCGGACAAACTCGCGCTCGACCGGCTTAGGACTCGCGTCCCACCGACTGCCCGGCGTCGGGTTCAGCGGGATCAGGTTGACGTGTGCGGACCGTCCGGCCAGAAGGCGGCCCAACAAATCAGCCCGCCATGGCTGGTCATTCACGTCCCTGATCATCGCGTATTCAATCGACACCCGTCGTCCCGTTCGCGCCGCGTACTCCCACGCGGCGTCCAACACCTCCGCCACTTTCCACCGCTGGTTGACCGGTACGAGCTCGTCGCGCAGATCATCATCGGGCGCGTGTAACGACAGCGCAAGAGTCACCGACAGGCCTTCCTCGGCCAAACGGCGGATCGCCGGCACCAGCCCAACGGTTGATACGGTGATGTGCCGCTGCGAGATCCCCAACCCCTCGGGTACCGGCGCGCTCAATCGACGGATCGCGGCCACCACCCGGGAGTAGTTCGCCAGCGGCTCCCCCATGCCCATGAACACGATGTGGGACAGCCGCCGGGGCGCTCCGGTGACGACTCCCGAGGCCGCCAACCCCGCGAGGTACACCGCCTGATCGACGATCTCGGCCGTGGAGAGGTTGCGCGTCAACCCGGCTTGGCCGGTCGCGCAGAACGGACACGCCATCCCACAGCCCGCCTGGCTGGACAGGCAGGCCGTCACCCGGTCCGGATAGCCCATGAGGACGCTCTCCACCAGCGCCCCATCGTGCAGCCGCCACAGCAGCTTCCGGGTCGCCCCGTCGTCACACGTCAGCTCCCGCACCGGGGTGAGCAGCGGCGGCAGGAGCCGCTCGGCGAGGCGGGCCCGAGATCGGGCCGGCAGGTCCGTCATGGACTCGGGATCGCGAACCAACCGCCCGAAGTAGTGCTTCGAGACTTGCTGCGCGCGGAACGCTGGCTCGCCCAGCTCGGCGACGAGTGCCCGTCGGCCGGCCATATCGAGGTCAGCGAGGTGGGTCGGGGGCATCGTGGCACGCCCGCCGGCGCGGCCGGAAACGCGTGGGGGGGTCGGGATCACGGGCAGACTCGTCATAGCGCCTTCCAGTCTCCCACGCGCCGCAGACCGCAGTGGAGACAGCGGGTCCGCTGTCAGGCGGCGGGGGCCAGCACTGAGAGCAGCAGGTAGGACGTCGGCACCGCGAAGAGAATCGAGTCCAGCCGATCCATGAGCCCGCCGTGCCCGGGCAACAGGTTACTCATGTCCTTCACGCCGAGATCTCGTTTGATCATGGATTCGGCGAGGTCGCCGAGGACCGCCGCGCCGGAGACACCGAGGCCGAAGAGCGCGCCCCACCACGGCGCCACGTCCAACAGCAGCCATACCAGCAGGGCGCTGCCGAGCGCGCTCGACACCAACGAGCCGGCGAGCCCTTCCCACGACTTCTTCGGGCTGATCCTGGGCGCCATAGGGTGCTTACCGAAGAAGACCCCGACAGCGTAGCCACCGGTATCCGACAGCACGACCGCCGCGAGCGTGACGACGATCCGCCACTCACCGTCCGGCGCGTTGACGAGCAACGCCGCGAAGCTGAGGAGGAATGGGACGTACACGGCGATCAACGTGGCCGCGCCGACGTCCCGCTGGTAGCGATCCGGACCATCGCCCAAGCGCCAGACCAGGATCGCCAGCACGGTCATGACGAGGCCGAATACCAAGCCGTTCGCCCCAGCCCACCACGCCAACGCGACGATGAGCAGGCTCCCGCCGAACAACGGCGGCAGTGGTGGATGCAGCTCCTGGCTGCGCACCGCGCGGGCGAGCTCCCAGGTGCCGACGAGCGCCGCGCCGGCGACGACCGCGAAGAACGCGGGGGGCCACAGGAACAGCGCCGCCAGGATCAGGGCGATCAGCGCCACCCCGATACCGATCGCGGCGGGCAGGTTCCGGCCGGCGCGCCCGGGCGCGCGCGGCTCGCGATTCGACCCGTCGCCCCGGCGTCGACGGCGATGGCCGCCACCTCGTCGGGAGCGCGTCGCGGGCTCCTCAGCGGGCGACGCCACGGTCGGCGCGACGTCCGGTGCCGGCTCAACAGAGGTGTCCATCTCCACGGCAGACATCACCCGATACGCCGAATCCATCGGATCATGCGGATAGATTTCCATACCGGCAGCCGGATGGGCTCCGCTGGAGTCAGGTGGGCGCGGAGCGGAGTACGGATCGGGCGCGGCACCGGCCTGCCGCGCCCGATGGACGTCGCGCTCGTCGCCGTAGGGATCGGGATGGGACATTAAACCTCGAGGAGCTCGGCTTCCTTGTTCTTGACGAGATCGTCGATGTTGGCCACGTACCGCTGGGTCAGCTCGTCGAGCTCCTTCTCCGCGCGCCGTCCTTCGTCCTCACCCGCGTGACCGTCCTTGACGATGCGGTCCAGCTCCTCCTTCGCCCGGCGCCGCACGTTGCGGATGGCGACCTTGGCTTCCTCGCCCTTGCCGCGCGCAATCTTGATCATGTCGCGGCGCCGCTCCTCCGTCATCGGCGGCAGGATGAGACGGAGCTGGTTGCCCTCGTTGTTCGGGTTCACCCCGAGATCGGACTCACGGATGGCCTTCTCCATCGCCCCGATCTGGGACACGTCGTACGGCTTGATGATCACCATCCGAGGCTCGGGGATGGTTATCGAGGCGATCTGGGTCAACGGGGTTGGCGAACCGTAATAGTCAACGAGGATGCGGGAAAACATCGCCGGGGTCGCCCGGCCGGTACGGATCGCGGCGAACTCTTCCTTGGCGTGCTCGACCGCGCGATCCATCTTCTCCTCGGCTTCAAGCAGCGTGTCCTCGATCACCTGCTCCGTCGCCTCCTTCTGGCCTCGTTGTCCCAAGGGTCGCCCCTGAACGCCTCTCCCCGTCACGCGGCCGTTGCCCGGGGCGATGTCGTCACCTATTCGCGCACAGCCACCGCTGGCCGCCGCGGATGCCGGCTCGGTGCGTGCGCCCGCCACGCCCACTACGCCACACGGTGATCAACCAGGCATCCGCGCATGGCGCCTGCGCCCACACCGCGCACCGTCACGGCCAGTCACGCCGTGATCAACGTGCCAATCCGCTCGCCTCCGACGGCTCGCACGATAGTGTCATCGCCCTCGGCGCCAAACACCAGCATGGGCAGCCCGTTCTCCATACACAAGCTGAAGGCGGCCGCGTCGACGACACGAAGCCCACGCCGGAGCGCCTCGGAGAAGGTAATCGAATCGAGCTTACGCGCGCTGGGGTCGGTCCGGGGGTCAGCGGTGTACACCCCGTCGACGCCGTTCTTGCTCATCAACACGAGGTCGGCGTGGATTTCCAACGCCCGCTGGGCGGCGACGGTGTCCGTCGAGAAGAACGGCATGCCCGCCCCCGCGCCGAAGATCACGACGCGCCCCTTCTCCAGGTGCCGGATCGCCCGCAAGGGGATGTACGGCTCGGCCACCTGCGCCATCGTGATCGCGGTCTGGACCCGCGTCTCGATACCTTCCTTCTCCAGGAAGTCCTGCAACGCGAGACAGTTCATGACCGTGCCGAGCATCCCCATGTAGTCGGCACGAGCGCGGTCCATACCGCGCTTCTGGAGTTCAGCGCCGCGGAAGAAATTCCCACCACCGATCACTACCGCGACCTGAATGCCTCGTCGAACTACGGTCGCGATTTGCCGGGCGATTCCCTGCACCACATCGGGCGAAACCCCGACGGAGCCACCGCCGAACACCTCGCCGGAGAGCTTGAGCACCACCCGACGGGGACGGCCAGAGGGCGGCGCAGTGGAATTCACCGCTGCTGCCTGGTCGCTCATCACCTGCGTCATCCGACCCGCCCTCCCCGCGGCGAGTACGCCCGCCGCCCAGTTCTCATGACGGAACGAGGAGGCCGCGGTAGCTGTTTACACCCACCGGCAGCCTCCTCGACTACTCCTCCCCACCGGTTATCACACCGCGGTGTGGCGCGGGGCCAGACAGTGGGTTGAATCAGGCCTGGCCAACCTCGAAGCGGACAAAACGGGTCACGTTAATGCCCGCTTCCTTCAACACCTGCTGGACCGTCTTCTTGTTGTCCGCGACCGACGGCTGCTCCAGCAGGACGAAATCCTTGTAGAAGGCGTTGACCCTACCCTCAACGATCTTCGGGATCGCCGCCTCCGGCTTGCCCTCCTCGCGCGCGGTCTGCTCGGCGATCCGCCGCTCCGACTCGACGACCTCAGCCGGCACATCCTCGCGGGTGAGGTACTTCGGCCGCATCGCGGCGATCTGCATCGCGATCCCGCGCGCGTCAGCTTCCGCGGCTTCATCGGACTTGCCGGTGTACTCGACGAGAACGCCGACCTGCGGCGGGAGGTCAGGGCTCTTGCGGTGCAGGTATACCGCGACGGTGCCGTCCAGGGTCGCGAAGCGGTTGACCACCAGCCTCTCGCCGATCTTCGCCGACAGCTCCTGGACGAGGTCCGCGGCGGTCCGGCCCTCCTCGACCGTGGAGGCCAGCAGCTCCTCGACGGTGGAGATCTTCGCCTGCGCGCCGTGCTCGACGAGCCGCTGGGCCAAGGCCACCACGTCGGCGTTCTTCGCGACGAAGTCGGTTTCACACAGCAGCTCAAGCAGAGCCTTGCCCGAGTGGGCGACCAAACCGTTGGCCGTAACCCGGCCGGCCCGCTTGCCGACATCCTTGGCGCCCTTGATGCGGAGGATCTCGATGGCCTTGTCGAAGTCGCCCTCCGCCTCCTCGAGCGCCTTCTTGCAGTCCATCATTCCGGCACCGGAGAGGTCCCGGAGCTTCTTGACGTCCGCGGCGGTGAAGTTGGCCATAGCTCTCTCTTCGGGTTGTGGGGCGGCTGGTTTGCGTTCCTGGGCTTACCCGTTTCCGGGTCCGCCGTACCTGGCAAAGAGCGGGCCGGTGGCACGGCCCGCACCCACGGTCACTCGACGGTGGCCGCGGTTTCCGCGCTCGACTTCTCCGGCCCTTCGAGCAGCTCGCGCTCCCACTCGGCCAACGGCTCGTCGCTAGCGACCACACCCGGCTCCGGCTTCTCGTCGGCGCCACGCTGCCGGCCAGAACGGGCGAGCAGACCGTCGGCGACCGCCGAGGCCACGACCTTGGTCAGCAGCTCGGCAGAGCGGATTGCGTCGTCGTTGCCCGGGATCGGGTAGTCGACCTCGTCTGGGTCGCAGTTGGTGTCGAGGATCGCGATGACCGGGATGCCCAGCTTCCGCGCCTCGTCAACCGCGATGTGCTCCTTCTTGGTGTCGACCACCCAGATCGCGGAGGGAAGCTTCTGCATATTGCGCAGGCCACCCAGCGTGCGGGTCAGCTTCTCCTTCTCCCGCTGGAACTGGAGGATCTCCTTCTTGGTGTAGCCGTGCGCCGCGCTCGTGAGGTCACCGAGCGCCTCGAGTTCCTTCAACCGCTGAAGTCGCTTGTAGACCGTCTGGAAGTTGGTCAGCATCCCACCGAGCCACCGGTGGTTCACGTACGGCTGACCAACGCGCGTCGCCTGCTCCGCGATGGCCTCTTGGGCCTGCTTCTTCGTGCCGACGAAGAGGATCGTGCCCCCTTCCGCCACGGTGTTGCGGACAAAGGCGTACGCCTTCTCGATGTACTCAAGCGTCTGCCGGAGATCGATAATGTAGATGCCGTTGCGCTCCGTGAAGATGAAGCGCTTCATCTTCGGGTTCCACCGCCGGGTTTGGTGCCCGAAGTGAACCCCGCTCTCCAGCAGCTGACGCATGGTTACGACGGCCATACAGCTCTCCTCAAGGTCTCCCTGGTTGTCTCCCTCGGCGGATTGCCGAGGGACCTGGTGCCCGGTCGCCGGCCGTCGTGGCCCGAGGTAGGTCGGGACCAGGGAAGGCCGTCGCCCCGCGGAATGCGCCACGGGGAAGGACACGCGAGGTCGACCGCCGAGGCGATCGCCAATCGCTAAGTGTACGCCCCGGCACTTGGGGGATGATGGCCACCCTTGCGGCACAGGTGAGAACGTTCTGTACGCGCAGCGTCAACGGTGGGCACCCATCGTCGGCGGGTCGATGCCCCGGTTCTCCGCGGCCGGCACGACGGGCGCTAGCACCGCTCGGCGGTCACGCTCGCGCTATCCCCAGAAATCCCGTCATCCACACCCCGCCGCGCCCCACCACCCGTCCGCGTCGCTGACCCGGCACGGTCACCTCATGACGCTGGTGAGACGGGCGGTCGGCAGCTATGGCGAGCGGCGCGCAGCAGCGCACCTGTCCGCAGCGGGAATGCGCATCATCGCGACGAATTGGCGATGCGCGCACGGGGAGATCGACATCATCGCGTGGGACGGCGACGTCCTCGTTTTCTGCGAGGTCAAGACCCGGCGGAGTGAGGCGTACGGTCCCCCGTCCGCCGCCGTCGTCGGCGCGAAAGCGCGACGTCTGCGCCGTCTCGCTGCTCATTGGCTCGCCACCTCACCCGTCCACCCCCGGGACGTGCGATTCGACGTCGTCGCGGTGTGGGCGCCGCGGCGAGGTCCCACCCGCATCGAACACCTCCGCGGGGCGTTCTGACGCCCACCACCCGCACGTCCGACACACCACTTCATCTGCGGGATGCGACGCACAGACGTGACGAAGGACGGGACTCGGTGAGTTACGCGCGAGTGCTCTGCGTCGGGCTGGTCGGCGTGACCGGCCACCTTGTCGAAGTCGAAGCGGATCTCTCCCCCGGGCTCCCCACGGTCATCTTGTCCGGCCTCCCGGATTCCGCGCTCAACGAGGCACGTGACCGGGTCCGCGCCGCGATTACCAATTCCGGGCAAACCTGGCCGAACAGGAGAATAACGCTTAATCTCCTCCCGGCGACCTTGCCCAAATTCGGCTCCGGCTTTGATCTCGCGATCGCCGCCGCGCTGCTCGGCAGCGCCGGGCACATACCCTTAGCGCCGCTCGACGGGGTGGTGGTTCTCGGAGAGCTCGGACTAGACGGCGCCGTTCGCCCCATTCGCGGCATCCTCCCGATGGTCGCCGCCGCTGCCCGCGCCGGCATCACCCGGGTCATCGTCCCGGTAGCGAACGCCCACGAGGCCGCGCTCGTCCCCGGCGTGGAGGTCCACGCGGTCGACAGCCTGCGCCGACTCATCGCGTTCGTGCGAGACGGCGAGCGGCTGCTCGACGTCCCGCCGTCCGAGGCCGCGGCGCCACCCCGGGGGCCCGATCTCGCCGACGTGGCGGGGCAAAGCCTCGGCCGTCGCGCGCTTGAGGTCGCCGCGGCCGGAGGCCACCACCTCGCCCTCCTCGGGCCACCGGGAGCGGGAAAGACGATGCTCGCCGAACGACTCCCCTCGATCCTTCCCGAGCTCGACGACGACGCGGCGTTGGAGGTCACCGCGCTGCACTCCATCGCCGGCCAACTGCCACACGGCGGGCTGCTTCGTCGTCCTCCCTTTCAGGCTCCCCACCACACCGCGACCGTCGCCGCCCTGGTCGGCGGTGGCCCGGGCCTCGCCCGACCGGGCGCGATTTCGCTCGCGCACCGGGGAGTCCTGTTCCTCGACGAGGCCCCGGAGTTCAGCGTCCGCGCCCTCGACGCCCTGCGACAGCCACTAGAGGAGGGACGGGTGGTGCTCGCCCGATCGCAGGGGGCGACGGAGTACCCCGCGCGGATCCAACTCGTCCTCGCCGCCAACCCGTGCCCTTGCGCCAAGCCCGCCGGCGATGGCGCCTGCGAGTGCACCCCGCAGGCGCGTCGACGCTACCTCGGGCGGATCTCCGGTCCCCTCCTCGACCGCATCGACGTCCAGGTCACGCTGACGCCGCTGCGCGCGGCCGAGCTGACCGGCGTCATGGCGCCGGCCGAATCGTCAGCGCAGGTGGCGGCCCGGGTCGCCGCCGCTCGCCGCGCCGCCGCCGAGCGCTGGCGCCGGCAGGGGTGGAGCGTCAACGCGGAGGTGCCCGGTCCCGAACTGCGCCGTCCCCCGTGGCGGCTGCCGCCCGCCGTGACTCAGGACCTGCGACGGCGCCTCGACACCGGAAGCCTGTCCGCGAGAGGTTTCGACCGAATTCTCCGTATGGCGTGGACAATCGCCGACCTCGATGGTCGCGACCGCCCGACGAAATCCGACGTCGATGAAGCAGTGCAGCTGCGCACCGGGCAGTGCTAACGGAGCGGGGCGGGCGTGATGGCGGATCAATCGGATAAGGACCACCTGCGGCTGGCGCGCGTGGCGCTGGCCTGGCTGACCGAGCCGGGAACCCGCGCCGTCCACCAGCTCGTCAGCCACGTCGGCCCCATCGAGGCACTTCACCAACTTCTCCGTGGCGAGGTCACCGATCCCACCGCCCGATCGATCGCGACAGCCCGGGCCAGTGCCGGTGACCCCTACGCGGTGGCCGAGGCGGCGCTCACGCGCACCGAACGGCTCGGTGCGCGCGTAGTGATCCCTGAGGACGACGAGTGGCCCTGGCCCGTGGAGGACCTCACCCGGCTGCGCATGCCCGGCGCCGACCGCGCGGTCGACCGGGAAACCGCACCACCCCTGTGTCTGTGGGTCCGTGGGGACCATCCGCTCAACGAGGCACTGGACCGCTCGGTCGCCGTCGTCGGAGCCCGGGCGGCGACCTCCTATGGCGTCCACGTCGCGACAGAGCTGGGCTACGGGCTGGCTGAGCGGGAGTGGACGGTCGTCTCGGGTGGGGCCTATGGGATCGACGCGGCCGCGCATCGCGGGGCGCTGACCGCCGGTGGCCTCACCATCGCCGTCCTCGCCTGCGGCATTGACCGTCCCTATCCCGTTGGCAACACCGCGTTGTTCGACCGCATCGGCGAACACGGCCTATTGATCAGTGAATGGCCGCCGGGCGCGGAACCCCTGCGCCATCGCTTCCTCATCCGCAACCGGGTCATCGCCGCCGCCACCCGCGGAACAGTGCTCGTCGAAGCGGCCGCCCGAAGCGGTGCCATGCAGACGCTCCGTCGAGCGCTCGCGTTAGGACGTCGGGCGATGGTGGTTCCCGGGCCGGTGACCTCCGCCCTGTCGGTCGGTGTCCATGAGCTGTTGCGCGAATCCCCCGACATCCGAGTGGTGACGGGCGTCCCACACGTCCTGGAGGAGGTGGGCCGGATCGGCGAGGACCTCGCCCCTCGCGCCTCCGGTCCCCGTCACCCTCGCGATCAGCTCGACGACGAGGCCGCGCGCCTCCTCGAAGCCGTACCCGGGCGGGGCACCGTGGGCGCCGAGGAGCTCGCCATCCGCGCGGGCGTGGACCTGCGGACTGCCCTCCGCAAGCTCACGCTCCTTGAAGACCTTGGCCTCCTCGTCCAGCGCGACGGGAGGTATGCGCTGACCCCTCAGGCACGCCGACGCCCCGGATCTCCCTGAGCGCCGCGCATCCGGGCGACGGCGTTCGCGGCCCGCCGTCCCCGCGTCAGGAGACGTCGATCCAGTATTCGAGTTCGACGCGGTCCGCGGGGATGATGATGTCGCGCGCGACCTCGACGACCCGCTCCCCGGCGTACATCTGACGCGTCACCGTGATGACGGGTATGCCGCCGGTGAGCCGGAGAATGTCCCGCTCGTTCGTCGTCGGCATCCGGGCGCGAACCCGCTCCCGCACACCGGTGACGGTGACGCCGATGCTGTGCAACTGCGCCACCGTATCCCCCGGCCACGGCGCCTTCTCGGGATCCACGAGTGGTGTGCCGGCGACCATGTCGAGCAACAGACACGAGGTCACCATGTGTTGCGGCGCCCCGTACGCACGGAACACCACTCGTCGCTCGAGCACCTCGGTTCCGGGTGGCACGCCGAACAACTCAGCGATCTCCGGCGATGCCTTGACCTCTTGGTACTCCTTCTCCAGCTGGAAATCGGTCCAGGGCACATCGCCGTCCACACCGGAGGTCGGCTCCGCCGACGCGCTCCGCAGCTGCTCGAGACGGCGCTTGTACCGCTCGGAACACACCCGTCGCACGGGCATGGGTGGCCGCGCGTAGCTGCCCCGACCATGCTCCGTGACGATCGTTCCCTCAGCGCGAAGCAAGCTGATCGCCTCACGCACGGTGCCGCGAGACACGCCAAATTCGGCGATCAGCGCAGCCTCCGACGGCAACAATGCGCCCGGCGGGATCACGCCCGCCTTAATCCGGTCGCGGAGTTCATCAGCGACCCGGCGATAACGCGGCGATGCGCGGTGCGGGGTAGGCACATCGTCCACCGTACCCCTGAATGCCCCCTACCCAACTCACCATCTTGTCTGGACTATTCATATAGATGTGTGTACGCTCACAGTGGATGTCGGGATCGACGGGACCCATCACGAGGGGTAGGCGACCCGTCGTCGAACCCATCCAGCACGGCCGCTTCCGCGGCCGGAGTCACCCCGCACGGGAGCGGCAGGTTCCGGGATCTCCCCGTCCGCCCGGGGCCGCCGCTCCTCCCGTCCACGGGCGCCCGCTTGACGGACACCCCGATGACGCCGCACGGTCACAGCGACCGATGACGCCACACGGTCACAGCGAACGACACCAGACGGGCACAGCGATGAGCCGCCGACGATCCACACGCGCGCTGCACGAGCGACTCCCCTCGGCCATGCGCGACGCCGTCGATGAGTTCGCTCGTCACCTGTCCGCCGTGGACGGGCGGTCAACCCACACGATTCGGGCGTACGTCGGCGACATCGTCTCCCTCCTCGACCACGCCGCGAGCCTCGGCTACACCCACCCCCACGACCTCGACATCGCGGTGCTCCGCAGTTGGCTCGCGGCGCTGCGCGCCCACGGAGCCGCTCGCGCTTCCCTCGCCCGACGAGCCGCGGCCGCGCGCACCTTCAGCGGATGGGCATATCGACAGGGATTGCTCAAACGGGACATCGGTGCCCAGCTCGCCAGTCCGAAAGCGCATCGGACGCTCCCGACCGTGCTCCGGGTGGACCAGGTGGAGACGCTCGTCGACGCGCCGCCGACCGCCCCCGATCCGCTCGCTCTCCGCGACCGAGTGGTGTTGGAGCTGCTGTACGCGACCGGGATCCGCGTCAGCGAACTATGCGGCTTGAACATCGCGGACGTTGACCGCGCCCGCCGAGTGGTCCGGGTGGTCGGCAAGGGCGACAAGGAGCGCTCGGTGCCCTATGGGCTGCCGGCCGAAGACGCGCTCGACCACTGGCTGCGGCGAGGCCGGCCGGAGCTCGCCACCGCCGCGAGTGGGGATGCGCTGCTGCTGGGGGCACGCGGGGGTCGGCTGAATCCCACCATCGCCCGTCGCATCGTCGCCCACTACGCCCGCACGGCGGGGCTACCGCATGTCACCCCCCACGGGCTCCGGCACACGGCCGCGACCCATCTCCTCGAGGGCGGCGCCGATCTCCGAGCCGTGCAGGAGCTGCTCGGCCACGCGTCCCTCGCCACCACTCAGCTCTACACCCACGTCTCCGTGGAGCGACTCCGCGCCGTCTACCAGCAGGCCCACCCTCGCGCCTGATCGATCCGAGCGCGAGGTGATGGCCCCGGAGTGACCCCGACGACGACCGCCTTAGGGACGCGGCGTGGGGTGGGCGCCCGGGGATCTGACCCGACGCGTCAGCGAGCGGCAGCAGCCGCACCCGCCCGAGCCCGAGCAGGGACAGCGGATCGAGGTAGCTCTGATCGTCGCGGAGCCCCCAGTGCAGACACGGCCGGGGGCAGCCGGCGTGCCCGGAGGCGAGAACGCCGAGCGGCGCGCCCGCCCGAACCCGCTCACCGGCGCGGACGGTGACGGTCACCGGCTCGTACGTAGTCCGCAAGCCATCGGCGTGTCGGACACTGACCACACCCCGCCCAGCGACCCGTCCGGCGAAGTGCACCACGCCATCCCCCGCCGAGCGCACGACCGCGCCCACCTCGGCAGCGAGATCGACACCGCGGTGCCCCGCCAGCCATGGTCGCGCCGGTGGCCGGAAGGCCCGGAGGATCCGCGGTGGGCCATCCAGCGGCCACCGGAATCGCCCGGGTGTCGCCCGCGGCGACGCCAGAGGGTGATCGGGGCGCGCGGTCACCGCAGCGGGCGGTGAGGGCGTAGCGCCGACGGGATTCGCACCCCACGCCGCGCCAGCGGGCCCACCGTCGGGAGCGGCGACCGCCACCGCGCCGACCGGGCTCGCGACGACGAGCACGACCAGCGCCCACCCCAACGGTCGAGGTCGGATCCACGCCATAGGCCGAGCGTCGCGGAGCGCGCTGGGCCTGCCAACCCACCGGATCCGTGGCTGTGGATACCGCCCGAACTGGGGATAGTCACCGACCGAGCAGGCGAGCCGATGGACGCTCCGGGCCGGGCGGCTGCCTCGGCCCGGAGCGGTGAGCCTCGGGAGCGTCGCGATGCGCCTATAGCCGTTCGGGTGCCACCGGTGCGAGCCGCATGAAGCGCGACGCCGCGGAAGCCGTGATCTCGCCGCAGCGACCTAGCTACCGAAACCGGAGTCCGTGGGCAGGGAGATGTCCGGCTTCTCCAGCTCCTCGACGTTGACGTCCTTAAACGTCATCACGCGGACGTTCTTCACGAACCGCGCCGGCCGGTACATGTCCCACACCCAGGCATCGTGCATCTCGACCTCGAAGAAGACCTCCCCGTCGGCGTTGCGCACGTGCAGGTCTACCTGGTTAGCCAGGTAGAACCGACGCTCGGTCTCCACGACGTACGAGAACTGACGGACGATGTCGCGGTACTCCCGGTAGAGCTGGAGCTCCATCTCGGTTTCGTATTTCTCGAGATCTTCCGCGCTCATCGCACTCCGCCTTCCATGGCAACATCTTGCCCCACCGGCGTCCGGTGGCGTAGCCGCTCACCCAACGCCACGCCGACGGTACCTCCCGGCGATTCCGGCTGCCCGGTCGGTGTCACGCCGGTCTCCTCCCTCGACCGACACCCTCGCGGCGGGTGCCCCCTCCGCCGGGCAGCGGCCGCTACGTTCGCGTACGAGAAGCGATGCTCGGCACAAGGGCCGTAACGCTCCAACGCGGCAGTGTGCGTCGGGGTGATGTAGCCCTTGTGCTCCGCGAAACCGTAGTCCGGGAAGCGCTCGTCCAGCTCGACCATAATCCGATCCCGCGTCACCTTCGCCAGTACGCTCGCTGCCGCCACGCAGGCGGCCACCCGGTCCCCCTTCCAAATCGCGAGCCCGGGGACACCCAGACCATCGACACGAAAGCCATCTGTCAGCACATATTCCGGTCGGATCGTCAGGGAGGCGAGCGCCCGACGCAGGGCGACGAGGTTGCAGGTGTGGAGACCGAGGCGATCCACCTCCTGCGGCGGCACGACCACCACGGCGTACGCCAGCGCTCGGGCGACGACGTCGGCGTAGACCCGCTCCCGGTTCGCGGGGGTCAACAGCTTCGAGTCAGCGAGGCCGTCGATCTCCCCGTTTCGCCCTTCTGGGAGCACCACGGCGGCCGCCACCAGCGGGCCGGCACAGGCGCCCCGGCCGGCCTCGTCCGCCCCGGCCACGTACCGGAATCCCCGCCGTTGCAGGGCGCGCTCCAAGGCGTACATGCCCGCCTCGCGCCGCACCACCGTACGCGGAGGGCTCAGCACGTCACGTCCCCTCCAGCATGTGGCGGAGCAGCGTGGGCAGCTCCGTCGGATAGAACCGCTCGTCCGTCGTGTCCAACTCGTCGATCGTCCACCACCGATAGCCGTCGATCGTGTCGCGCTCGATGCGGCCGAAACCGCTGACGTCCACCTCCCAGCTCGGCACCCGCACGAGGAAGAACTTCTGATCTTGGCGATACCACCGACCGTCGAACGGGAACTCGGTGGTCTCGCTCCAGACCGGCTCGCCCAGCTCCGTCGGGCTCAGCCGAAGCCCGGTCTCCTCAGCCAGCTCACGCGCGGCGCCGTCGGCCCAGGTTTCGCCCGGATCGAGGCCGCCGCCGGGCGTGAACCAGTACGCGTGGTGCGGACGGGCCGGATCGATCCCGTGGAACAGCAGCACCCGGTTGCTCTGGTCCACGAGCAGCACCCGCGCAGCCCGGCGCGCGATCCATCCATCGGCACCCGAGGGCGGCGAGGTGAACACGGCGTCGGTCATCGCACCAGCGTAGGCTCTATCCGCTCCCGCGCATCCTCATGGCCGCCCCGACATCTCAGTGTCGCCCCGACACAGGCGGCCCGGCCGCGCGACGGGCGGTGCGTTCCTTGAGCGTACGGGTCAGCGCGCCGGCGGTGGGACCGATGCGTACGAATCCGGCACCGAGAGCCACTTCGCGCGGCTGAAGGGCCAGAAGACGACGAACGCCCGTCCCACAACCGCATCCTCCGGGACCGTGGCGAGGTAGATGTCGTTGGTCCGCTGCCAGTGCTTGAGCGAATCACCGGACGCGGACCGATGATCCCCCATCACCCACAGCCGGCCCTTGGGGATGGTGACATCGAACGGCTCATCGGCCGCGGGCTCCCGCACCCCGCCCTGGCTGTAGAGGTACGGCTCGTCCAAGGGCTGACCGTTGACCAGCAGCCGCTTCTGCGCGTCGCAGCACTGGATGCGGTCGCCGCCCACGCCGATCACCCGCTTGATGAAATCCTCCCCGCTCGGACTGGTCCGCCAGCTCTCCGGCGCGCGAAAGACGACGACCTCGCCGCGTTCAGGGGAGCGGAACGTGTAGACCAGCTTGTTGACAAGCACACGATCATCGATGTTCAGCGTGGGTTCCATCGACGGCGAGGGGATGAAGAACGTCTGGAGCACGAAGGTGCGCACGAGTACCGCGATGAGAATCGCCACGCCCAGCAGGATTGGCAGCTCCCGCCAGAACGAGTTCGTCCGCTTGTCAACTTGCTCGTCAATCACGACCGGAGCCTACGACGAGGAAACAACGACGACGTGCGGGCACGCAGGGCCGCGGCGAGCGGGACCAGGATTGGCAGGATGACGGCGGCTTCCGCCGACGGGGTTGGCACCGCGGGGCGCGTCGCGCCGAGGGCGGCGCTCTCGGACAACCGCTCGAACGTCTCCGGCACCGACAGGGTGCTCCACCGCCCGTGCGGCCAGATGATCACGAAGGCGCGCCCGATGACGTTCTCGATGGGAATCGGCCCCTGGCACCGCGAATCCTGCGAGACCAGCCTGTGGTCCCCCATCACGAAGAGCTGCCCGGGCTCGACGACCACCTCGGCGAATCGTCGTGACCGGCACTCCCGGGGGTTCGGTGGAGCGTCGAGGTCCGAGTCCTCCACCACGTACGGCTCATCCAGCGGTTGGCCGTTGACGGTGACCCGGCCCTGGTCGTCGCAGCACGCCACGCGGTCACCGGGGACGCCAATGACGCGTTTGATGAAGTCCTTCTCCCCCGGCTGGCTCACGCCGATGAGGTCACCGATCGTGCGGCCGAGCCGGGTCAGGAAGCCCTCATCCACGGTGGCGGCGTTCTCCGGGGCCCACCGCTCGGTGCCGCGGAAGACGATGACCTCGCCCCGGCGCGGTTCACGGACGTCGTAGACGACCTTGTTGACCAGGACCCGGTCGCCGATGAGCAGGGTGTCCTCCATCGAGCCCGACGGGATGAAGAACGCCTGGAGCAAGAAGGTGCGGATCAGCACCGCCAGGCAGAACGCCACGATGAGGAGCAGCGGCAACTCTTGCCACAGCGGCATCTGCTTGCGCTGCCGGTGCCGCCGGCGTGCCCGCCGTGGTGGTCTCCGCCAGGGCTCGATGTCGTGTTCCCGATACACCCTTCGCGTCTCCCGGTCCCGAGATACAGCGCTACCGCCTGGATCACTTCTGGGCGAAGCGGCCCAGGCGGTAGTCATGGGACGTCGACGTCACCGTGTGCTGTCCACTGCCCCTACCGGGGCGGGCTGTGGACATCGCATCCGCTGTATCTCCCCGCGACCAGCGTAATTGGCGAACCGCTGGACCGCAGTCCCGGAACCGAGTTCGGGCGTCAGCTCGCCTGGGCCTCGGTCGGCTTGGGCTCGCGCAGCTCCTTGATCTTGGCCTTCTTGCCGTGGAGCTTCCGCAGGTAGTAGAGCTTGGCCCGGCGCACGTCACCACGCGACACGACCTCAATGCGGTCGATCGTCGGGCTGTGTACGGGGAAGGTCCGCTCGACGCCAACCCCGAAGCTCACCTTCCGCACGGTAAAGGTCTCCCGCACGCCGCCGCCCTGCCGGCGAATCACCACGCCCTGGAAGATCTGTACCCGGGAACGGTTGCCCTCGACGACCCGCGCGTGCACCTTCACCGTGTCACCGGCACGGAACTCCGGGATGTCAGCCCGCAGTGACTGGGCTTCGAGAGCGTCCAGCGTGTTCATCGCTGCATCCTCGTATCACTCAAGGCACACCACTCAGCGGTGCGCGAATGGATGATCTTGATCCCCACCGGTGCTGGGACTGGCGCAGCCGGCCCTGTCCGGCCGACCGCGGCAACCTCACTACTCTGCCATACCGTCTGGGGAGAGGTGAAACCCGGCCCCCGCCAGCAGCGTCACGTCGCGCTCGTCCAAGGCCCCAGGCGGGAGCCGCCTCAAGAGGTCAGGACGGCGCTGCGCGGTCCGCAGCAAGGACTGCTCCCGCCGCCAGCGAGCGATTCGACCGTGATCACCGGAGCGCAGAATCTCCGGGACATCGTGCCCACGCCACGAGGCGGGTTTCGTGTAGACGGGGGCTTCCAGTAGCCCGTGCGCGTGCGACTCCTCCGCCAACGATTCGGCGTTGCCCACCACGCCCGGGATGAGCCGGGTGACCGCCTCCACAATGGCCAAGACCGCGACCTCCCCCCCGAAGAGGACGTAGTCGCCGAGGGACACCTCAGCGACCGGCATCCGCGTCGCGGCGTAGTCGAGCACCCGCTGGTCGATCCCCTCGTACCGCCCGCAGGCGAAGAGCAACCACGGCTCGCGGGCGAGCTCCTGAGCGCGCTGCTGGGTGAAGCACTCCCCCGCAGGAGTCGGCACCACGAGCAGCGGCGGGGGCGCGTCCGCCGGGACGAGCGCGTCCAGCGCCTCCCCCCACGGCTCGGGCCGCATGACCATCCCCGGTCCGCCGCCGTACGGGGTGTCGTCCACGGTCCGATGGACGTCGTGGGTCCAGGTCCGCAGGTCATGGATGGCAATGTCGAGCAGCCCGGCGCGCCACGCCCGGCCGATGAGCGAGAGCTTCAGGGGAGCGAAGTAGTCCGGGAAGATCGTGACGATATCGATGCGCATGGTGGACGGCGACGCCCTCACAGATCCAGCAGCCCACCGGGCGGATCGATCACCACACGGCCACCCGCGAGGTCGACCTGCGGCACGATCGCGCTGACGAAGGGCACCAACGCGGTTCGGCCATCCGGGCGGCGTACCACCAGCAGATCGGAGGCGGGGGCGTGCTCGACGCGGACCACCTCACCGAGCGGTTCCCCACGCGTGTCGACCGCCGCGAGGCCGATCAACTGAATGTCGTGGTACTCGTCCGGCTCGGTGGGCGGCGCGATCTCCCCGCTGTCGACACACAGGAGAACCCCGCGCAGCTCCTCGGCGGCGTTGCGGTCGTAGACACCCTCGAAGCGCACGAGCAGGCGATTCTGGTGCCACCGGGCTGACTCGACGGTCAGCCGCTCGGGCACCCGCCGGCTGATCGGGCGATCGCCGGCCGCCTGCTGCGCATCCGGTCGCGGGTAGGGACGCGCCGCTGTCGGGTCAGTGCACAACACCGACCCGACAGCAAACCGCGCTTCTGGCTCGTCGGTCCGCACCTCCACGGCGACCTCTCCGCGAATGCCGTGCGGCCGCACGATCTCACCGACGACGAGGAGCATCAGTAGGAGTCAACGATGTCCACACGAATGTTTCGGCCACTGATCGAGCCGATGACCTGGCGCAGCGCCTTAGCCGTCCGCCCGCCACGCCCGATCACCGTACCCAGATCATCGGGGTGCACCCGGACTTCGAGCCGCCGGCCCCGACGGGACTCGACGAGCCGAACACGGACATCATCGGGGTACTCGACGATCCCCCGGACGAGATGCTCCAACGCGGGCCGAAGGACCGCGTCAGGCCTGTTCGCCGGAGCCCGCACCGGCCTGCTCCTCGGTTTGCGCCGGGGCTTCAGCAGCCGGCTCCGCCTTCGCCGACTTCTTGGCGGACTTCGCCTCGTTGGCGGACTTCGCCGCCTCCTTAGCAGCCGCCTCCTTCAAGCCAGCCGCGGCCTTCGCTTCCGCCTCGTAGGCCGCGCGGCGGTCAGGGCGCGGCGGGGCCACCTTCACGGGCTGCTTGGGCGGCGGCAGGCCCTTGAACTTCTGCCAGTCGCCGGTCTTCTCCAGCAACCGCTGCACAGCCTCAGTCGGCTGCGCGCCAACCGAGAGCCAGTACTGGATCCGGTCAGAGTTGACCCGGATCACCGACGGCTCTTCCTTCGGGTGGTAGATCCCGACATACTCAATCGCCTTACCGTCCCGCTTGGTGCGGGCGTCGGCGACGACGATGCGGTACTGCGGGTTGCGGATCTTCCCCATCCGCAGGAGCCGAATCTTTACGGCCACGTCTGTCTGCTCCTGTTGCGATTCTCACCGGCCCCGTCGGGGCGGTGGGCGGGTGAGAGTCGACCGGCACAGTGGGGGTGGGCCGGATGACTGCTCGATGGACTGACGACGCGCCCAAGTGAGAGGGCGGGGGCGCGCGCCGGATACCAGCGTGCAATTGTGCCAGATCCGGCAGAGGAACCGTGCACCGCCCCGGATTACCGTGCCTGGGGGCGGTCCCACCCATCCGGCACCGATTCCGGCACCCGCCAGTCGGGCTCGGGCCGGAAGTTACACCAGGTGCCATCGAACGGGAACTCGCCCGCCTCGGCCATTTTAATGACGCGTTCCCCTTCGGCTCGCACGGCGGCCGGGTCGGTCACCCAGTAGTGCTCCGGATACGCCAGCCGCTCGGCAAATTCATCTTCGTCTTTCCACTGCCAGCTCCGATCGGGCCACACGATCACGTCGAGGTCTTGGTCGACGATGTCGACCCCCGCGATGGCGCCGTCATTCCAGCGCACCGCCGGTTCCTCGAGGTTGACGTACCAGTGAGTGAACCGGCCCTCCTCGTCGTGGAACCACCACACCGAGTGCGCGGCGCCGGTAGGGAGAAACATCAGGACCGGCGGCCCTTTCCACTTTCCGTGCCGAGGCCGGTACGACCGCGTGATCCACTCGGCGAACGGCAGCTGACGCAGGTCCAGCCCGTCCTCAGTGACTTCATTCACAACCGGTGTGCCTCGGTCGACCCAGAGCAGCAGCCCTCGGTCGTCGTCACTGACGACACGGGCCGGACGCACCCAGCCAACCCGTCCGCGCCGCATGTTGCGGTGCAGGATCAGCTGGCCCGACTCGAAACGCATAGACCTCGACTGTAGTCCCACGAGCACGAGATCAGTGACAACGACGCCGATCGTTGGCGTGCCAGAGCGCCCGGGCCGGTGTCAGTAGGCGCGAGCCATGATCGCGATGAGGTCGGGCTCGTCCTCCGCGTCGGGCACGGAGCCATCGGGGCGCACCAGGCAGCGGACGGTCACGCCGTGGCTGTTCGCCTCCGCCTCGCCCTCGGGCCCCACCGCGGCCCACGGGATCCGCGCCCACCCCGTCATCGCCGCCTCGATCGCCTCCGCCAACGTGGTCACCGACGCGGTCCGCGCCTCCCGCGCCGCCAGCGCCTCCTCGTACAAGGCGCGCTGGTCCGCCTCGAGGGCGGCGCGCACCGTGGCGACGATGTCCGCGATGGGGACGGGCGTCTTGCTGCCGTTGACCCGCCGCACGACGACCGCGTTCCCCGCGGCGAGGTCACGGGGACCCACCTCGACCCGGATCGGGTAGCCCTTGAGCTCGGCGTCGACCGCCCGGCGCCCGAACGGCGTGTCGACCCGGTCGTCGAAGGCGACCCGAATACCGGCGGCCTGAAGCTCGTCGCGCAGCTTGGCCGCCGCCTCGACGACCCCCTCGCCCTCCTTGACGACCATGACGTACGCCTGGATCGGCGCGAGGCGCGGCGGCACCCGCAGCCCGTTGTCGTCGCCATGGCACATGATCAGGCCGCCGAGCATCCGGGTGGAGACGCCCCAGGAGGTCGTCCAGGCGTACTCCAGGGCTCCGGAGCGGCCGGAGAAGGTGATGTCGAAGGCGCGCGAGAAGTTCTGCCCCAACTCGTGCGACGTGCCGAGCTGCAACGCCTTGCCGTCGCCCATCATGCCTTCGAGCGTGTACGTGCTGATCGCGCCCGCGAAGCGCTCTCGGGCGGTCTTGCGTCCCACCACCACGGGAATCCCGAGGACATTGATCATGAAGTCCTCGTACACCTCGTGCAGGATCTTACGCGCGTAGGCACGGGCGTCGGCCTCGTCGGCGTGCGCGGTATGCCCCTCCTGCCAGAGGAACTCGCTCGTGCGCAAGAAGACCCGCGGACGCAGCTCCCAGCGCACCACGTTGGCCCACTGGTTGAGCAGCAGCGGCAGGTCGCGGTACGAGTCAATCCACTTCGCCATGAACTCGCCGATCACCGTCTCGCTGGTGGGACGGACGACGACCGGCTCCGCCAGTTGCTTTCCGCCACCGTGCGTGACGACCGCGAGTTCGGGCGAGAACCCCTCGACGTGCTCGGCCTCCCGGCGGAGGTACGCCTCCGGGATGAAGAGAGGGAAATAGGCGTTCTGCGCGCCGGCCGCTTTGATCCGCGCGTCGAGCTCGGCCTGCATCCGCTCCCAGATGGCGTACGCGGTCGGCCTGATCACCATCGTGCCGCGTACCGGCCCGTTGTCGGCGAGCTCCGCCTTAGCGATCAGGTCCTGGTACCAGCGCGGGAAATCCTCCGCTCGGGGAGTGAGCACGCGTGCCATGACCGCCAATCCTAGGCGTATCGCCGACGTCGTTCTGACCCCGCGCCGCCCTGTGGCGCGGTGCCGGCCGTCGCGCGGGCGCGCCGGTCACCGGATGACCCGACCACGCAGGATGATCCGCTGTGGAGCTTGGACAACTCGCAGGTCGCGGCGGGGATCGGCGTCGTACGCGACGAGGTCCGCCCAGCCGCCCTCCACGAGCCCGGGGAAACCGAGCCACTCGCGCGCGCCCCAACTCGCCGCGGCCAACACGTCAATCGGCGCCATGCCCGCCCGCTCGTGGAGCAGGAGCATTTCCCGGGCGGCGAGGCCGTGGCGGATCCCCCCTCCGGCGTCGGTGCCGACGTAGATGGGCACCCCCGCCTCGTAGGCGGCTCGGACCACGGCCGGGAAATTGGCGTGCAGCGCGCGCATGTGGGCCGCGTACCGGGGGAATTTGGGTTCGGCGCGGGCCGCGATCTCACCGAATGTGTCGATATTGATCATCGTGGGGACGAGGGCGATGCGCCGGCGCGCCATCTCGTCCACGAGCTCCGGCCGCAGACCAGTGCCGTGCTCAATGGAGTCCACTCCGGCCCGCACGAGAATCTCCGCCGCGGCCTCGGAGAACGTGTGGACCGCGACTCGGGCGCCCGCCTCGTGCGCGGCGGCGACCGCCGCGGTCAGCGTGTCCTCGTCCCAGGAAGGGGCGAGATCGCCGAGAGCGCGGTCGATCCAGTCGCCGACCAGCTTGACCCACCCGTTGCCGGCGCGGGCCTGTTCGGCGACGGCGGCGGCCACGCCGTCGCTGTCGACCTCCACCCCGATGTCCCGCAGGTACCGCCGCGATGCCGCGACGTGCCGCCCCGCGCGCGCCAACCGCGGCAGCTCCGGATCGTCGTCGAGCTCCGGATACGGGTACGGCGAGCCAGCGTCCCGAATAGCCAGCACCCCCGCGTCCCGGTCGATCATCGCGAGCTCCCGGGCCTGCTCCACCGAGGTGATCGGCACACTGCCCGGGGCGATGCCGATGTGGCAGTGGGCGTCGACCAGTCCCGGCAGGATGAAACCGCCGTCGACGACGGTGACCGCGTCGGCGACCGGCGTGGTGCTGATCCGATCACCGACGAGCCACAGCTCCCCGAACCGGTCCTCCGGCAGGAGTACTCCGCGCACGTGCAGCGCGCTCGCCATCGGAACTCAGTCCTTCTCGCGCTTGGTCAGTTTGGAAAAGTCGAGCCGCGGCAGTTTGAAGCCGGGTGGCAGGCCAGTGCCGGCCAAGGGATCGAATCCCGGCGGGACCGGCGGGACCCCGGGAAGGCCGCTCGCACCCGGCGCCGTGGGCAGGCTGGCGCGTGGCCGACCGCCCTTGCCGCCCTTGCGCTTGTTCTTCGATGACTTGGTCGCCTTGCGCCGCCCACCGGGGAGGCCCATGAGACCGCTCATCTGCTTCATGAGCTTTTGCGCTTCGGCGAAGCGGTTGAGCAGCTGATTGACATCAGTCACGGTCACGCCGGAGCCTCGGGCGATCCGGGCGCGCCGAGAACCGTTGATGATCTTGGGGTTGCGGCGCTCCTCCGGGGTCATGCCCCGGATGATCGCGGTGATCTTGTCCAGGTGCTTGTCGTCGATCTCGGCGATCTGATCCTTCATGTGCGCCATGCCCGGCATCATGGCCAGCACGTTGGCGATCGGCCCCATCCGGCGCACCGCGATGAGTTGTTCGAGGAAGTCTTCGAGCGTGAACTGCTCACCGCCGAGCAGCTTCGCCGTCATCTTCTCTTTCTGCTCGGCGTCGAAGGCCTGCTCCGCCTGCTCGATCAGGGTGAGCACGTCCCCCATGCCGAGGATTCGGCCGGCCATCCGATCCGGGTGGAAGACGTCGAAGTCCTCCAGCTTCTCGCCGGTCGAGGCGAAGAGGATCGGCTGACCGGTGACGTGGCGCACGGAGAGCGCGGCACCGCCCCGGGCGTCACCGTCGAGCTTGGACAAGACCACGCCGGTGATCCCGACGCCGTCGCGGAACGCCTCCGCCGTGGCGACCGCGTCCTGACCGACCATGGCGTCGATGACGAACAGGATCTCGTCAGGGTTGATCGCGTCACGGATCTGGGCGGCCTGCGCCATCATCTCCGCGTCGATACCGAGCCGACCGGCGGTGTCGACGATCACGATGTCACGGGCGGCCCGGCGGGCGTGGTCGATCGACGCGCGTGCCACCGCCACCGGATCGCCCACACCGTTGCCCGGCTCGGGTGCGAAGACCTCGACACCGGCTCGCTCACCGAGCACTTGAAGCTGGTTGACGGCGTTCGGCCGCTGGAGGTCGGCGGCGACGAGCAGCGGCTGGTGGCCCTGGAGCTTCAGCCAGCGGGCCAGCTTGCCGGCGAGCGTGGTCTTCCCGGACCCCTGGAGGCCGGCGAGCATGATCACGGTGGGCGGATGCTTGGCGAACCGGAGCCGGCGGGCTTCGCCGCCGAGAACGGCGATCAGCTCCTCGTGAACGATCTTGATGACTTGCTGGGCCGGGTTGAGCGCCTGGGAGACCTCCGCCCCGCGCGCCCGCTCCTTGACGCTCGCGATGAAGCTCTTCACCACGGGCAGCGCGACGTCCGCCTCCAACAGCGCGAGCCGGATCTCTCGCGCCGTCGCGTCGATGTCAGCGTCGGTGAGCCGGCCCTTGCCACGCAGCTTCGTGAAGATGCCGGAAAGGCGGTCGGTCAAGGTGTCAAACACGGCGCAACATCCCGTTTGTCATTGGCATGGAGCTGGACGCGACCGAGGCACAGGTGTCGGGGGTGCCGACAGACACGTGTGTCCGGCCACCGCAAGGGTAGCCGGACACACCCCCACCACGGCCCGCCCGCCCCGCCGACGTCCACCTCCCGCGACGCTGCGGCAGGGAGGACGCCGGCGGTTGCGAACGGGACGCACGCCGTCGAGCGATCAGGCGGCGGCACCACGATCTCGCGGGGCGACACCGCTCGCCGGGCTACGACACCACCTGGCTCGAGGCATCCGCCGACCGGCTGGACGTCGCGGCCGCCCGTGCCGCCCGGTCTTCCCGTACCCGGTTGATGTCGGCCACGGGGGACGGCTCGGTCGTCGGGCTCGGACCGTGCCCGTTGAGGCTGATCGGGGACAGGTCGTACCCGATCTCCGCGTGCTCGTTGATGTCGATGCCCTGGATCTCGACTTCCTTCGACACCCGGAACCCGATGGTCTTGTCGATCACGAAGGCCAGCGCCGCGGCGATCACGAACGACAGCACCGAGACGATCAACGCGCTGAGCGCCTGGATCCCGAGCTGGGTCAGCCCGCCGCCGTAGAACAGACCCTCGTTCTCGACGAGCTCGTTGATCGTGCTGGTTCCGAAGAACCCGATCCCCAGGCACCCGATCCAGCCGGCGACGAAGTGCACCCCGAAGACGTCCAGGGAGTCGTCGTAGCCGAGCCGGTACTTCAGCGCCACCGCCAGCGCGCACGCGGCGCCCGCGACGAGACCGAGCACCACCGACGCCCACGGAGTGATGAAGGCACAGGCCGGGGTGATCGCGACCAGACCGGCGATGGCGCCGCTCGCGGCACCGACCATGGTCGGCTTACCGTTGCGGATCCACTCCGCGATGATCCAGCCGAGGACGGCCGCGGCGGTAGCGACCTGGGTGTTCAGGAACGCGACCCCGGCGATCGAGTCAGCGGTCAGCTCCGACCCGGCGTTGAAGCCAAACCACCCGAACCACAGCAGGCCAGCTCCGAGCACCACCAACGGCACGTTATGCGGCTTGGGGGTCTCCGCCGGCCAGTTCACCCGCTTGCCGAGCACCAAGGCGAGGGCGAGCGCCGCAGCGCCGGCGTTGATGTGGACCGCCGTGCCACCGGCGAAGTCGAGCGCGCCGAGCGTCCCGCCGATGAAACCGCCGCCCCAGACCATGTGCGCCACGGGGAAGTAGACCAGGGTGGCCCAGCCGAACGCGAAGAGCAGCCAACCGCCGAACTTGGCGCGGTCAGAGATGCCACCGCTGATCAGCGCGACCGTGAGGATCGCGAACATCATCTGGAACGCCATGAAGACGTAGAGCGGGATGCCAGTCTCGCCCCACATGTCCGACACGAACGTCTTCGTGCCGAGGTATTGGCCCAAGTCGCCCCAGATGCCGTTCTTGTCATCCCCGAAGGCGACGGTGAATCCGTAGAACAACCAGAGGATCGAGATGAGCCCCATCGCGGAGAAGCTCATCATCATCATGTTCAGGACGCCCTTGGACCGGTTTAGGCCGCCGTAGAACAGCGCCAGTCCCGGCGTCATCAGTAAGACAAGCGCACTAGAAACCAACAACCAGGCGGTGTTGCCGGTATCGATGCTTGGCGCTTCAGGCACGCTGGCCTCCTCAGGGGTAGGTCTCCCTCCTTCCCGACCGGAGGGCGACGATGCCCATACGCCGGTCGCACGCCCAAGCGTCGTCGCTGCTTGTTTCGCCCACGCTGTTCGTGTCGTTTCCGCCTGGTGACTGACTGTTTCGAGAATGTGACGCGCAATGTCGTCGGCGTAACAGCATGTTTCGCGGCCGTCACGAAATCGACAGACGGCAATGAAAACCCTTTGGTCGCCGTGAGGTGAGGCGCGCGTGAAACGGTTGTCCGAGGAGAGTTGTCCGAGGAGAACCGGCGGGCGATGACGTCAGGCCGCCCCAGGCGCGGGGCGGCCGTCGGGGACCGCGGGACGGCGTCTCGCCGTCACCGCAGGGCGGCCTCGAGCAGCGGCCGCTCGTAGTCGATCAGGCGCAGGTCCCGCAGCGGCCGCCGCAGGTGCCCGCGCCGGACGAGTTCGACGAACCGCGGATCGCCGGCAGCCGCCATCCGTCGAATCCCCTCGACGTGGTCGATGACGCGCTTGCGGATCGTGCTCACCAGCCGGTGCCGGTCACGCGGAATCAGCCCGTACGCGTCGGCGAAGAGGCGGAGCCGGCGGGGACGGTCCGGGCGCTTCCACCCGAGGGTGTAGGAGTCACGGTCCGAGAACAGCGGCACCCAGGTCCAGGCCGCGTAGGCCACGTCATAGAGGCGAGTACCCGGCGAACAGAGATCAAAATCGATGAGGGCGAGGGTGCCGTCGGGGCGCCACACGACGTTGTGCGGAGCCGCGTCGTGGTGACAGATCACCTCCGTGTCCGGGGGCGGCGGACCGAACGACCGCCACACCGCGTTCGGCGGCGGCTGGAAGCCGTACTGCGCGTCGTGGAACATGCGCAGCATGGTCGCCACCGTCACCAGCGCCTCATCGGTGACCCAGTGGGGTGCGAGCGGGTAGGAGCCGCACTCGCCCTCGACGTACGAGAGCACCTCGCGGTTGTGCTCGTCCACTCCGAGGACCCGCGGCGCGCCGGTGAACCCGACGCGCTCCAGGTGGCGGAGGAGCGCGTGCACGCTCGGGGTCCACGGGCCGGTGTTCCGGCGCACGGTGTTCCCCACCCGCACGACGGTGCTGACATTGCCGCCGCGCAGCGGAATCTCCTGCTGCATGACGTACGGCCTGCCGAGACCGGGAACCGGATCACGATACGTGGTCACGCTGCATCCGTACCGGGTGTGTCAGCTCCTATCAGGGCGTCGACGAACTGCTTCGGGTCAAACGGGGCCAGGTCGTCCGGACCCTCACCGAGCCCGACAAGCTTGACCGGGATGCCGAGCTTGCGTTGCACGGCGATGACGATCCCCCCTTTCGCCGTGCCATCGAGCTTGGTCAACACCACCCCCGTCACGTTGACGACCTCGGTGAAGACTCTCGCCTGTTCGAGGCCGTTCTGCCCGGTGGTGGCGTCCAGGACCAGCAACGTCTCGGCGACCGGCCCGTGCTTCTCCACGACGCGCTTGATCTTGCCGAGCTCGTCCATGAGGCCGACTTTGTTGTGCAGCCGGCCCGCCGTGTCCACGAGCACGACATCCACGCCCGCGTCGATGCCACGGCGGACCGCGTCGAACGCCACGCTCCCCGGATCGGATCCCTCCGGCCCCCGCACCACCTCAGCACCGACCCGCTCGGCCCAGGTGGCGAGCTGATCAGCCGCGGCGGCCCGGAAGGTGTCCGCGGCCCCGAGGAGGACGCTGTGCCCATCAGCGATCAATACGCGCGCGATCTTGCCGCAGGTCGTGGTCTTTCCGGCGCCGTTGACCCCAACGACCAAGATCACCGCGGGGCGGCCCGCCGTGTTCAGCGACCGGTCCATCATCGGGTCGAGGACGTTCACCAGCTCCTCCGCGAGCAGCCCGCGCAGCTCGCCGACGCTGCGCGTGCCCAGCACACGGGTGCGCTCGCGGAGCCGGTCCACGATCTCGCGCGTCGCCTCGATCCCGACATCAGCGGTGATCAGCGTGTCCTCGATCTCCTCCCAGGCGTCCTCGTCGAGCCGATCCCGGGAGAGCAGGGTGAGCAGCCCTTTCCCGAAGACGTTCTGCGACCGGGCGAGCCGCGCGCGCAGCCGCACCAGGCGCCCCGCCGTCGGCTCGGGCCGTTCGATGACCGGCGGGGCTACCTCCGGCTCCACCACGACCGGCTCAGCGGTGTCCCCCGCGACCGTCTCCGGGGTGACCACCTCCGGGAGGACGGTCTCCGGCTCGACGACCTCCTCGACCGTCTCCGGGGCCGCGGGCGCTGGTCGCTCCTCGACGATCACACCGGCCCGCTCACCGGCGACCGGTTCCTTGCGACGCGGAGCCGGTGGCGCCGGGGGCGGTGGTTGGCGGCGCAGCCGCGGGACCATCAGCCCGAGCGCGCCCAGGACCAGCACGCCCAGGATGATCAGAGCGAGGACGAGGTAATCCATGCCGAAATCCTGACAGATGCCTCGTGTGGGCGTCCCGGCCACCGCACGGACACGGGGAGGAGCTCACCCGCGACGGACCGGCACGGTGGGCCCCTCGGGCACGCCGCCGGCGCGCGCACGGCCCGGCACCGGGACTCTCCCGCGAGACGCGCAGACTCTACCGCGCGAACAAGGCGCGCAGGTATGTCAAGTCGTGCGGACCGGTCCACCGATGGGCCGATAGTCCCGCCACGCGCGCACCCCGCACCGCCCGGTCATCGTCGTCGATGTGCAGGACATGCTTGGGCAGCGCCCCGATCACCCGGCACGCCTCGGCGAAGAACTCCCGAGCCGGCTTGTTGGCGCCGACCACGGAGGAGTTGATGACCGCGTCGACCTCGCCGACGAGGTTGAGCTCCGCCAGGTCGGCGTCGAGCGCGTCCGTGCCGTTGGTCGCCAACCCCACCCGGAATCCCGCGCCGCGGATCTCCCGAATGAAGCCGAGGACATCGGCGTCGACAAACCCGCGGTAGGCCCGCCACTCCGTCACCGCCGCCCGGGCCCGCTCCTCGTCACCGATCTGCTCCGCCAGCGCCCGGATCACCTGCGCCAGCCACTCGTCGTGGCTGATCTGCCCCGTGATCGCGGGCTTCAGCCGCGACCACTCCGTCGCAGCCGCCTCCACTGCGCCAGCCGGCACGTCGTACCGCCGCTCGATGTCGGCGATCACGGCGGGGTCCCAGCGCCGCAGGACACCGTCGAGGTCGACCAGCAGGGACGTGGGCCGTTCCCGCGTCATCACGCCTCCTCGTCCCGCTTCAGGCGCTGACTGATGACCTGGCTCACGCCGTTGCGCATCGTCACCCCGTACAGCGCGTCGGCGATCTCCATCGTCCGCTTCTGGTGCGTGATGATGATCAACTGGCTTCGCTCCCGGAGCTGCTTGAGCAACGTGAGCAGCCGCCCCAGATTGATGTCGTCGAGCGCCGCCTCTACCTCGTCCATGACGTAGAACGGGCTGGGTCGGGCCCGGAAGATGGCCACCAGCATGGCCACCGCCGTCAGCGACCGCTCCCCACCGGACAACAGCGACAACCGCTTGATCTTCTTACCCGGTGGCCGCGCCTCGACCTCCACACCGGTGGTCAGCAGGTCATCGGGGTCGGTGAGCACGAGACGCCCCTCCCCACCGGGGAAGAGCACCTCGAAGACCTGCTTGAACTCCCGCGCGGTGTCCTCGAACGCGCTAGCGAAGATCTCCAGGATCCGATCGTCGACGTCCTTGACCACCGTGAGCAGATCGCGGCGGGTGGCTTTGAGGTCCTCAAGCTGGTCGGAGAGGAACTTGTACCGCTCCTCCAGCGCGGCGTACTCCTCCAACGCCAACGGGTTGACCTTGCCGAGCAAGGCCAGCTCCCGCTCCGCTTTACCGGCCCGCTTCTCCAACGTTGCCCGGTCGAAGGGCATGGGCTCCGGCTCGGGCTTGCCGTCGGCCCGCGCCGCCTCCACCTCGGCCGGCGTCGGCGGCACCGGCTGGTGCGGGCCATACTCGGCGATCAACGTCTCGACGTCGATCCCGTACTCCTCGGCGGCCTTCGTCTCCAGCTGTTCGATCCGCAGCCGCCGCTCGGCCCGGGCCACCTCATCGCGGTGCATCTCGCTGGTGACCCGCTCCAGATCCGCCCGCAGCCGCTCCGCAGCCCCCCGCAGCTCCTGCAACTCCGCTTCCCGCACCGCGCGCGCCTGGGCGAGCTCGTCCCGGGTCCGCGCCGCCACGGCGAGGGATTCCGACAGGCGGCCCTGCACCGCGCGGGCGCCGAGCTCCACCGCCCGCGCGATCGCCGCCCCCCGGGCTCGGGCCGCGCGCCGGGCCGCGGCGCGCTCCCGCGCCGCCCGTTCCGCGGCGGCCTGGCGCAGCAGCGCGTCGGCCCGTCCGGCGATCGCCGCGACCCGTTCCTCCGCGGTGCGGACCGCCAGACGCACCTCCATCTCGTTCTGCCGGGCCTGCGGCAGCATCGCCGCGAGCATGTCCCGTTCCTCGGTGGACGGCTCGTCGTCGATCGGCGTCGCTTCTGCGATCCGCAGCCGCTCCTCGAGTTCGGCCAGGGTGGCCAGGTCCTGTTCGCGGGCCTGCTCAGCACGCGCCCGCGCCGCGGCGAGCCGTTCCGCCTCGGCCCGCGCCGACCGGACCGCCGCGCCCAGTTCGGCCAGCCGCCGGGCGGCCGCGTTCCGCTCCCCCTCCGCCGCGCGCTTGGCCGCGGCCGCCTCCGCGACCGCCTCCTTGCGGGCATCCGCCTCCGCACGCGCCGCGGCCAGCTGCTCTGCCAGCTCCGCGACGGCCGCCTCCGCGGCGGCCCGCTTGGCCCGGGCCTCCTCCACCGCCGCTTGGACCTCGAGGTAGCTCGTCGCCTTCGCCGAGCCGCCCGAGGCGGCGTACGCGCCCAGCACATCCCCGTCGCGGGTGACCGCGCGCAGCTCGGGATTGGCGGCGACCACCCGCGCCGCCGCCGACAGGTCGTCGACGAGAACGACGTCGCGCAGCGCCCGGTGGACGGCGGGGCGAATGTCCTCGTGGCACTCGATGACGTCCGGCGCCCAGATCGCCCCCTCGGGCAACGCCGGTCGCAGCGCGTCGCTCGTGCCGAGCATGCCCGGCCCGGCCGGGCTGCCGATCACCAGCGCCGCCTGCCCGGCGTCCTGGATCTTGAGCAGCCGGATCGCCTCGACCGCCTCATCGACCCCGGACACGGCGACCGCGTCCGCCAGCGTGCCGAGCGCCGCGGCGAGCGCCACCTCGTGCCCCGGTGCGACGGTGAGCATCGTCGCCAAGCTGCCGAGCAGCCCGGGCACCTCGCCGGCGCGCGCCAGCAGCGCCCCCGCCCCGTCTTTGCGCCGCAGCCCTAGGGCCAGCGCTTCCTCACGCGCCTTCCAGCTCGCCGCCTCCTTCTCCGCTCGCCGCTCCGCGTCGGACAGCTCCCGGACGCGCGCCATCGCCGCCTCGTGCGCGGCGACCGCCTCCGCGTGGCGGGCGTCGAGCTCCGCGTTGTCCCGGTCGGCCTCGGAGGACTGGGCCGCGGCCTCGTCGAGCTCCAACTGGGCCTGCGCCGCGCGTTCCTCCGCCTCGGCCTGCGCGATGGCGAGCCGCTCGATCTCCTCAGCCGCGCTGGTGACTCGCGCGCGAGCCGAGTTCACCTGGCCGGCGAGCTTGGCGAGCCCCTCCCGGCGGTCGGCGATCGCCTTCGCTGCCCTCATCAGCCGCTCTTCGGCCTCCGCGAGCTGCCGCTCCAGCTCCTGGCGACGCTCGACCGCCTCGGCGAGTCGCACCTGGTCCTCGGTGAGGGCCGCCCGCAGCTCCGCCTCGTGCTCCCGGATGCGCTCCGCCTCCGCCTCCAACTGCTCGGGATCGCGTCCGGGGCGCTCCTCCTCCGGTGTCGTCATGAGGTGACGCAGCCGCTCGCCGGCGAGCTGCTCGATGGAGCGGAACCGCTCGGCCAGGGCGGAGAGCTGATACCACGCGTCCTGGGCCTCAGCGAGCCGGGGCGCGTCCTCCGCGAGCGCCGCCTCCACCTCGGCGATTCGGCGCTGCACCTCGGCGTACTCCTGCTCGAGCCGCTCGCGCTGCTCGCGCAACGCCGCCTCATCGGCGATCTCCTTCTCGAGGGTGGCGCGGAGGGTCGCCAGGTCGTCAGCGAGGAGGCGCAGCCGAACGTCTCGCAGCTCGGCCTGGATGCTGGCCGCCCGCCGCGCCGCCTCGGCCTGGCGCCCCAACGGCTTGAGTTGGCGGCGCAGCTCGGCGGTGAGGTCGGTGAGCCGGTTGAGGTTGGCCTGCATCGCGTCGAGCTTCCGCAGGGCCTTTTCCTTCCGCTTGCGGTGCTTGAGCACCCCTGCGGCCTCTTCGATGAAGGCGCGCCGCTCCTCGGGCCGAGCGTGCAACAGGCTGTCGAGCCGCCCCTGCCCCACGATGATGTGCATCTCCCGGCCAATGCCGGAATCCGAGAGGAGCTCTTGAATATCGAGGAGACGGCACGGATCGCCGTTGATTTCGTATTCACTTTCGCCGGAGCGGTACATCCGGCGGGTGATGGAGACCTCGGTGTAGTCGATGGGCAACGCGCCGTCGCTGTTGTCGATGGTCAGCGTGACTTCGGCGCGCCCGAGCGGGGGCCGCCCCGGGGTGCCGGCGAAGATGACGTCCTCCATCTTGCCGCCCCGCAGCGCCTTGGCTCCCTGCTCCCCGAGGACCCACGCAATAGCGTCGACAACGTTCGATTTTCCCGAGCCGTTCGGGCCGACGACGCAGGTGATACCCGGCTCGAGTTTGAAGGTCGTTGTCGAGGCGAAGGACTTGAAGCCCTTCACGGTCAGGCTTTTGAGATGCACGTTTCGATTCCTCGTCCGAGGTGACCACGGCCCCAGCCACGCGGCGCCAGCCCACCGCCGATGAGCGTCCGGCGGGTAGTCCACCCGCAGGGTAGCGTGTGATCAAATAAAACTGCGCGCCGCCACAGGTGTGTCGGCGCGCGATGCGTTTCAGGGTCACGGACCAGGGCGCCGGTCTACCGGCGCCCGTTATTCAGGAGAGTGCCGGCTCAGCCAGCAGCAGATCGTCGGTCTCAGCCGCCGCCGCGAGCCGATCATTCTCGGCCCGCAAGCGGGCGATCTCAAACTCCAGCGCCTGAACCCTGGCACGCAGCCGGGTGACCTCGTCGAGCAGACGCCGATCCGGCGCCACGCCAACGTGGCCGAAAAGGGCCTTAGCCATTTCGTCTCCTTGTGAAGCGTGCCGGAAAGGCCGGCCAAACGTGCGCCCAGATTATTCGCGGCACTCCTCCCTCAGACATGAGGGCAGGATGAGGCGCGGATGGCAACCAGCCCTATCCTCCGCCGCTGCCCGGCACGCGTCAAGCCACGGCTAGCGAAGGTCACGCACATGTCAAGGAAGAACGCGGATTCGCGGCGACCGGTTCACAGCCGTTAGCCGTATCACATACGATCAGCAATCGCGTCACCACCGATCCGCAATCGTCACAACTGTGTCTTAGATCTTTCTTAGCCCCGGCTTAGCCACGTTGCCGGCGCCCGCCTCCGGCACGTACCGTCGCAGCCGCTTAGCACCGGAAGAACGGAGGCTACGCGTGCCCGGGGCGATAGACGAGACCCCGCAACGTCCAGAACGACCCATCGACGACCGCGTCACCCGCCCTCGCGGCGGCCGACACCGACGACTCGATCCCCCACCGCGGCACCGCCGGCTCGCGTTCCTCGCGGCCGGGGCGCTCGTACTCCTCGGTCTCGGCCTGCTCGCCGTGCCGCTCGCCTCCCGTTTCACCGACGGCGAGCCCGATCGGACGCCAGCCGTCGCCGGCGGCGTCAGCGGCGGATCGATCGGGGAGCCCGTCCCCGTCATCGAAGTGCCCGCTCCGCTGACCCCCAGTGGCTCCCCGTCGACCGCCGTCGCGCCCTCGTCGACCCCCTCGACCGCGCCCCCGACCCAGGCGCGCACCACGCCGACGGCGCCCCGCCCGTCGGCGTCTGCCGCCCCGAGTCGAGCCACGCCGAGCCGGACGGCGCCGTCGCGCCCGCCCACCGCGAGCGCGCCAGCCCCATCGGTCCCCACCACCTCCGCCGCGGCCGACCCGGTCACACAGGTCATCGCCCTGGTCAACCAGGAGCGGGCCGCCGCCGGGTGCCCCGCGGTGACCGCCCAGCCCCAACTCACCGAGGCGGCGCGGCGACACAGCGAGGACCAGGCTGCCCACAAGACCTTGTCCCACACCGGCAGCGACGGCAGCACGCCGTGGGAACGCGCCGAGCGGTTGGGGTACGACGCGGCGATCGGCGAGAACGTGGCCGCGGGCTACCGCACCGCGGAGGCGGTGATGGCGGGGTGGATGAACAGCCCAGGGCACCGGGCCAACATCCTCAACTGCGCCGCCCGCGCGATCGGCGTCGGCGTGGCCGCCGCCGACGACGGCACCCTGTATTGGACCCAGATGTTCGGCTCCAAGGTCTAGGTGTCGGCTCCAGGGTCTGAGGTCAGGGCTCCACAGGCGCGCGGGGGCGCGGACACGGTTGGCAGCGCGGGCAGCTGTACGACGACCGATTCATGAAGGGCTCGCGGCGGATCGGCGTCGCGCAGCGCGCGCAGGGCAGCCCTTCCCGCCCGTAGACGTGCAGCGAGCGGTCGAAGTAGCCGCTCTCTCCGTTGACGTTGACGTAGAGCGCGTCGAACGAGGTGCCGCCGGCGGCGATCGCCTCGCGGAGCACGTCACGCACGTGCCGCAGCAGCCGCCGGACGGTGGCCGCGGTGAGGGTGTCGGTGCGCCGGCTGCCGTGCAGCCGAGAGCGCCACAGCGCCTCGTCGGCGTAGATGTTGCCGATACCGGAGATGAGGGTCTGGTCGAGCAGCGCCCGCTTCACCTCGGTCCGTCGGCGCCGCAGGGCGGCGGCGAACTCCTCATCGGAGAACTCCGGGTCCAAGGGATCCCGGGCGATGTGGGCGATCTCCGCGGGGAGTTCGGCGCCGCCGGCGGAGACCAGCAGCCCACCGAACGTCCGCTGATCGACGAAACGCAGCTCCGGGCCGCTATCGTCGAACTGGAAGCGCACCCGCAGGTGGGTCTCGTCGACCGCGTCGCCCGGGCGGAGGAGCAGCTGCCCGGACATGCCGAGGTGCCCCAGGAGGGCGTCACCGCTGTCCAACGGAAGCCACAGGTACTTGCCGCGCCGACGCACGCCCACGATCCGGCGTCCGGCGAGCGCCGCGGCGAAGTGGTCCGCGCCGAGCCGGTGCCGTCGGATGGCGCGCGGATGGCGCACCTCCACCGACGCGATCCGTCGGCCCGTCACCCACGTGGCGAGGCCGCTGCGGATGGTCTCCACTTCCGGCAGTTCCGGCACCGACGCCTCCCTCTGCGTCGACCTCACCGGGGCGATCGGCCCCGCGGCTTGCCCCGCGCCCTGGCGCGTCTCCCGACGCTCCCGGGACCGGTGGCGCCGATGGCTCCGTCACTGCCCGCTCGGGGCTTTCGTCGTCTGGGCCGCGGCCTTCACGGTCGACTGCGCGGCCACGGGCTGACTCGCGGCCTTCGCCGCCGACTCCGACGCCTTCCCGTCCTGGGCCTTCGTCGCCTGCTCGGACAATGTCCGCCACGCCACCTCGGCGGCCCGCTGCTCGGCTTCCTTCTTGCTGCGGCCATCGGCCCCGCCGTACCGATCACCGGCCACCACCACCCAGGCGGTGAAGGTCTTGGCGTGATCGGGCCCCGCCTCGTCGATGCGGTACTCCGGCACCCCCAACCCGAGCGAGGCGGTCAGCTCCTGCAGGCTCGTCTTCCAATCCAGCGCGGCACCCCGCCCGGCTGACTCCGCCATCAGCGGGTCGAACAACCGGTGGATCACCTTGGCCGCGGTGTCCAGCCCATGCTGGAGGTAGATCGCGCCGAGGATCGCCTCCAGCGTGTCGGCCAGAATGCTGGCCTTATCCCGGCCACCGGTGGCTTCCTCACCCTTGCCGAGCAAGAGGTAGGGGCCGAGGCCTTCCGGGCCGAGTCCGCGGGCGACGTCCGCCAGCGCCCGCATGTTCACCACGCTCGCGCGGAGCTTGGCGAGCTGACCTTCCGGGAGGTCGGGGTGGTTGTGGAAGAGCGCGGTGGTGATGACCACGCCGAGCACCGAGTCGCCCAGGAACTCCAGCCGCTCGTTGGTGGGCAGACCGCCGTTCTCGTACGCGTACGAGCGGTGGGTGAGCGCCCGTTCGAGCAGCTCGGGGTCGAGCGTGACCCCGAGCGCCTCCTCCAGGTGCTCGATGGGAGGGCGACGTCGCTTGTCCTTGGTCATCCGGTCACCTCGTCGACAACGGTGAGCATCTCGGAGATCCTCGTGATGCCGGCGGTGCGGTGGAGCTGCGCGGCGAAGGTGATGCCGGAGGCGAAGTCCTCCGCCGTCGCCGCCCCGTGGCAGACCACCGCGATGCCGGCGACACCGAGCAGAACGGCCGCGCGCGGCGTGTCGGCGCGAGACGCGATGCCGGCGACCAGGTAGGCCCCCTCAATCCCCTTGAGCAGAACGTTCCCGGTGAAGCCGTCCGTGACGATCACGTCGGCTCGGCCGCCGTGCGCCACGTCGTACCCCTCGACGAGGCCGACGTAGCGAGCCCCGCAGGGCAGCTTGGCGGCGGCCAGCATCGGGTCAGCGGCCTTGCGCAGGCGGTCGCCCTTGCCCTGCTCCACCCCAATCGAGAGCAGCCCCACCCGAGGCGCGCGGATACCGTGCACGACCGCCGCGAACGCCGCGCCGAGGGCGGCGTGCCGGGCGAGGCTCCGCGGTCCAACCTCCAGGGACGCGCCGACGTCGAGCAGGACGACGGGACCGGCGACACCCGGCAGCGTGGCGGCGAGGGCGGGCCGACGCACCTTCGGCCAGCGGCCGAACCCGAGCGCGGCCGCGGTGACCGTGCCTCCCGTCGCCCCCGCGGAGATGAGCGCGTCCGCGGCTCCCTCCGCCACCGCCGCTACCGCGGCCCAGACCGTGGTGTCGCGGCGGCGGAAGCGCAACGGCCCGTCCGCCATCCCGACGACGCCATACACCGGTCGAACCGCGACCCGGTCGCGATCGGCGTCGGGCAGGGCACCAATGACCTCGTCGGCGACCTCAGGTGGGCCGACGAGCAACAGCTGAAGATCGGGGTCGGCGCGACAGGCGTGCAGAACGCCATCAACCACGACGGCGGGGGCGCTGTCCCCGCCGAGGAGGTCGACGGCGATCCGCGCGGTGGGCGACCGGGCGAGGGCGTCGGCCGGAGTGCTCCGGCCGACGCGCGCCGACATCGACGCACCGCGGAATCGCCGAGAGCTGCGCGCCACCCGATCGAAGATCGGGAGCGACACGGCTGCGTGCGGTTAGACCTCGATGACCTGGCGGCCCTTGTAGGTGCCGCACACGGTGCACACGGCGTGCGGAAGCTTCGGCGACTTGCACTGCGGGCACGCCACAGTCGCGACCGCCGTGGTCTTCCACTGCGCCCGGCGCGATCGGGTGTTGCTGCGCGACATCTTGCGCTTGGGAACGGCCACGGTTCCTACTCCTCTTGACGGATCAATTTCGACAGGGCGGCCCACCGTGGGTCGACCTGCTCATGACGGTGATCAGCCGGTAGCTCGTCCCAGCGTGCCCCGCAGCCTGGACAGAGCCCCGGGCAGTCCGCCCGGCATACCGGGTTAGACGGTAGTGCGAGCACCACCGCATCCCGCAGTGCCGGCTCCAGGTCGATGAGATCGCCCTGCATCCGGCCGACCTCGTCCTCGTCGGTCGTCACGTCCGTGGTGCTGTTCTCGTACGCGTACAGCTCCTGGATCGTGACGGTCAACGAGTAGCTGATCGCCCACAGGCACCGGCCACACTCCCCTTCCACAGGGGCAGTGATGGTCCCGGAGACTAGGACACCTTCGGACACCGACTCAAGCCTGAGGTCCAGGCTCATGTCCGCGCCCTCGGGTACGCGGATCAGCTCAAGGCCGAGGTCTGCCGGCGCGGGAACCACCCGGCTGACCGTACGCAACGCCCCCGGTCGACGCGGCAGGTCCTTCGTGTCGAGAACGAGCGGCGACCGAGGGTCGAGCGAGTTCAGTGAGTGATTGCGCATCGTCAGACTCCGGCCACACGAGGCCGACGTAACAGGTTACCCGGCCAGGTCAGACAGCAACGAACCGGGGGCTTGCCCCCTCCCCATCCTGACGCGTTCCCCGCCGCCGGTGGCCGGTTTCGGGAGCTAGAACGGCAACGGACGCTCGTCCTTTTCCACCTTGAAACTGCCGATCTCCCGCAACGCGTGCATCTTGTCGCGACCCCGCTCGATGGCGGCCAGTGCCCGCTGCAGGAACTGCTCGAAGTTCGCCAGGGCCGTGTCCACGTACTCGTCGACCTCGGCGCGCAGCCGCTGTGCCTCAGCCCGCGCCTCCGCGATGATCCGAGCCGCCTCGTGCTCCGCGGAGACCGTGATCTCGTTGATCGACACGAGCCGGGCGTGCTCGGCCTCACCCTCGCTGATGATGCGATCCGCCTCACGCTTCCCGGCATCGATGATCTTGTCGCGCTCCTCGAGGAGCGCGGCGGCACGACGAATTTCGGACGGGAGCTCGGCGCGCAGCTGCTCCAACAACGCGAGCATCTCGCCGCGATCGATGATGCAGTTGTTCCGGGACATCGGGACGGCGCGCGCCGACTCCACGAGCGCCATGATCTCATCGATGCGGTCGAGCGGATCCACCGGCATCTCTCCCGTCGCTCACTGTTGACCCCTCCATGATGCAAAGCCCATCACCGTAGTGGTGTCCCCCATCATGCGGTGTCAACATCGCCGTGCCGTCTGATCCGCATCGGCGCGTCGAGAGCCGGGCGTCACGATCTCAGTCCTCGCTCGCCCGCAGCCGCTCCATCAGCCGCCGGCTCACCTGCTCCGGTACGTGCTGCGAGATGTCACCGCCCCACTTCGCGACCTCTTTGATGAGGCTGGAGGACAGGAACGAATACAGCGGGTTGGTCGGCATGAACAGGGTCTCCACCCCGGCGAGCCCGATGTTCATCTGGGCCATCTGCAACTCGTAGTCGAAGTCGCTGACGGCGCGAATCCCCTTGACCACCACGCCCGCGCCCTGAGCCCGGCAGAAGTCCACGAGCAGACCCCGGAAGGACTCCACCCGGACATTCGGATATTGGGCGGTCACTTCGCGGAGCATGTCGATCCGCTCGTCGATAGTGAACAGGCAGCGCTTCGCTTGGTTGACGAGCACCCCGACGATCACCTCATCGAACAGCCGGCTCGTGCGGCCGATGATGTCGAGGTGTCCGTTGGTTACCGGGTCAAACGAGCCGGGACAGACCGCGCGTCTCATGATCGAAAACCGTACCAAAGCGTGGTTTCGCCATACCGGCGACTACGTCCGGCTACGATGCCATCCACCCACGGCAGGGGGCCACTGCGGGTCGCCCGCTCAATGACCACCACCGCCTCCGGCGCCAACCAGCCCTCGTCGCGCAGCGCCAGCTGCAACGCGGTGAGCTCCCGGTCGTCGACGGCATAGGGAGGATCGGCGAACACGACGTCGTACGGGCCGCCGTCGGGGCCTCCCGCGAGGACCGCCGGCACCTTCCCGGTGACGACCTGGGTTGCCGAACCCACCCCAAGCGCCGCGACGTTCTCCCGGATCACACGGCTGGTCCGCGGGTCCGCCTCCACGAACAGCACGTGCGCCGCCCCGCGCGACAGCGCCTCCAACCCAACCGCGCCCGACCCGGCGTACAGGTCGGCGAAGCGCGCACCGGGGAGCTCGACCATCGACTCCAGCGCGCTGAACAGCGCCTCGCGGACCCGATCGGTGGTGGGGCGAATGTGCGGGCCGCTCGGGGTCACGATCCGCCGTCCCCCGAGCGAGCCGGCGATGATCCGGGTCACAGGGTTCCTCTCGTCCTCCCCGGCCGTCGGCCGCGAGCCCGTCGCGCCACGAACCGTCCGCGTTGACGCTACGCGACGCGCCGCGGCGACCGGCGACCGGTCACCCCTTCTCGAGGTATTCGGCGCGCTCCTCGTCCACCAAGGCGGCGACCGCGGCCGCGAGCGCGGGGTGGCGCTCCAACTCGGGGTCGGCCGCGACGAGCGCAAACGCCTCAGCCCGCGCCTCCCGAATGAGATCCGCGTCACGCAAAAGCGACAGCAGCCGAAGGTGCGAGCGGCGTCCGGACTGGGCGGAGCCGAGCACGTCGCCCTCCCGCCGCTGCTCCAGATCCAGTTCGGCCAACCGGAAGCCATCCACGGTGGAGGCGACCGCAGCCAACCGCTCGCGCGCCGGGCTGCCCTCCGGCGCCTCGGTGACCAGCAGGCAGAGCCCGGGAGCGGAACCCCGGCCCACGCGTCCGCGGAGCTGGTGGAGCTGAGAGACCCCGAATCGATCGGCGTCCAACACGATCATCATCGTCGCGTTGGGCACGTTCACGCCGACCTCGATCACCGTCGTCGCCACGAGCACGTCGAGCTCCCCGGCGGCGAAGGCCCGCATGACCGCGTCCTTCTCCTCCGCCGGGAGACGGCCGTGCAACACCCCGATCCGCAGCCCTTTGAGCTTCCCCTCCGCCAGCGCCGGCGCCACCTCCAGCACCGCGAGCGGCGGCCGCCGCCCCGACTCGCTGTGGCCCGGCTCGACGAGACCGCCTCCCTCCTCGGCCTCCAGCGGCTCGTCGCCGATCCGGGGACACACCACGTACGCCTGATGGCCCTTGGCCACCTCCTCCCGCAGCCGCTGCCACGCGCGCTCGAGGTACGCCGGCTTCTCCACCGCGGGCACCACGTATGAGGCGATCGGCGACCGCCCGCTCGGCAACTGCGCCAGCGTGGAGACCTCCAGGTCGCCGTAGACGGTCATCGCCACGGTCCGCGGAATCGGGGTCGCGGTCATCACCAGGACGTGCGGGGGCTTGTCGGCCTTCGCCCGCAGCGCGTCCCGCTGCTCCACCCCGAACCGATGCTGCTCGTCAATCACGATCAATCCGAGGTCGGCGAAGTCCACGCCGTCGTACAGCAGCGCGTGGGTGCCGACGACGATGCCCGCCCGGCCGGTGGCGATCTCCTCCACCGCGCGGCGACGAGCCGCCGCGCTCTGCGAACCGGTGATCAACGCCACCCGGGTCGCGTGCGGTGGCGCGTCGAGCTCCCCCGCGCGCCCGAGCGGGCCGAGCAAGTCGAGGATGCCCCGGTAGTGCTGGGCGGCCAGCACCTCGGTGGGGGCGAGCAGCGCCGCCTGCCCGCCGGCGTCCACCACCTGGAGCATCGCCCGCAGCGCGCACACCGTCTTCCCGGAGCCCACCTCGCCCTGCAGGAGCCGGTGCATGGGGTGCGCGGCCGCGAGATCAGCGGCGATCTCCTCCCCCACCCGTCGCTGCCCCTCGGTGAGCTCGTAGGGCAGGCGGGCGTCGAACGCCGCCAACAGGCCGTCGTCGCGGCGCGGGCGCGGCGTCGCCGGCCACGAGGCGGCGCGACGCTTGCGCTGCACCAGCGTCAGCTGCACGGCGAACGCCTCATCCCACTTCAACCGCCGGCGGGCCCGCGCGAGCGACTCCTTCGAGGACGGACGGTGGATCTCGCGAAGCGCGACATCGAGACTGACCAGGTTGCGGCTCGCCCGGATCGTCGCCGGCAGCGGGTCCTCGGGGAGGGCGACGGTGTCGAGCACCACCCGAACACACCGCGCGATGACCCACGTCGGCACCGCCGCGGCCGCCGGGTAGACCGGGATGAGCGCGCCGGCGAACTCCTCGATCTCATCCTGCGCGGCGGCCTCGCCGTCGCTCGCGCCATCGCCGAGCAGCACGTACTCCGGACCGACGAGCTGTCGACGCCCGCGGAACTCGGTGACCTTCCCGGCGAACAGCCCCCACCGCCCCGGGCGCAGGTGACGCTCCCGCCACGTCTGATTGCCGAAGAAGGTCAGCGTCAACGTCCCGCCGCTGCCGTCCCCGACCACGACCTCCAGGAGGTTTCCCCGGCGCTGACGCATCGGGCGCACCGTGGTCCGCTGCACTTGGGCGAGGACGGTCGCGAGCTCCCCCACCTCGAGCGAGCGGATATCGGTGTGCTCCCCCCGCTCGTCGTAGCGGCGGGGAAAGTGGTAGAGCAGGTCGCCCGCGGTGTGGAGGCCCAAGTGGGTGGCGAGCGCCCGCGCCGTCTTCTCCCCCACCAGTCGGCGCAGCGGCGTCTCCAACGTGGCCGCGTCGGTCATTCGACCCCCACCAGCAGCGGATAGTACGGCTGACCGCCGTCGTACACCTGGACCTCGACGAAGGGCCATCGGTCGACGAGGTGGGCACGCAGCGCGTCGGCGAGGGTCGGCGGGGCCTCGGCGCCGGTGAGCAACGTCACCAGCTCCCCGCCGCCACCGAGCATCCGATCGAGCAACTCGCACGCGGTCTCCAGCAGACCGGTGCCGACCACGTACACCTCGCCCTCTACGAGGGCGAGCACGCTCCCGGGATGGCACGGACCGGCGATGGTCAGCGCCGCGCGGCTGGCGTAACAGATCTCCCCGTATCGACAGGCGCCCGCCGCCTCCGCCATCGCGATGACGTCGTCTTCGAAGCTGCGCGCGGCGTCCCGGACCGCCAACGCCGCCAGCGCCTGCACCGGCGACCGCGTGGGGATGACCCGCACCTGCACCCCGAGCGACGCCGCCTCGCGGGTCGCCGCCCGAGCCACCATCTGGGTGTCGGGGTCGTTGGGCAAGACGACGACTTGGCGGGCGCCCGTGCTGCGGATCGCGTCGAGCAGCTCGCGGATCGACGGATTGCCGCGGACCACGGTCGCGCCCTCGGCGGCGAAGACCCGGGCCAGCCCCGCGCCGGGGGCCACGACGACCGTCGCGCGCGTCGGGAACCCGCACGCTCCGCCCCCGGTGGGTTGGTCGGCGAGGCGCGTCACGGAGATCCGGTGGGGACGTCCGGCTTCGACCGCCGCCTCCAGGGCCGCGCCCACGTCGTCGACGTGGACGTGGACCCGCCACGTCGGCGGATCCCCCTCCCCCACGCCAGCGATGACGAGGGAATCGCCGAGTCGGCTCAGCGTCGCGCGCACCTGCTCGACCGCCGATGGGGCGGCGTCCAGGAGGAACTGCACCTCGTAGCCGTACAGCGGCACAGGCGGCCTCGCCTCCGCATCCCGGGCGACCCCCACCGAGACCGCCGGGCTCGCCTCCCGGGCTCCCGCCGGCTCGCCGCTGATGGTCTCAACCAGGGCGTCGAGCAGCAGGCACAGACCCCGCCCGCCGGCGTCGACGACACCCGCGCGGGCGAGCGCCGGCAACTGGTGCGGGGTGCGGGCGAGCGCCTCGGCAGCGGCGGCGGCCGCCGCCCGGGCGACCGCGCTGAGGTCGTCGGAGTCGAGCTGTTCGGCGGCGGTCGCGGCGGCGTTCACCACGGTGAGCATGGTTCCCTCGACCGGGGACGCGACGGCCGCGTACGCCGCCTCCGTGGCGGCGCGCAGCGCGCCGGCCAGCTCCCGGCCGCGAACCTGGTCGACCCCAGCCAGCGCGTCCGCGAGGGCCTTGAGGATCTGCGCGACGATCACGCCGGAGTTGCCACGGGCGCTCAGCAGCGCGCCACGCGCCATAACCCGCAGCACCCGCTCGTGGGGCGAGGTCTCCTCCGCGCCATCCCCCTCCGACGGCTCCCCCTCGGGCTGCTGGTCGGCGTCGACGATGGCGCGGTGCGCCGCGGTCATCGTCAGCACCAAGTTCGTGCCCGTATCGCCGTCGGGGACGGGGTAGACGTTCAAGTCGTCGATTTCACCCTGATGCCGGCGCAGCGCCTCCAGCGCGCCCGCGCACCACCGGCGAATCGCCGCGGCATCGAGGGTCTCCAGCACGCGAAAAGCGTACTGGCGACCACGACCCGCCCTCGCCGGCTGTGGGTGGCGTGGCTTCTGCGTCCCACGTCACACGGCGTGTCAGCATGGGTGTGCCGTGGCGTTCGGGTGGCGGTGCCCTGTCCCGCGTGCCGCGCGGGACGCGAGATGGGGACCAGGTAACGCGGGCCCACCACTACCCGATAGCCTGGCAATGCTGATTCGCCGCTGATTCGCCGGCCACTGGTGGTGTCGGGTAACCTGGCGGGGTTGCCCTGGCAGCGTCCGCCGGCGACTTCATGAACGACCAACGTCAGGAGTAACCGTGGCTAGCGTCTGCGACGTCTGTGGCAAGAGACCAGGCTTCGGCCACAACGTCTCTCACTCGCACCGCCGGACCAAGCGTCGGTGGAACCCGAACATTCAGACGGTGCGCACCCCGGCCGGCGGTGGCACCAGTCGGAAGGTGCGGGTCTGCACCTCCTGCCTCAAGGCAGGCAAGGTCGTGCGCGCCTGAGGCGTCTACCCGTCACCACAGCGACGGCGGCCGCCGGGTCACGGACCCGGCGGCCACCCGTGTCTGCGTCTGTCTGCGTCGCGGCCTCAGAGGGCGCGCGCGAATGACCGGATGCCCGGATAGTTCCGGTACGGTCCAAAGTTCTCGATCGGTTGGTAGCCGCAGGCCGTGTACAGCGCGATCGCCTCTGGCTGCTTGTCGCCCGTGGCCAGGATGAGGCGCGTGCGGCCGTGCTCCCGGGCCGACTGCTCGACAGCCGCGAGGAGCCGGCGCGCCACGCCCCGCCGACGCGCCGTCGGGGCGATGTACAGCCGCTTGAGTTCGGCCGTGTGCGCCCCGCCGTAGCTGCGCCACCCCGCGCATCCGACCGGCTGCCCATCGAGGAGCGCGACGAAGAATGCACCCTCCGGCGGCTGGAATTGCGCGGCGTCGATCGGGGTGTCGTCCCCGTTGCCGTACCGGCGTGCGAGCTCGGCTTGCGCGGCGGTGACGAGCCGCTGCGCGAGGGGAGAGTCGTACGCCACCTGGCGAATGTCGAGCGTGGCCACGGGCTCAGGCTACGCTCGGCCGCCGGAAATGGTCCCAGCCAGTGGGGAACGACGGGGCCACGCCGTCGATCGTCACCCCACTGCCGGGGACCACGTACCCGATACGCCGCCACCCCTCGGGCAGCGGTGTGTCGTCAGGGAACGTCGCCACGAGCGCGTGGTCCTCTCCACCGGCGAAGACCCAGAGGTAGGGGTCGACCCCCAAGGCCTGCGCCGCGTCACGCATCTGAGGCGGCACCTCGAAGGCGTCCCGACGCAAATCGATGCCCACGCCGCTCGCGGTGGCGATGTGCCCCAGGTCGGCGAGCAAGCCATCGGAGACGTCGATCATGGCGGTGGCGCCGGCCTGCGCGGCCGCCGGGCCGGCGTGGTAGGGCACGACGGGTCGCCGGTACGCCTCCACCAACACCTTCGGCGTGCGGAAACCCCGCGACAAGACGGTGTATCCCGCCGCGGCGTAGCCGAGCCGACCGGCGAGGGCGACGATGTCGCCGGGGCGCGCACCGCTGCGCCGCACCGGTGCCCCGCCCCGCAGGTCCCCCAGGGCGGTGACCGCGATGGTCAAGGTCGAGCTGCCCGAGATATCGCCCCCGACCACCGTGGCGCTGACCGTGGCCGCTTCGGCCACCAGCCCGTCGGCGAGTTCTTCCACCCACGCCACGTCCAGGTCCTCCGGCGCGCACAGCCCCACCACCAGCGCGGTCGGGACCGCCCCCATCGCGACGATGTCGGCCAGGTTGGCCGCGGCCGCCCGGTGGCCGATGTCCGCCGCCCCGCACCAGTCACGCCGAAAGTGCCGTCCTTCGACGAGGACGTCCGTGGAGACCACCACCCGACCGTCGGGCGCCGCCACCAGGGCCGAGTCGTCTCCGGGGCCGAGCAGGCAGGCCGATCCCGGTCGCAGCCGGGCGGTGATCCGTGCGATGAGGTCGAACTCTCCGGTCTTGGCGAGATTCACCGCTGCGCTCCGTTCCCCGATATCTCTCCGCCTCGCCACGCGCTGATCAGACCTTCTGATCAGCGCTCGCCTCGGGCGCCATCAATTCACTCCGCTCCGTACGGTAGTTTCACGAGCGATCCACTCTGCCAACAGCGGGAGGCAGATCGGGAGGGGCGGCTCGTGATACAGGCGTACATCCTCATTCAGACGGAGGTGGGTAAAGCGTGTGACGTGGCCGCGGCGATAGCGAAACTCCCGGGCGTCGTGCGGGTCGACGCGGTAACCGGTCCGTACGACGTGGTGGTGCTCAGCGAGGCGCACAGCATTGACGAATTGGGTCGGATGCTGATGAGTAAGGTGCAGAAGGTTCCCGGAATTACGCGCACGGTCACATGTTCGGTGGTGCAGCCGTAAATGACATCCCGCTCTGCTGACGATCGGCGCACCACCCGGCTGGCCGCGCTCGTCGCGACCCTCGTCGCCGTTCCGGTCACCGTGCTCGTGGCCGCCTTGGCTATCACCCACCTCAGCCCCGATCAGTCCGCCGCTCCCCAGGCCAGCAGCTCCGCGAGCGCGCCCACCGCGAACGCGACCGGGCCGGTGCCGATGACCGTCCACACGCTCGACGAGCGAGCCGAGGTGATTTGCCGGGCCCTGCTGGCGAAGCTCCCCGACACCCTGCGCGACCTGCCGCAGCGACCGGTGACCGCTGGCCCAGAGCAGAACGCGGCGTACGGGGAGCCGCCGATCACCCTGGCCTGCGGCATCCCGCTCCCCTCGATCCCCCCGACCGACCTCGTCTATCCGCTCGACAAGGTGTGCTGGCACGCGGGGGACCGACCGGATGCCACGGTGTGGACCACGGTCGACCGCGAGGTCCCGGTCCAGGTGACCGTGCCCAAGTCGTACGCCGAGCCCGGACAGTGGGTCATCTCCTTCTCCAAGCCCGTCGAGGAGGCCGTGCCCCGGGCGGAGGAGATCCCCACCGGCTGCGGCGGCTGAGCTCCCGCGGCGGCGCCCTAGAAGGATCCCCTCACGCCCATTCCTCGATCTCGGGTCTCCACCCCGCTCGGGCGCCGCGGTCAGCGCAGGCCGGTGCCGCGGCGCAGCGCGGTGCGGATGAGCCGGTCGACGAGCTTGGGGTAGTCCAGCCCACTCGCCGCCCACATCCGGGGGAACATCGACGTCGGCGTGAAGCCGGGCATCGTGTTGATCTCATTGAGGTAGATCTCGTAGTCCGGGGTCACGAAGAAGTCGACCCGCGCGAGCCCGGCGCAGTCCAGCGCGAGGAAGGTCCGTCGGGCGTACTCCTGGATCTGTTGGGTGACCGAGTCCGGCAGCTTGGCCGGGATGTCGAACTCGCACACATCGTCGACGTACTTGGCGTCGAAGTCGTAGAACTCGTGCTCGTTGGAGGTCACCCGCACCTCGGCGAGGACGGACGCCTCCGGCGCGCCGCCGACCTCGCTCTCCAGCACCCCACACTCGATCTCCCGGCCCACGATCGCCGCTTCGACGAGCACCTTGGGGTCGATCTCCCGGGCGGCGGCGATCGCCGCGTCCACGTCAGCCCAGTCGGTGACCTTGCTGATGCCGTGGGAGGACCCGGCTCGCGACGGCTTGACGAACACCGGCAGGCCGAGCCGTTCCTTGTCGTCCTCGGAGAGGGTCATGCCGTTGCGCAGCACGACGTACGGCCCGACCGGGATGCCCTCGGCGGCGGCGAGCTTCTTCGTGAACTCCTTGTCCATCGCGGCGGCGGAGGCGAAGACGCTCGCCCCGACGTAGGGAACGCCGGCCATCTCCAGCAAGCCCTGAATGGTGCCGTCCTCGCCGTACGCGCCATGCAGCACGGGGAAGACGACGTCGACAGCGCCGAGCACGCGCGGCCCTTCCGTCGGGTCCAGCAGCATCAACCCACGGGTGGTGGGGTCGCCGGGAAGGACGACCGCTGTGCCATGCGCACCGGTGATCTCCGGCAGCCGACGGTCGACGATGGCGAGGGCGCTGGTGTCGCCGTCCGTGAGGACCCAGGCGCCCTCTCGCGTGATGCCGATGGGGATCACCTCGTACACGTCCGGGTCCAGCGCCCGCAACACGCTGCCCGCGCTCACGCAGGAGATCCCGTGTTCGGTGCTTCGCCCGCCGAAGACGACCGCTACCCGGGTCTTCCGTGGACTCGTCACAGATCTGCCTCTCGTTTCCCAATCGCGAAGGCCGACCACACCCTCGTGCCCACACCAGACCCTACTCTGCGTTGTCAGCAACCGCGCCAGGACCGCCGTGAGCGCTGGGGAAAAAGGACAATCGACCACGACAGCGACTACTGACGGTAATCGCTCCTCCACAGTGGAGAGCGGTCGACGCCCGGCCAAGCAGCGCGTGGCCGGGCGCTCATCCGATTAGGCAACCCACCACTCGGGTTTGGTGGTTCGGCTCATCAACGCGGCCATCGCCGCGCGGGGGTCGACCCCTTCGTGGCAGACCCGCTCGACCTGCTCGGTGATCGGCATTTCGACGCCGTGCGCCCGCGCCAAATCCCGGATCGCGAGGCAGCTCTTCACCCCTTCGGCGGTCTGCCGAGTCGCCGCCTGGGCCTGCTCCAGCGTCTCTCCCCGGCCCAGCCGCTCACCGAACGTGCGGTTGCGCGACAGCGGCGACGCGCAGGTGCCCACGAGGTCGCCCATGCCCGCGAGACCGGCGAACGTCAACGGGTCGGCGCCGAGCGCCACCCCGAGCCGGCGAGTCTCCGCCAGCCCTCTCGTGATCAGCGTGGCTTTGGTGTTGTCCCCCAACCCCATCGCGGTCGCGATGCCGTACGCCAGCGCGATCACGTTTTTCACCGCGCCGCCCAGCTCCGTGCCGATGACGTCACTGTTGGTGTAGGGACGGAAGTACGGCGTGGCGATCGCGCGCTGCACCGCCGTCGCCCGCTCCATGTCCGTACACGCCACGACGGTCGCCGCCGGCTGCTCCGCGGCGACCTCGACGGCCAAATTGGGGCCGGAAACGACCACCACACGATCCGGCGACACGCCCGTGGTCTCGATGATGACCTCGCTCATCCGTTTGGACGTGCCCAGCTCGATGCCCTTCATCAGCGAGACCAGCGTGGCGTCTGAGGCGATCGACGGTGCCCAGGCGGTGAGGTTGGCCCGCAGTGTCTGCGCCGGAACCGCGAGGACCACCAAATCAGCGCCGGCGATCGCCTTCTCGGCGTCCGTCGTCGCGGTGATCCGTTTGGGAAGCCGAATCCCCGGAAGGTACTCGGGATTCTCATTGGAGGTCCGGATCGCCTCCGCTACCGATTCCCGACGCGCCCAGATCGTCACATCGGTGCCCGCGTCAGCAAGGATTTTCGCGAAAGCCGTGCCCCACGAACCAGCGCCGAGCACGACCGCGTGCCCAAACTCGCTCATGCGCCCGCCCCTGACTCAGCTACCGGTCGTTGCGCAGGGCGGTCCCACAGCGGCGGCGGTGTTTCACCGCGAATCTCGGCCAGCATGTCCCGCAATCGAAGCATGATTTCGTCAGTCACCTCGTCGAGGACCGTCTTCGTCAGCGGCACATCCGCCCAGCGACTCAGGTCAATGGGTGGGCCCGCGACGACGGTGACCGGAATGCGCGGACGCAACCGCAGCTTCGCGCGACGCGCATCGAAAATGTTCTGTGGACCCCACATCGCTACGGGAATCAGCGGCGCACCGGTGGCCAACGCCAGCCGCGCGGCACCCGTCTTACCCCGCATCGGCCAGAGATTCGGCTCCCGCGTAATCGTGCCCTCGGGGTAGATGATGACGGTTCCGCCCTCTCGCAACGCTGCCGTCATCGCCTCCAGCGATCGAGCCGCGTCAACCGAGCCGCGTTCCACCGGGATCTGCTTCACCTTGTACAGCAGCCAGCCGAGGACGGGCACCCGGAACAGACTCGCTTTCGCCAGGAACTGCGGCCACCGCCCCGCGCCGTAGACGAAGTGGGCGCATACCAACGGATCAGCGTGGGAGATGTGATTGGCCACGATGATGACGGGGCCGCTCTTGGGAAGATGCTCCAACCCTCGCCAGGTGCGCCGGGTCCAGAGCAGGAGTACGGGCTTGAGTACGACTACGGCCACACGCCGCCAAAACCCGATCCTCCGCACGGTTCCTCCTCATCCTGCCCCGGCGTGCGCGTCACCCGCCCGCCGTGTCACGCCACCCAGCGTCTAGTGCGAAATCATGCCTGCTGCCCTGTGGAAGCGGCCAGCGAGGGGAGTCTCACCATCCTGGCAGGATGTGCCCCGTGAGTGAGGCGAGCTGGACGGTGGTCGTACCCATCAAGCGGCTCGACGCGGCGAAGAGTCGGCTGCGCGGCGCTGTCGCGGACGTGCCGCACGACCGCCTCGCTCTGGCGTTAGCTCTGGACACCGTCGCCGCCGTGGTGACGTGTGAGCCCGTCGCCGAAGTCCTCGTGGTGACCGCCGACCCCACGGTCGCAACGGCGGTACGGGGCCTCGGCGCGGCGGTGGTACCCGATCCCCCCGCCGGCGGGCTCAACGCCGCGTTCCGAGCCGGCGCGGCCGCGGCGGCGGACGGGGCGTGGATCGCGGCGCTCACCGCCGACCTTCCCGCGTTGCGCCCTGCTGAGCTCGCTGACGCGCTGCGAGCCGCCCAGGCCGATCCCCGGCTCCGACGGTTCGTGGCCGACGCGGGAGCCACGGGCACCGTCTTGCTCACCGCACCCCCAGGCGTTCCGCTCGACCCACGATTCGGCGCTGGCTCCGCCGACGCTCACGTCCGCTCCGGCGCCGTGCCGCTCCTCGGCGAGTGGCCGACCCTCCGGCGGGACGTCGACACCGCCGCCGATCTCGCCGAAGCGGCCAAGGCCGGTCTCGGCCGACACACCGCCGCGCTGCTCGGCCCGCGGTGGTCACCCCAAGGCGGCGGGGTACCGTGCTGACCATGCAGGGGACTGTGGCCACCTTCGACGCGACGAGCCGATCCGGGACGGTGCTCCTCGACGACGGCTCGGAGTTGGCCTTCCCCGCCGCCGCATTCGATGCCTCCGGTCTGCGGCTGCTGCGGGTGGGGCAACGCGTGCGCGTGGAACGGGACAGCACCGGTCAGGTCACGCTGGTGACCCTTCCGACATTGCCCTGATTCAGAATCAGGTGAAGTCCGCGGCGTCCGCGTCCACCACGGGTCATCATGGGCCGTATGACGACGGCCTTCGGACGCTGTCGCTCCGGCCCGCGTCGCCGCGCCGACCAGGGCGGCCGACCCCGCGCGCGGACGTCCGTCCCCGTTCACCGTCGGCTGTCCCGCCTGGACACCCGATGGCGCCCGTGGGGTGAAGTCTCGGCACTCACCCACGCACCGCGACGACAGGTGACGTTCCCGACACCCTCCCCAAGGGAGGCACACGCCACAGCCCCACCGCGCGTCCCGGATTCGTGGTCGTGATGGCCATTCGAGCGGCCGGCGGAGTGGTGTGGCGCCCCGCGGCGGAGGGGATGGAGATTTGCTTGGTTCACCGTCCGCGCTACGACGACTGGACGTTGCCCAAAGGGAAACTCGAGGCGGGCGAGCACCCGCTGATAGCCGCGGTCCGTGAAGTGGCCGAGGAAACCGGGCTGCGCGGTGTGCCGCAGGTGCACCTCGGATCCGTCTCCTACACCACGCGGGACGGCCTCCCGAAGGTCGTCGACTACTGGTCGATGCGCGGACGGGAAGAGGACGGCTTGGCGGTAGCGGGCGAAGTGGACGCCGTGTGCTGGCTGCCGCCGGAGGTCGCCGCGGGGCGAGTGACGTACGAACACGACGCCCGCGTGCTCCGCGGATTCGCGAGCCTCCCCGCCGTTACCGCGGTCGTGACCGTCGTTCCCCACGGGCGGGTGAATCCCGACCCCACGCGCTCCTGTGCTGAGGACACGCAACCGCTGGATTCCAGGGGGTGGGCCGAGGCCCACGAGCTCGCGGCGCTCCAGGCGCTGACGCAGCCCCAGCGACTGGTCTCGGCGAGCCCACGCCGCTGCGTGCAGACCCTGAGTCCACTGGCCCAGAGGCTCAATCTCCCCATTGAGATCGACGCGGCGTTCGACGCCCCCACGCCCGGTCAGGACCCCGTCGAACGGGCCCGAAGGGCCGCCGTTCGGCTCAAGGAACTCGCCGGTGCCGGCGTCCGCGTCGCCGTGTGCAGCCACGACACGGTCATTCCCGACATGCTCGCCCTGTTGTCGGGCGACAACCGACGTCGCTTCGCGACAGGGCGTGGCTGGCTGTTGGCCTTCGCCGGCGACACGCTCGTGGGCGTGGACCCGATGTGAGGCGACCGTCCACGAGACACACGAAGGGCGCCGGCCCAGTGTGGCGGCGCCCTTCGAACCGTCGATGTCAGCGGCGAGCCGTCTTCTTGGCCGCTGTCTTCTTCGCGGTGGTCTTCGTCGCGGTGGCCTTCGTCGCGGTCGCCTTCTTCGCGGCGGTCTTCTTCGCGGCGGCGCGGGTCGAGACACTCTTCGTCGCCGGCGCGGCCTTCGCCGCCCGCTTGGTGGCGGTCGCCTTTGTGGCCGACACCTTCGGCGCCGCAGCCTTTTCCGCGGCCGTGAGCTTCCGAGCGGTGGTCTTACCCGCGGCGGTCACCTTCGCGGCCGTGGTCTTCTTCACCGTGGCGACCTTCGGAACCTTGCCGCTGGCCACCATCTCCTTGAAGCCCGTACCCGGCCGGAATGCCGGAACCGATGTCTTCTTCACTTTCACCGGTTCGCCTGTCCGGGGGTTGCGCGCTGTTCGGGCGGCGCGGACACGCTTTTCGAATACGCCGAATCCTGTGATCGCCACGCGCTCGCCCTTCGTCACTGCGACCTGGATCTCGGCGAGCACCGCGTCGAGTGCCGCTGTCGCCGTCTTGCGATCCCCGAGACGAGCAGCGAGCGCCTCGATGAGCTCGGCCTTGTTCACGACTTCCCTCCCGTATGTGCAGCTAGACTCATCGCGAGCCATTCTGCGCGCACGTTATGCCCTTCGCTCCCCGGACACAAACATCTGCTCCAAAAAAGTCCTTGTGTCGTAATGATTTTGCCCCCACTGGTCGATGCCAGTGGGGGCAATAACGGCTTGAGAGCGGTATCCCGGCTATGCCACGGACGGCAAGAACGGGAGCCGACGCTGCTCGTACTCGGCGATTGCCGCTTCGTGCCGCAGCGTCAGTCCAATGTCGTCCAAACCCTCCATCAGCCGCCAGCGGCTGAAGTCGTCAAGGGGGAACGACCATACTTCACCCGCTGCCCGCACCTCGCGCGCGCCCAGGTCAATAGTGATCTGCGCCGCGGGATCACGCTCCGATAGCTCCCAAAGCTTTTCTACGACATCGATTTCAAGCTCAACCGGGAGGAGCCCTTCCTTGAGCGCGTTCCCCCGAAAGATGTCACCAAAGCGCGGTGAGATGACCGCGCGGAAACCCCAGTCGCGCAGTGCCCAGACCGCGTGCTCTCGCGACGAGCCGGTACCGAAGTCCGGTCCAGCGACGAGAATAGATGCCTTGGCGTAACGCGGGTCGTTGAGGACGAAATCCGGCTCTTCCCGCCACGCGCTGAACAACCCGTCTGCGAATCCGGTTCGCGTGACCCGCTTGAGGTACACGGCCGGAATGATCTGGTCAGTATCCACATTGGAGCGGCGCAGCGGAACCGCGGTGCCGGTATGCACAGTGAACTTTTCCATATCAGCTCAGCCCTTCTACAGGTCAGCGGGAGCGGCCAGACGACCAGCGACCGCGGTAGCGGCGGCGACCGGCGGCGACACCAGGTGGGTACGCCCACCCTTGCCCTGCCGGCCCTCGAAGTTGCGGTTCGACGTGGAAGCAGAACGCTGACCCGGCTTCAGGGTGTCGGGGTTCATTCCCAAACACATCGAGCAACCGGCGTAGCGCCACTCCGCGCCAGCCTCGAGGAAGATCTTGTCCAGCCCTTCGCTCTCCGCGGCGGCGCGCACCGCCTCGGAGCCCGGGACGACCAACATGCGCACCCCGTCGGCGACGCGTCGGCCACGCAGCACCTCGGCCGCCGCGCGCAGGTCCTCCAGACGCCCGTTGGTGCACGACCCGACGAAGACGACGTCGATGGGAATGTCCCGCATGCGCGTGCCGGGCTTGAGGTCCATGTACTCCAACGCCCGCTGCGCCGCGGCGCGCTCCGCCTCGGTCTCGAAGTCGTTCGGGTGCGGCACCACGCCGTCGAGGGGCACGCCCTGCCCCGGGTTCGTACCCCAGGTGACGAACGGGCTGACTTTGTTGGCGTCGAGGAAGATTTCCTTGTCGAAGGTGGCTCCCTCGTCCGTCGCCAGCGTGCGCCAGTACGCCACCGCAGCGTCCCAGTGCGCGCCCTTCGGCGCGTACGGCCGATCCTTGAGATAGGCGAACGTGGTCTCGTCCGGGGCGATCATGCCGGCCTTGGCGCCCCACTCGATCGACATATTGGCGATCGTCATCCGCCCTTCCATGGACAGCTTGCGAATCGCCTCGCCCCGGTACTCCACGATGTGGCCCCGGCCAGCGCCGGTCCCCACCTGCGCGATGAGCGCGAGGATCAGGTCCTTGGCGGTGACGCCCGGCCCCAACTCACCGGTGATGGTGACCGCCATCGTCTTCGGCCGATGCTGCGGCAACGTCTGCGTCGCCAGCACGTGCTCGACTTCGCTGGTGCCGATGCCGAAGGCGAGCGCGCCGAAGGCGCCGTGCGTCGCGGTGTGCGAGTCACCGCACACGATCGTCATGCCGGGCTGCGTCAGCCCGAGCTGCGGCCCGATGACGTGCACGATTCCCTGGTTCGCGTCTCCCAGGGGATGCAGCTTGATGCCGAATTCCGCGCAGTTGCGCCGCAGCGTCTCGATCTGCGTCCGCGACGTGAGATCGGCGATGGTGAACAGTTCGCCGCGGCACTTGTGGTGCGACGGATCGTCATACCCCGTTGGGGTGTTGTGGTCCTCGGTCGCGAGCGTCAGATCCGGCCGCCGCACGCGCCGACCCGCCAACCGCAGCCCGTCGAACGCCTGCGGGCTGGTCACCTCATGCAGGAGGTGAAGGTCGATGTAGAGCAGGTCCGGCTCTCCGGCTGCGGAACGGACCACGTGGGCGTCCCACACCTTCTCGGCGAGCGTGCGGGGCCGCTGCTGTTTTCCGTCTGAAGTGACTCCCACCATCTGGACATCCTAAATTCTGGGAGGTATGTTTCGTCCTGTGGGACACAGTATGAGCGGCGTCGGCGTTCTCGACAAGGCGGTTCTCATCCTGTCCGCCTGCGTGGACGGCGCCAGCCTGGCCGAACTCGTGGAACGAACGAAATTGCCGCGGGCGACCGCCCACCGGTTGGCCCAGGCTCTGGAAGTTCACCGGCTCCTGGTCCGGGACCCGCAAGGGCGATGGCGCCCCGGTCCCCGGCTCAGCGAGCTCGCCAACGCCGCGCCAGACGTGTTGCTCACCGCCGCCGAACCTCTCCTGGTGGCGCTGCGCGACGCGACTGGCGAGAGCGCGCAACTCTACTTGCGTCGTGCGGATGAGCGCATTTGCGTGGCCGCCGCGGAACGGACGAGTGGCCTGCGCGACACCGTACCAGTCGGGTCGGTCTTGCCGATGACGGCGGGCTCCGCAGCGCAGGTCCTGCTCGCGTGGGAACCGCCCGAGGCGGTGATGCCGCTCCTACCGCGGTGCAAGTTCACCGGCCGCACCTTGGCGGAGGTCCGCCGCCGCGGTTGGGCGCAGAGCGTCGGCGAACGGGAACCGGGTGTGGCGAGCGTCTCCGCGCCGGTACGCGACCGCACCGGGCGGGTCATCGCCGCGATCAGCATCTCGGGCCCCATTGAGCGGCTCGGCCGACGGCCTGGGGAGCGGCACGCGATGGCGGTCGTGCGCGCGGGGCAGCGTCTCTCCGGTCTCTAACCGGCCTCGCGCGTGAGCGCCGACCGTCGGTCGTGACTGTCCGCTGTGGTCATTCGCACCCACGTGCGCGCCGGCTCACAACCGATAAGTGGACCCGGACACGGGGACCCGCGTCAGGGGGCCCACCCTGCGCGGCCCTGCCATAAAACAGATCGCCGAGGCTCCCTCTTGTGGAGGGAGCCTCGGCGGCTCCTGTAGCCCCGACCGGATTCGAACCGGCGCTACCGCCTTGAGAGGGCGGCGTCCTAGGCCGCTAGACGACGGGGCCAAAGGGTGTGTTCGTTAGCCAGGATTGGTCGTTAGCCGTACAAACGACGCGCTGACTCTACCAGAACACAAAAATCGACACCGCGGGGGGTATCGACTAGCTGGGGTACCAGGACTCGAACCTAGACTAACGGAGCCAGAATCCGTCGGGCTGCCAATTACCCCATACCCCATCGGTGCTCACCGCACCGCGACTTGAACTTTACCGCGCTCGACCCGAGCACGCCAAATCGGGTCGGCGATTGGCCGATCTGTGTCGCGCCCCCTCCCTACTCCAGGTTGACGACGGGGTTGGTGAGCTCCCCGATCCCCTCGATTTGCACGCTCACGATGTCACCCGCGGTCAGCGGACCGACCCCGGCCGGAGTACCGGTCAAGATCACATCTCCCGGCAACAGCGTCATCACGTGCGAGATGTACGACACCAAGGTCGGGATGTCGAAGATCATGTCCTTGGTCCGGGCTCGCTGCCGCAGCTCCATGTGCTGCCGGTCGCGCCCGACCTCGCAGCGGATCTCCACGTCGCTGGCGTCGATCCCCGTGACGATCCAGGGGCCCAGCGGGCAGAACGAGTCGAAGCCCTTGGCCCGGGTCCACTGACCGTCACTGTGTTGAAGATCACGGGCGGTCACGTCATTGGCGCAGGTGTAGCCGAAGATCACCTTTTCCGCCGTGGCCCGGTCAACCCGCCGCGCCCCGGGCAGGCCGATGACCACCGCCAGCTCCGCCTCGTGCTCCACCTGCTTGGACTGCACCGGCAGCCGAATCGCGTCCCGAGGCCCGATCACGGTGGTCGACGGCTTGAGGAAAATCAATGGTTCCTTCGGGACCTCGGCGCCGTGCTCCGCGGCGTGCTCGGCGTAGTTGCGCCCGACACAGACCACCTTGCTCGGCAAGATCGGAGAGAGCAACCGCACGTCGGCCAGCGCCCAGCGGCGGTGGGTCAGAGTGATCTTTCCGAATGGCAGTCCGTCGATCTCGGCGATCGTCAGGCCTTCCGGCCCCGCACCGGCCTCTCCTTCGACGATGCCGAATGACATTCCACTGTCATGGGCGAAACGAGCGATACGCACCTAAGCACTGTATCGCCGGGGTGCATCGGGGCGGCCGCGCCAAGCGCCGCCGCGAATCGCCGCTTTCGCCAGCGGACCGCCCGGCTGCCGCCTACCGTCAGGTAGGGAGGCGAAGAACACTCATGTTCGAGTCGTCACAGCGGGCGGTCGTCGCGATAGCCATCGCGGTCTCCGCGACGCTCACCACGCCAGTACCGGCCCTGGCCACCCCCGAGGCGGTCAGCCTCTCCATCGACAGCAGCGGCCAATACTGGCCTGACTACCGCCTCCAGGTGCGGAACGCCACTCCCCGGCCGATCAGCGTGACCGTGCGCCAAGAGCTGCCGCGCGGCACCGCGGTGACGGTCGCCAGCGACGGCGGCCAAGCGGAGCAGAACGAGCTGGTGTGGCGGATCCGCGTCCCCGCGCGGGCGAGCAGCACCCTAACCGCGTCGCTCACCCACTCCGGCGACGTCGAGCCGCTGATCTCACCCGCCTGCGCGTACCAGCGTCGGGGGGAGCGCCCCTACGACTGCGCCACCGCCTCCTGGATGCCGCCCCCGCACATCACCCCCACCGTGGCGACGCCGTGGTGGCGGCAACCCCACCGCATCGCCGCAATCGCGCTCGGCGCGCTCCTCACCGCCCTGATCCTCTGGCAGGCGAGACGGCGACGATCGCGACGGGCGCCACGCCGGAGGATCGCCCACGCCCAGAGTCCGGCCACGCGTCCCCTCGCCCCAGCGCTGACTCCCGCGCCGCGACGACGCCGGCGACGACCCCCCGCGTTCCTCGTCTTCGCCGTGGTCATCGTGCTGCTCGGGGTGGGGATCGCGACGGCCGCCGGCGCGGCGGTGCTCGGCGCCCACTCCGTGGGCTTCCTCGGCACCGCGCGGACCGCCGCCTGGATCGGGTCCCCACAGGCAGGACCAATCGGGGTGGAGCTCCGGGAGGCCGCCTTCGACTTCACCGTCTACCGCATCGCCTGCCGGCCGCTGGCGGGCGACACCCATCGCTGCCTCGCCACCGTCGGGGTGCGCAACCACACCAACCGCGACCAGCACTGGTACGCGTCGATGCAGCGCGCCTACCTTCCCACCGGCACCTGGGTCGCCGCCGATGAGGAGGCCACCCGCGCCGCCAACGGCGGCCGGGACATGTTCGCCGAGCCAGTCGCGCCGGGGCAGCGCCTGCTCGTCCCCCTCGCGTTCACCATCACCGGTGACCTGCTCCCCAGCCGCCTCGAATTGCGCAGCGGCGTCTTCAGCGCCGGGGTCAGCGTGACCCCGTCGTAGGCCCGGCGCGCGTCCAGGCCCAGTCGCGGCCCGCCGTACCCTGGAGCCCATGACCGCCACGACCACCCCGTCCGACACGGTGGTAGTGCTCGACCCGGCCACCTGGCGGGCGCGACGCGACGCGCACCGCGCCACGATCGACCGGTGGCTCGCCGAGCACCTCGAACGGCGGCAGCACGGCCGCAAGCATCCTGTCGAGGACTTTCTCTTCACCTACTACTCGTACCGGCCGGGACAGTTGCGGCGCTGGCATCCGGGGGCCGGGGTGCTCCTCGTCGACGCCGACCCCGCCGAGTTCGGCCGCGACTACCGGGCGGTCGACGGCGGAGTGATGGTGGACACCTCGGCGATCCTCCAGCGCCGCGAGGAGTCCGTGCGGTGGATTCGGACGCTGCTGGCGAACACTGCGGCGCGTCGCCCTCACCTGGCGTGCTTCAACCTGCACGAGTGGGCCATGGTGTACCGGCAGCGTCCGGAGGAGCTGCGGCACGCGGGCTGGCCGTTGCGGCTGGGGCCGGAGGGGAGCGCTCAGGTCGTCGAGGAGCTGGGCGTCCGGTGCACTCACTTCGACGCGTACCGGTTCTTCACCCCCGAGGCGCGACCGCTCAATCAGCGGTGCCTGACGCGCGAGGGGCAGCTCGACAACGAGCAGCCGGGCTGCCTGCACGCGAACATGGACCTCTACAAGTTCGCCTACAAGCTCTCTCCGCTCATCCCGAGCGAACTCCTCGCCGAGACGTTCGCCCTCGCCCGGGAGATCCGCGCGCTCGACATGCGCGCCTCCCCGTACGACCTCTCGGCGCTCGGCTACACCCCAGTGCGGATTGAAACCCCCGAGGGCCGGGCCGAGTACGTCGCGGCCCAACGCGAGTTCGCCCGCCGCGCCGCGCTGCTGCGCGCCCGCCTCATCGAGGCGATCGACCGCGCGCTGGCCCTGGCCGGGCGCTAGCCGCCCTGCCGGATGAGTCGCTCCGCGACCTGTTCGGCGCGCTGAATCGGGATCGCGAAGCCGATGCCGATGTTGCCGCCCGTGCCGTCGAGCGTGGCGATCGCGGTGTTAACCCCGATCACCTCACCCCGCGCGTTGACGAGCGGTCCCCCCGAGTTGCCCGGGTTGATGGAGGCGTCCGTCTGGACCGCGGACTGCCGTCCCCCATTGCCGAGGCGCACCTGACGGTCGAGCGCGCTGACGATACCCGCGGTGACCGTGCCCGACAGCCCCAGCGGGGCACCCACCGCGAGCACCGACTCCCCGACCCGGGTGCTGTTCGGGGCGGCCAGCGGCAAGGGCCGCAACCCCGCCGAGGGCGGAACTTTGAGCACCGCGATGTCGCTGTCCGGATCCCTCCCGACGACCTCGGCGGGCATCCGCCGGCCGTCGGGGCCGACAACGGTCACCTGACTCCGGTCCGCGGAGGCGCCAGCGGAGGCGGCGGCGCCACTGAGGATGTGGTCGTTGGTGATGATGTGCTGCCGGTCGTCCACTGCGAACCCGGAGCCGCCGGCCGTCTTGCGTCCCCCGACTTGCACGGACACGACTCCCGGCAGGGCCTGCGCCGCCGCGCTGACGAGGTCCCCCGGAACGTTGGCGATCCCTGGGCTGGGCGACGCCACCGAGACCGCCGGCGCCGGGTCGGAGCCCGCCACGTACCCCCCAGCGAGCGCACCGGCCACAGTGGAGAGCACCACGACGGCGACGGCGACGAGGAGCGCCCCCGGCCACCGCGCCCACCAGCGCCCGGCGGCCTCCGCCTCCGGCGGCGCCGGCGGCGCGCTCGCCTGGTCGTCGTGCGCGGACCGCAACTCTGGGGAGACGAACGACGGTCCGCGCGGTTCACCGAGTCCAGCAGGACCGGTTGTCATCGCACCCTCCTAGCGCATCACGGCAGGCGGGAGAACCAGAACAAGGAACCGCCCGCGGCGGCGAGGCCCAACACCAAACCCATCCCGATGAAGCGGGCCGACACGTCGCGCCGTTCCGTGCGGTACCCCACCGACGTGCCGATGTCCTCGTACACCTTCCGCAACTCCTCACGGCTGCCGGCCTCGTGGTAGGCACCGCCGCTGAGCTCAGCGACAGCCCGCAAACTCTCCCCATCCACGGGCACGCGCAGCGTCCGCCCCCCGCCTTGCTCGATGTAGCCGGACGGCGTGCCGAAGGAGATGGTGTCGATGGGGATCTGCGCCTTGACCGCTTCGTTCGCCGCGGCCTCCGGATCCCGACCGGAGGTGTTGGCACCATCGGAGAGCAGCACGATCCGTGCCGGGGGCGGATGGCTCGCCGCCTGCTCGTCCAGGGCGCGAATCGCCTCCAGCGACGTCGTGATCGCGTCCCCGATCGCGGTGCCTTGGGTCCCGGTCACTCCCTCGGCCAGCCGGTTGATCCCCGCCTTGAGCATGGTCCGGTCGGTACTGGGCGCCACGAGCACCGACGCATTACCCGCGAACGCGACCAACCCGATGTTGAACTGTCGAGGGAGGTCGTCGACGAACGCGCGCGCCGCGGACTTCGCCGCCGCCAACCGGTTGGGCCGCACGTCGTGCGCGAGCATCGACGTCGAGACGTCCACCGCCACCATCACCGTGGCGCGCTCCCGCGGCACGCGAACCTCGGCGGTCGGGCGAGCGAAGCCGAGGACGAGCAGGGTCACCATGGCGAGGAAGAGCCCCGCCGGGAGGTGCCGGCGCCACCCCGGTCGGTCCGGCGCCACCCGATCCAGCAGCCGCAGGTTGGTGAACCGCAGCGCATACCGGCTACGTCGCCGCTGGGCCACCAGGTAGGCCGCGAGCAGACCGAGCACCCCGACCAACAGCCACAGCCGATACGGCGCCTCCCACCTCATGTCCGCGCACCCCCCGTGACGAGCGGCGGCGCAGCGGCCGCCAGTCGACGCTGGACGTGCACATGGCGAACGATGTCCGCGATCCAGTCCCGGTCGGTCCGCAGCGCCAGCCGCACCGCCCCCGCCCGACGCAGACTCGCGGCCACCGCCGCGCGCTGCGCCGCCGCGGCTTCCGCAAACCGAGCGCGGACCCGACGGTCGGCGGTCGAGACGTCCCGCCGCCGCCCGCTCTCCGGGTCAATCAGCGTGACGATCCCGATATCGGGCAACTCCTCCTCCCTCGGATCACTGACCTCGATGGCGAGCACCTGGTGACGCGCGGCCAGTCGACGCAAGGGCTTCTCCCACTCGGGTATCCCGTCGGGCGAGTCGGGGAGGCCATCCAAGAAGTCGGAGATCACCACGGCGAAGCCGCGGCGCACCGCAGCGCGCCCCACCGCGTCAATCGCGGTGGCGAGCGAGGGACCAGCGGCTCCCCCCGGGGCGGGGCGCGGCAAGGTGAGCAGCGTCCGGAGCACGCCCCACAGGTGCGCGCGTCCACTGTGGGCCGGCACGCGCCACACCCGGTCCGGTCTGAGGACGTGAACCCCGAGGGAATTGCCCGCACGCGCGGTGAGGAAACCCACCGCGGCGAGCGCGGCGACCGCCAACTCGCGCTTCTCCAGGTGGGCGGTGCCGAAGTCCATGCTCGCGGTCGCGTCGACGAGCGCCCACGTGGTGAGGTCCCGGTCGGCGTGGGTCTCCCGCACATGGGGGGTCGCGGTGCGCGCGGTGACCGCCCAATCCATCCGGCGTACCTCGTCCTCACCGGGCCGATACTCCCGGCAGCCGGCGACCTCGCTGCCCAGCCCGGGCACCAGGCCGAGGTACTCCCCGTGGAGCAGGCCGTCGAGCCGACGCGTGATGGCCAGCTCCAACCGGCGCAGCCGGTGGTCCGGTGCGAGGCGCCGCAGCTGCGCGTCCGAGGCGGCCATGGGGGTCGTCATGCCACCGCCAGGTCAACGCGGTGTTCGCCGCGCGGCGCCACCCAGGGCGGTGGTACGGCCCGCAGCACCTCCCGCACGATCTCCTGGGGGGAGATCCCCTCCGCGACCGCGTCGTACGTGAGCACCAACCGGTGGGCCAAGACGTCCTCGGCGAGCTCCTGGACGTCCTCGGGGCAGACGTATTCCCGGCCGCGGATCAGGGCCAAGGCGCGTGCGGCGGCGGCCAGGCCAAGCGTGGCCCGAGGGCTGGCGCCGTACGCGAGCTGCCCCGCCAGGGGCGCGAGCCCGAACCGCTGCGGATCGCGGGTGGCGACCACCAACCGGACGATGTACTCGGCTACCGCGTGGTGAATGAAGACCTGCCGGGCGCGGGCTTGAAGGGCGACCAGACGGTGGGGGTCGAGCACCTGCTCGGCCCGGGGCGGGGTCGCGCCCATCCGGTACAGGATCGCCAACTCCTCCGCGTCGCTGGGATAGCCGACGATGATCTTCATGAGGAACCGGTCGCGCTGCGCCTCCGGCAGCTGGTAGACCCCCTCCGATTCGATGGGGTTTTGGGTCGCCAGGACCAGGAACGGTTCCGGCACGCGATAGCTCTGCCCACCGATGGTGACCTGGCGCTCGGCCATCGCCTCCAGCAGCGCCGACTGCACTTTCGCCGGCGCGCGGTTGATCTCATCGGCGAGGACGAGGTTCGCCATGACGGGGCCGAGCTCGACATCGAAGGTTTCGGTCGAGGCGCGGTAGATGCGCGTGCCGACGATGTCCGAGGGGACGAGGTCGGGCGTGAACTGGATCCGGGAGAAGGCGCCGCCGACCGCGGTGGCGAGCGTCTGGGCGGCCAGGGTCTTGGCAACCCCTGGCACTCCTTCAAGCAGGCAGTGCCCGTCGGCGAGGAGCGCGATGAGGAGCCGCTCGACGAGCCGGTCCTGACCGACGACGACGCGCTTGACCTCAACCAGCGTCTGTTCGAGCTCACGGGCGGCGGTCTGCGCCGGCGTGGGCATGACCATGACGGCTCCCTCGGTCACGCGATGGGCAGCGGTCGGCCCGACCGCGCGGGTCGGGCGCATGTCGCTTGCCCAGCAATCGCCGCCTCTAACGCCTCACCACACGCGAGGGGCCCCTCCCCCACATGCGGGGAAGGGGCCCGCACCCACCACCTCCGCCACCGGCGGCGCCCGATGTCAGGCGACGGTCGCCGCCGAGGCGCTCTTCATCAAGCCGTACGTCAACGCGTCGACCAGCGCCTGCCAACTCGCCTCGACGACGTTCTCGTGCACACCCACGGTCGTCCAGTCCTGGCCCTGCTGGCCCGCGGTCTCCACGAGCACGCGGGTGACCGCGCCGGTGCCGTGGCTGCCCTCCAGGATGCGCACCTTGTAGTCGGCGAGCTGGAAGCTGGCGAGTTCGGGATAGTGCCGCAGCAGGGCGATCCGCAGCGCCTCGTCCAAGGCGTTGACCGGACCGTTGCCCTCCGCGGTGGCGATCACACGTTCGCCCCGCACCCGCACCTTGACGGTCGCCTCCGAGGTCACCGCGCCGTCCTCACGGTGCTCGACGATCACCCGGTATGACTCCAGGGTGAACGGCCGCGCGGTCGCCACCCCGGTCTCTGCCTCGAGCTCCCCGCGGACCAACAGCTCGAACGACGCGTCGGCGGCCTCGAACGACCACCCCTCCGCCTCCAACTCCTTGACCCGCTGGGTGACCCGGGACAAGGCCTCCGGGTACTCGGCAAGGTCCACACCGAGCTCGCGGCTCTTGAGCTCCACGCTGGCGCGGCCGGCCATCTCGGTCACGAGGATCCGCATGTCGTTGCCGACCACCGCGGGGTCGATGTGGTTGTAGAGCACGGGATCCACCTTGATCGCGCTCGCGTGCAGGCCGGCCTTGTGCGCGAACGCCGCGGCACCGACGTACGGCTGGTGGGTGTCGGGAGCGATGTTCGCGATCTCCGCGATCGCGTGCGACACCCGCACCATCTTCTCGATGCACCCCTCGGGCAGGACGGGGATCCCGAGCTTGAGCTGGAGGTTGCCGACCACCGCGAAGAGGTCCGCGTTGCCGGCGCGTTCGCCGTAGCCGTTCGCGGTGACTTGGACGTGCCGGACCCCGGCCTCCACCGCGGCGACGGTGTTCGCCACCGCGCACGAGGTGTCGTCCTGGCAGTGGATGCCGAGCCGATCGGGGGCCACCCCGATCCGGTCGACCAGCTCCTGAATCGCGGCTGTCACCCGCGACGGGAGCATGCCGCCGTTGGTGTCACACAGCACCGCGACCTCGGCGCCCGCCTCCAGCGCGGCGGCCACGACGGCGCTGGCATACTCCGGATCCGCGCGGAAGCCGTCGAAGAAGTGCTCACAGTCGAGGAAGACGCGACGCCCTTCGGCGACGAAGTGCGCGACGGTGTCGCGGACCATCGCGAGGTTCTCCTCAGCGGTGGTGCGCAGCGCCCGCTCGACGTGCCGAATGTCGGACTTGGCGACCAGGCAGACCGCGGCGGTCTCGGCGTCGAGCAGAGCCCGCACCTGCGGGTCGTCCGTCACCGCTACGCCAGGCTTCCGGGTCGAACCGAAGGCGACGAGAACGGCATGTCGCAGGTTGAGCTCGGTGCGTGCGCGTCGGAAGAACTCCGTGTCCTTGGGCATCGCCCCGGGCCACCCGCCTTCGATGAAGCCCACACCGAGCTCGTCGAGCAGCCGGGCGACGGCGAGCTTGTCAGCGACGGAGTAGCTAATCCCCTCACGCTGGGCTCCGTCGCGGAGCGTCGTGTCATACAACTGGATCGTCATGTTCTGCTCCTCTCGTCGGACCTGCGGACCTCCCCGCGTCCGCCGCCCGGCGCCCCACCGCGGCCCAACAAAAAGACCCCCCGGTGACCACGGGAGGTCTGCGCGCTCGGCGGAGGGGTCGCCGGCGCGCTAGGGGCCAATAATGAGCACGAGGTGGGTCACGGGATCGTACTTTGCCACTATCGGCGCTCATCGGGAAGAGCAGACCGCATTCTGAGACGCGGCGTGTCGTACCGCTACGGTGGCGGACATGACGCTCACGTCCGACGACACCCGTGCCCCTACCTTTGTCAACCTCTTCAACTTCCGGGACATCGGCGGCTACCCCGGCCTCGACGGCCGGATCGTCCGACCACGCCGCGTCTACCGATCCGACTCGTTACACCGGCTCGCCGGCGCCGATGAGGCCACGTTCCGCGCGCTCGGCATCCGCACGGTCATCGACCTGCGCCGCCCGTCCGAGATCGCGCGGCACGGCCGCGTTCCCGACTACGACGGGATCGACTACCGCCACGTGTACCTGGTGCACCAGGAGTGGTCCGAGATCCCGTACGACGAGGAGAAAGGCGAAGCGCGCTACCTCGCGGACCGATACCACGACCTCACCGAGCAAGCCGCCGACGGCATCGTGACCGCTCTCACGCTGCTTTCCGAGGAAGAGACCGCCCCCGTGGTGGTGCACTGCGCGGCGGGCAAGGATCGCACCGGGGTGGTGTGCGCGCTGACCCTGGCCTTGCTCGGCGTCCCCGACGAGATCATCGCCGAGGAGTACGCCCTGACCACCGTGGGGATGAAACGGTTCCTCGCCTGGTACCAGGCGCGCTTCCCCACGCGGCGCACCGTGCCCGCCTACTTCGCCTCTCCGCCGGAGGCGATGCGAATCTTCCTCGCCGAACTCCGCGAGCGGTATGGGTCGGTGGAGCGCTACGTGCTCGACGCCGGGCTGCCCGCCGAGCGGATCACCATGCTGCGCCGCCACCTGCTCGCCCCAGCCTGACCGCAGCGGCCGGTCGGCACCCGGCTCCCCGCCGGTGGCGTTGGCGCCACCGGCGGTGGGGAGACGACGATCAGAGCACCCGGTAGACCCACCCGTGACGGTCCTCGATCCGGCCCCGCTGCAGGTCGATCAGGGTTTGCCGGAGCCGGTTGGTCACCGCACCGCCCGCGGCGTCCGGCATGGTGAAGGACCCATCGGGGTAGCGCACCTCCCCGATCGGGGTGATGACCGCCGCGGTGCCGCACGCGAACACCTCCCGGATGCGCCCGCTGGTCGCGTCCGCGCGCCACTCCTCGAAGGTGACCGGCCGCTCGACGACCGTGTAACCGTCCTCGCGGGCCAACGTGATGATCGAATCCCGGGTGACGCCAGGCAGGATGGTGCCGGTCAACGGCGGGGTGACCAAGGTGCCGTCGTCGTAGACGAAGAAGATGTTCATCCCGCCGAGCTCCTCGATGTAGCGGCGCTCCACCACATCGAGGAAGACCACCTGGTCGCAGTCGTGCGCCAGCGCCTCGGCGTGCGCGGCCAACGAGGCCGCGTAGTTACCCCCGCACTTGACCGCGCCGGTACCGCCGGGCGCGGCCCGCGTGTACTGCGGGCTGACCCAGACGGTGACCGGCTTGACGCCTCCGGAGAAGTAGCTGCCGACCGGGCTGGCGATCACCACGTAGAGGTACTCGTGCGCGGGGCGCACCCCGAGGAAGACCTCGGTGGCGAACATGAACGGGCGCAGGTAGAGGCTGCCGTCCTCGCCCGGCGGAATCCACTCCCGGTCGATGGTGATGAGGTGCCGCAGCGAGTCCAGGAACACCGACTCCGGCAGCCGGGGCATCGCCATCCGCTCCGCGGAGGCGTTGAAGCGGGCGGCGTTCGCCTCGGGCCGGAACATCGTCACCCCACCGTCGGCCGCGTGGTAGGCCTTCAGCCCTTCGAAGATCTCCTGCGCGTAGTGCAGGACCGCGGCCGCCGGATCCATCGGGATCGGCGCGCGTGCCTCGACGCGCGCGTCATACCACCCTTTTCCCTCGGCGTACCGAATCGTGACCATGTGGTCGGTGAAGACCCGACCAAATCCCGGATTGGCCAGCAGGGCGGCGCGCTCCGCAGCCGGTACCGGCTGAGGATTCGGACGAATCTCGAACTCGAGTGTCTCACCACCGCTCATCACGCTGACCTCCGGTCGTTGGGGGACTAGGGGAAGAGAGTTAGTGCCCTGAAACTTACCCCGAACGTTCGTTCAGCAAGAACCCACGTCACGCACCACACGAATTCGGACGAAACCGATTCCGTCCGGCGGCGACCCGCTCCGCCCGCCGACGACGCGCCGTCCCGCCGCGGGCACGGTCGGCGAGACGCGCGCCGCCGCGCTCACTGGGCGGCATGCGCGGCGATCCGGTCGCCGACCTCCGCGGTGCGAATCGGCATCCCCGGGGTACGGGACGCCAATTCGGCCGCCACCGCGTCGGTGATGCGCCGCGCCGCCTCCGCGTGACCGAGGTGGTCGAGGAGCAGCGCGGCGGAGAGCACCGCCGCGACCGGGTCGGCCACACCCTTCCCGGCGATGTCCGGCGCGGACCCGTGGACCGGTTCGAACATCGACGGGTACTTCCGCTCCGGGTTGATGCACCCACTAGCGGCCAGTCCGATACCACCCGTGACCGCCGCGGCGATGTCGGTGAGGGTGTCGCCGAAGAGGTTGTCGGTGACCACCACGTCGAACCGCTGCGGCTGGGTCACCAGGAACATCGCGGCGGCGTCGACGTGCTGGTACTCCGTCTCGACGTCGGGGAAGTCCGCCTTCACCGCCTCGAACACGCGCGTCCACAGCGAACCCGCGTGAGTGAGCACATTGGACTTGTGTACCAGCGTCACCTTGCGCCGCTGGCGGCGCTGCGCCCGCGCGAACGCGTCGCGGATGACCCGCTCCACGCCGTGCCGGGTGTTCAGGCTCTCCTCGGTCGCGATCTCGGCGGGGGTGTCCCGGTGGAGCGTGCCGCCCGCGCCCGCGTAGAGCCCCTCGGTGCCCTCGCGCACCACCACGAAGTCGATCTCACCCGGTTTGACGTTCGCCAGCGGGCTGACGGTGCCGGGCCACAGCCGCGCCGGACGCAGGTTGACGTACTGGTCGAAGCTGAACCGCAGCTTGAGCAGGAGCCCGCGCTCGAGCACACCCGGCGGGACACTGGGATCCCCGACCGCGCCGAGCAGGATCGCGTCGTGACCGGCCAGTTCGTCGAGGACGGAGTCCGGCAGAATCTCACCCGTCCGGTTGTAGCGAGCCGCGCCGAGGTCATACTCCGTCTTCTCGACTCCGGGGAGCACGGCGTCGATTACCTTGCACGCCTGCGCGGTTACCTCTGTGCCGATCCCGTCCCCAGGCACCACCGCGATCCGTGCCACCGACACGTCAAACTCCTCGTCACATCCCTAACGCTGTACCCGGCAACGGTAGGACATGGGTCCGCGTCGTGGTACACGGGTCCCACGTTTCGAACCAGGCCGTCCTCCGACGACGACCCGTCCCCACCCCGATCATTGTTGCTTCCCTCACAGCAAGCACTCAGCTTGGACCCACGGAATCCTCAGATCGGCCCTCTACGGTGAAGAGGGCGGCCCGCGACGACAACGACCAATACACCGGCGGAAGGGCGTGAGATGGTGGCATACCGGGTAGTCCGAGCCGCGCGTGGCTCGGCGCCCTCACCGTCCCGCACGAGCGAGGACGTCCACATCGATCTGACCATCGGCGGCGCTACGCCGGGAAGCGCGACACGGTTCCCCGATGGCCAGGGCACCGTGACGGCGACACCGTCGGTCACGGCGGCGGGTTGCCCCCTCACCCCAGCCGACGATCGGATCGTCGCTCGTCATTCCGTGCACACGTCGACCGCGAGTTTTCACCTCATCCTGATCGGGCCCGCGGCGATGACCCGCCGGCACATCGGCGAGGCGCTGGCCGACGCCGTGGCGGAACTGCGGGCGATCGACGTCACCTATAGCCCGCACCGCCCGAAAAGCTTGGTGTCCCTCCTGCGGCGCGGTGAGATCACGCCGGATTCCTATCCACCGTTGGCCGACATCGTCGCGCGCTGCGACGCCATGCGCACGGTCACCGACGGCTGGTTCGACGCCTGGGCCGTGCCGGGTGGTTTCGATCCCAGCGGTCTCCTCAAGGGCTGGGCCGTGGAGCGGGCGGCGGCGCGGCTGCGCGCCGCGGGCATCACCGACTACGCGGTCATCAGCGGCGCGGACGTCACCGTCCGCGGGCACGCGCCCTGTGGCGGACCCTGGCGAATCGCGGTGCACGACCCGTACCACCCCGACGCGCCTCCGATGACCCTCACGCTCACCGAGGGGGCGATCGGCACCTCCGGGCTGGCGGGTCGCCGCGGGCACGTCATCAACCCGCGCACCGGCGAGGCCGTCGACCCGACCCGCGCCGCGATCGTGATCGGCCCTGACCTCGCGATCGCGGACGCGTACGCGACCGCGTTGTGCGCCGCGGGGCCAGACGGGTTGCGCTGGTTCCCCACAGTGGACGGTTACCGCGCGCTCGTCGACATGCCGTCCCGCTAAGCTCCGGCGGCGCGCCGCTCGCGCCCGGAGCACCCCAGGGACGGGTCGGCCCCCGCGAACCGGCACGACATTCGCGGGGGCCGCACAACGATGGGTGCGCGACGCACGCACACAGGACGCGGGGCACCCATCCGGCGCGGTACGACGCCACCCGAAGACGTGTCCACACCGGATGGCTCACAGCGTGAGCCGCCACACACGCTAGCGATTCCGCCACGAACCGGGCAAGAGCCCAAGCACCTGGCAGAGTGGCCTGGGCAGCGGGCTCCCCGGTTACTCCTCGCGCAGGTCCGCCGCGCTGGCCGCCACCGCGCCGATCGCGTCCGCCACCTTGGTCAGCAGCTCCGCCTCGACCGCGGAGTCCACGGTCAGCGCCATCAACGCCTCGCCGCCCGCCTCGCGGCGCGCCACCTGCATCGCCGCGATGTTGACGCCGGCCTCGCCGAGAATCGTGCCGACGGTGCCGACCACGCCGGGGCGGTCGGTGTAGCGGAAGAACAGCAAGCTGCCCTCGGCGGCCAGCTCCAGGTCGAAACCGTCCACCTGGGTGAGCCGGACCGTCTCCCGCGTCGCGCTGCTGACCACCGTGCCGGAGACGCTGACGGTCCGCCCGTCGGGCAGCGCACCGCGCAGCGTGACGAGGTTGCTCTGGTCCGTGGTGTCGGGGTGGGTGACCAGCTCGATCTCCACCCCGCGGTCCGCCGCGAGGTGCGGGGCGTTGACGTAGGTGACCTGTTCCTCGACGACCGAGGCGAACAAGCCCTTCGTCGCCGCGAGCTTGAGCACCGAAACGTCGTTGGCGACGGCCTCCCCGCGCACGTCGACGGTGACGCTCGCCGCGATGCCGCCCGCGACCGCGGTGAAGACCTTGCCGAGCTTCTCCGCCAACGGCAGCAGCGGGCGCACGTCCTCCGCGACCACGCCCCCGGCCTGCACGTTCACCGCGTCGGGGACGAACTCGCCCTGAAGCGCCAGCTTGACGCTCTTGGCGACCGCGAGACCGGCCTTGTCCTGCGCCTCGTACGTCGACGCGCCCAGGTGCGGCGTGACGACGACGTTCTCGAACGCGAACAACGGCGAGGAGGTGCAGGGCTCCTTCTCGAAGACGTCCAAACCGGCGCCGGCGACACGGCCCTCCGCCAGCGCGTTGGCCAACGCCTGCTCGTCAATCAGGCCACCCCGCGCCGCGTTGATGATCCGGACCCCGGGCTTGACCATCGACAGCTCACGCTCGCCGATCAGGCCCACGGTCTCCGGGGTCTTCGGCAGGTGAATCGAGATGAAGTCGCTCTCCCGCAGCAGCTCTTCCAGGCCGACGAGCCGCACGCCGATCTGGGCAGCCCGGGCGGGCTGGACGTACGGGTCATACGCGATCAGCCTGGTGCCGAAGGCGGCCATCCGCTGGGCGAAGAGCACGCCGATCCGGCCGAGGCCGATGATGCCGACGGTCTTGCCCTGGACCTCAACGCCGGTGTACTTCGACCGCTTCCACTCGCCTGCCTTCAGCGCGGCGTTCGCACTCGCCGTGTTCCGGGCCACCGCCAGCAACAGGGCGACCGCTTGCTCGGCAGCCGAGACGATGTTCGAGGTGGGAGCGTTCACCACCATGACGCCACGGGCGGTGGCGGCGGGGATGTCGACGTTGTCCAGGCCCACCCCGGCCCGAGCGATGACCTTCAGGCGCGGTGCCGCGGCGATCGCTTCGGCGTCGATCTTCGTAGCGCTCCGCACGATCACCGCGTCCGCCTCAGCGAGGGCTGCCAGCAGCGCCGGTCGATCGGTACCGTCGACGTGGCGAACATCAAAGTCATTCGCCAGCACGTCGATCGCGGCGGGGGCGAGCTCTTCGGCGATCAGTACGACAGGATTCATCAGTCCTCGCAGTAGGTGATGGCGAGAGGTTTGCGGCGCATCGCGGGCGCCGCACTGCGCCCGTTGCCCCGGCCCCGGAGATCATCCCGGCGGTGCAGGTGCCGCCTAGGCGATCGTATGCGCCCCGGCGAGGGCGCTGCCCGGTCCTCCGGGGTGAGTGCTCTCACAGGGCCACTGACCTGGGGTTTTTCCTGTGGCGTCCGCCTCCGCGTGAGCGGGCTCGCACCGATCGGCTCCCACGGGGCCGATCGCCGGCCACGGGGAGCGACCCGACACGCCACGCCGCGAGGAGCCCCGAGGAGCACGGCTGCCGGGCTCAGCCGGTGGGCAAACGTGATCGCGGGGCCGCGGCGGCGCCCGCGGCCCCGATCACACGTCACCGTCAGGCGGTCTCGGTGATAGGCCGATCCACCCAGCTCATCATGCTGCGCAGCTTCTTCCCGACCTCCTCGATCGGGTGGGCGGCCCCATCCGCGCGCCACTTGGCGAAGTTGGGCCGGCCGGAGTCGTCCTCGGCGATCCACTCCCGGGCGAACTCACCCGACTGAATCTCGCCGAGAATCTTGCGCATCTCCTCCTTGACCTGGGCGTTGATGACGCGCGGGCCACGGGAGTAGTCGCCGTACTCAGCGGTGTCGGAGACGCTGTAGCGCATCCGCGACAGGCCGCCCTCGTACATGAGGTCCACAATCAGCTTCAGCTCGTGCAGGCACTCGAAGTACGCCACCTCGGGGGCGTAGCCAGCCTCGGTGAGCACCTCAAAGCCGGCCTGCACCAGCGCGGAGACGCCACCGCAGAGCACCGCCTGCTCGCCGAAGAGGTCGGTCTCGGTCTCCTCTTTGAACGTCGTCTTGATGACGCCGGCCCGCGTGGCGCCGATGCCCTTGGCGTACGACAGCGCCAGCGGGAACGCGTTGCCGGTGGCGTCCTGCTCCACGGCGACCAGCGCCGGCACACCCTTGCCGTCCACGTACTGCCGGCGGACGAGGTGGCCGGGGCCCTTCGGCGCGACCATCGCGACGTCGACGTCGGCCGGCGGCTTGATCAGCCCGAACCGGATGTTGAAGCCGTGGCCGAAGAAGAGCGCCTTGCCGGCGGTGAGGTGCGGCGCGATCGACTCGGCGTAGAGGGTGCGCTGGACGGTGTCCGGAGCCAACACCATGATCACGTCGGCCTCGGCCGACGCGTCGGCCGGGGTCAGCACGCGCAGTCCCTGCTCCTCCGCCTTGGGCCGGCTCTTCGAGCCCTCCGGGAGACCGATGACGACCTCGACCCCGGAGTCGCGCAACGACAGCGCGTGCGCGTGGCCCTGGCTGCCGTACCCCAGCACCGCGACCTTCTTGCCCTGGATGAGCGACAGGTCAGCGTCGTCGTCGTAGAACACCTCAGCGGTCATGACTTCCCTTCCCACGGCGGCCGCTTGGCCGCCGGACTCATGCGGCACGCGGTGCCGGCCTGTTGGTGGTTACGCGGCCCGCAGTGCCGGACCGGTGGTGATGGAGCGCGACCCACGGCCGATAGCGACCAGCCCGGACTGCACCATCTCCTTGATCCCGTACGGTTCGAGGTCGCGAAGCAGCGCTTCGATCTTGTCGGGCGTCCCGGTCGCCTCGATGGTGAGCGTGTCCGGGGCGACGTCCACGACTCGCGCTCGGAAGAGGTTGACCGTCTCCAACACCTGCGACCGCGTGGCGCGGTCCGCCCGCACCTTGACCAGCAACAGCTCGCGCGCCACCGAAGTCGCCGGATCGAGTTCGACGATCTTCAGCACATTGATGAGCTTGTTGAGCTGCTTCGTGACCTGCTCCAACGGCGATTCGTCAGCGTTGACGACGATCGTAATCCGGGAGACCGCCGGGTTTTCCGTCTCCCCCACGGCGAGTGAGTCGATGTTGAACCCACGCCGGGAGAACAGCCCGGCCACGCGTGCCAGGACGCCCGGCTTGTTCTCCACGAGCACGGACAGGGTGTGTTTGCTCATGACGCTGCTCCTAGCGGGACTGGTAGGGCGTCCAACACCACCGCGGGGATGGCGCTGGCGACGCGGTGGCCTTGGAGGCCGGGCCTCGCATTACAGGTCGTCCTCGTCGAAGACAGGGCGCACCCCACGGGCGAACATAATCTCGTCATTGCTCGTGCCCGCGGGGACCATCGGCCACACCATGGCGTCCTTGCCCACCACGAAGTCGATCACGACGGGCACATCGTTGATGGACATCGCGGCTTCGATGGTCTTGTCGACGTCCGCGGCGGTCTCGCACCGCATCCCCACGCAGCCCAACGCCTCGGCGAGCTTGACGAAATCCGGGATGCGGTACTTGTGGGTACCCAGGTCGGTGTTGGAGTAGCGCTCCCCGTAGAAGAGGGTTTGCCACTGCCGCACCATGCCGAGGTTCCCGTTGTTGATGATGGCGACTTTGATCGGGAGCCCTTCCAGGGCGCACGTGGCGAGCTCCTGGTTGGTCATCTGGAAGCAGCCGTCGCCGTCGATCGCCCAGACCGTCGCCTCCGGCCGCCCCGCCTTGGCGCCCATCGCCGCCGGGACCGCGTACCCCATGGTGCCGGCGCCACCCGAGTTGAGCCAGGTGTACGGCTTCTCGTACGAGATGAACTGGGACGCCCACATCTGGTGCTGTCCCACACCGGCCACGTAGATCGCGTCCGGGCCAACGATCTTGCCGAGCCGCTCGATGACGTACTGCGGCGCGAGCGTGCCGTCGGCGGGCTCCTCGTACCCCAGCGGGTACCGCTTGCGCAGGTCGTTGAGCTGCGCCCACCACGCCGAGCGGTCCGCCGGCTGCACCTCCCCCGAGCGCAGCAGCGCCTCAATCGCCGAGATCAACTCGTCGATCACGTAGCGCGCGTCCCCGACGATCGGCACGTCAGCCGCGCGGTTCTTCCCAATCTCCGCCGGGTCGATGTCCGCGTGCACGACCGTCGCGTGCGGCGCGAACGAGTCGAGCTTGCCGGTGACTCGGTCGTCGAAGCGCGCGCCGAGCGCGACGATCAAGTCGGCCTTCTGCATGCTGTACACGGCGGCGACCGTGCCGTGCATCCCGGGCATACCCAGGTGCTGCGGGTGGGAATCGGGGAAGGCACCCCGGGCCATCAGCGTGGTCACCACCGGGATGCCGGTGAGCTCGGCCAGGCGGCGCAAGCCGTCGGTGGCGCGCGCCTTGAGCACACCACCGCCGACGTAGAGCACCGGGCGGCGGGCCGTGACCATCAGCCGCGCGGCCTCGCGGATCTGCTTGCCGTGCGGGTGCACGGTGGGCCGGTATCCCGGGAGATCCAGCGTCGGCGGCCAGCGGAACGTCGTCTGCGCCTGGAGCACGTCCTTGGGGATGTCGACGAGGACCGGACCGGGCCGTCCCGTGCTCGCCAGGTGGAACGCCTCAGCGAGGATCCGCGGGATCTCGTCGGGGGACTGCACCAAGTAGTTGTGCTTGGTGATCGGCAGGGTGATGCCCTGGATGTCGGCTTCCTGGAAGGCGTCCGTGCCGATTGCCGGCCGGGCCACCTGACCGGTGATCGCCACGATCGGGACGGAGTCCATGTACGCGTCGGCGATCGGGGTCACCAGGTTGGTGGCGCCGGGACCGGAGGTGGCCATGCAGACACCCACCTTGCCGGTGGCCTGGGCGTAGCCGGTGGCGGCGTGTCCGGCGCCCTGCTCGTGGCGAACCAGGATGTGCCGCAGCTTGGAGTCGAAGAGCGGGTCGTACGCCGGCAGAATCGCGCCGCCGGGGATGCCGAACACCACGTCCACGCCGAGCGCCTCAAGGGACTTCACGAGGGCCCCCGCCCCCGTGGTGGCGATCGGTGCGGCCGACGCGGCGGAGGTGGTCGATGCCGTGGAGGCGTGGGCGCGGTGGGCGAGGGTCTCTGGTGATGGTCTCGTCATGGCGATTCAGGCCTTCGGATCGGTCGGCAGTCTCGGGAGTCGGCACGTGGAGCGACGCCACGCGAAAGCTTCGGTAACACTGGCAACAAAAACGGCCCGCGTGCGGACGCACGGGGCCAGCGCACTCTCGTACGGCACGAGAGTGCGCTCAGATAAGTACTCGACGAGACGACCTGGTCAGCGGCATGTAGTCAAGCCTGACGCATCTCATGCGCTGAGTCAACTGATCCCATAAGGTGGGCCGAAAGTGTCGGTGAACTCACCCCCCGACTCCGATGTGGTCGTCCCCGCGGCTGGCGGGGCCATGCCTGGCGGCGGGGCGCCGGGGGTGGCGGCGTCGGTGCCCCGGTGCTCGCCGCGCGGCGCCGACGGCGCGCCGGGTGAGGTCGCCGACCCGTCACCGGGCCGCTCCGCGCCGGGCTGCGGCGTCCCCGGTGCGGGGGGAAGTGGAGTGGCCGGCCCCGTCGTCGGCCCGGGCAGCGCGGACGGCCTCCCCTGACACGGCGGTGACCGCCGGGGCGGCGCCACGAGCCGCGCGCCCGCGGACGTCGCCGCCTCCAGCATCGCCTCGAAGTGCTCCGCGGGCACCGCCCGACCGAAGAGCGCTCCCTGGCCGAACCGACACCCCGCTTCCACGACGACCCGGAGCTCCGCCTGGTTCGTCACGCCCTCCGCGATGACCTCGAGGCCAAGCTGGTGCCCGAGCCGCATGACGATGTCAACCATGGGCGCGGCGGCGGGTCGGCCGGGAATAGACGGTTCGCTCGGCTCTCCCACCGTGACGAGCGAATGGTCGATCTTGAGAATGTCGATCGGCAGGTTGCGGAGCTGTCCGAGGGACGAATACCCCGCGCCGAAGTCGTCGAGCGCGATGCGGACACCGGTGTCCCGCAACGCCCGCAGCCGTCGAATCAACTCGTTGAGATCCGTGGCGACCGCGTGCTCGGTGACCTCCAAGACCAGCCGCTGCGGGGGCACCCGGTGCCGGCGCAAGGCCTCGGCGACACGGACGGCGTACTCGGGGGTGTGCAGCTCCAGCGGCGAGACGTTGACTGAGATCCAGACGTCGTGTCCGTCGGCGAGCCAGCGGGAGAGGTGCCGGCACGCCTCGTTGAGCACCCACGCGCCGAGCTGCGCAATCTGCCCGCATTCTTCGGCGAGCGGGATGAACTCGTCGGGACGCACGTTGCCCAACACGGGGTGGTGCCAGCGCAGCAACGCCTCCGCGCCCACCGGACGCACCGACGGCACCGCGACGACCGGCTGGAAGACGAGGTGTAGCTCGCCCCGGGCTACGGCGCCGCGGAGCTCCACCTCCACAGTGGTCCGTCGACGCAGCCGCTGGTCGTACTCGCTGTCGTACTCCTCACATCGGTTCTTGCCCCGCTGTTTGGCGTACCGCAGCGCGAGATCGGCGTTGCGCAGCAGCGTGGGTACGTCCGACGCCGTCATCGAGCCCGCCATCCCGATGCTCACCGACAGCCGGACCTCGGCGGAGACATACGGGGCGCTCAAGACCTCCAGGAGGCGACCGGCGAGGGGCCGCACCTCCACCGGGCTGACGCCGCGCAGCAGGATCGCGAACTCGTCTCCGCCCAGACGGCAGGCCACGGCGTCCGCCGGAAGCTGGTCCCGCAACCGGCGCCCGACCTCGACGAGGACCGCGTCCCCGACGTCGTGCCCCCGCAGGTCGTTGATCCCCTTGAAGCCATCGAGGTCGAGGAAGACGAGGACGAACGGCCGGCCCGCGTCGACCTCCCGGTGCAGCTCTCCCATGAAAGCGCGCCGATTCGCCAGACCCGTCAGGGGATCGGTGTACGCCAGCTCCCGGAAGTGCGCCTCGCGCTCGGCGAGCCGGTGGGCGTAGCGCCGGACATCCCGCAGCGCCAGGTACTGGCGAGCGACCAAGGCGAAGCCCGCCACGCTGCCAGCGGCGACGCTCACGACGGTGAACTCGCCATGGCGCACGGCGTGGTACATCCCCGCCGTGGCGAGCGCGACCATCGGCACGAACGCGTACGTCCCCCGGTGGAAGACCGCCGCCCCGGGCGGGGCGGGCCCCCGCTCGGCGTCGCCGACACGGGTCACGGCGAGGAGCCCCACCGGCAGCGTCACGGCGGCCGCCACGGCGCCGAGCACGCTGCGGTGGGAGACCGCGATGGCGAGGACCATGCCCCCGAGCGCGGTACCGATCACACCGAGCCCGGCGACCCTGAGCCGCCGGCGCGCCCGCGACGCGCCCAGCCCGACGACGACCGTCACCCCCACCGCGCACGCCACCGCCGCGCCCGGCGCCGCCACGTCCGCCAACACGACGGCGACGTCGCCCACCAGCGCAGTCGGCGGGGACACCAACACCCAGCCGACGAACCAGAGAGCCGCCGCGATGATGAGCGCGTCGAGCGCGATCCGCAGCAATTCCCCGCGGCCCCACGAACTCGTGGCGCGCACGAGGAGCCCGGCGCACAGCAGCAGGACGCCGGCCGTGACGCCGACGGCGACCGATACCTCCACCGGCGTCGACCGCGGGCGAGCGGCGACCGCGTCCGCGACGACGGTGCCGACGAGACCGAGGCTGACGCTCAGCGCGAGGACCACGGCGCCGGCGACGAACACCACGTCGCCCGACCGCCCCGGCCCGCCACGGGTGAGGGAACGGACCACGAGCACGACGCCGAGGAGGGCCGCGACGATACCGGCGGCCGCCCCGGCGACGGGGTCCGTGAGCAGATGCACGGCTCAACTCTGCCGGATCATCAGGCCAAACAGGGAACTGAGCAACCGAGATGCGACGAAATTCCCATCGATCCTGATCGAGAATTGCGACAAACGTGATCCCGACGTGATCTCGCGTGGTGAGCGAGGCGCGGGTCACAGTCATCAGCACAGCGCCGCGGGTGCGACACTAAGCCCATGCCTGAACTGCGGTCGAAGACCTCCACGCACGGCCGGACCATGGCCGGCGCCCGCGCGCTGTGGCGGGCCACCGGCATGACCGATGACGACTTCGGCAAGCCGATCATCGCGATCGCCAACAGCTACACCCAGTTCGTACCGGGGCACGTCCATCTCAAGGACATGGGCAGCCTCGTCGCTAAGGCGATCGCGGAAGCGGGAGGGATCGGCCGCGAGTTCAACACGATCGCGGTGGACGACGGCATCGCGATGGGGCACGGCGGGATGCTCTACTCCCTGCCGAGCCGGGAGCTGATCGCCGACGCGGTCGAGTACATGGTCAACGCGCACTGCGCCGACGCGCTCGTCTGCATCTCGAACTGCGACAAGATCACGCCGGGGATGCTCATGGCGGCGCTGCGCCTCAACATCCCCACGGTCTTCGTCTCCGGCGGTCCGATGGAAGCCGGCAAGACGGTCGCCATCGAGGGCGTGGTGCACTCCAAGATCGACTTGATCGACACGATGATCGCCTCGTCGAACGAGGCGGTCACCGATGAGCAGCTCGAGGCGATCGAACGCGCCGCCTGCCCGACGTGCGGCTCCTGCTCCGGGATGTTCACCGCCAACTCGATGAACTGCCTCACCGAGGCCATCGGCTTGGCGCTCCCCGGCAACGGCTCGACTCTGGCGACTCACGCCGCGCGGCGCGCGCTGTTCGAGGAAGCCGGCCGCCTCATCGTGCAGCTCGCCAAGCGGTGGTACGAGGAGGACGACGCCTCGGTGCTGCCCCGCTCGATCGCGACCCGCGCGGCCTTCGAGAACGCCATGGCGCTCGACGTCGCGATGGGGGGCTCCACGAACACCGTGCTCCACCTGCTGGCCGCGGCACGCGAAGCGGAGGTCGACTTCACCGTCGCCGACATCGACGCGATTTCCCGCCGGGTGCCGTGCCTGGTGAAGGTCGCGCCGAACAGCCAGCAGTACCACATCGAGGACGTCCACCGCGCCGGCGGCATCCCGGCGATCCTCGGGGAGCTCAACCGGGCCGGCCTGCTCAACCGCGACGTGCACGCGGTGCACTCCCCGTCGCTGGAGCAGTGGCTCGCCGACTGGGACATCCGCGGCGGCAGCGCTCGCCCGGAGGCGTTCGAGTTGTTCCACGCGGCCCCGGGTGGGGTGCGGACCACGGAGGCCTTCTCCACCACCAACCGGTGGGCGTCGCTCGACACCGACCCGGTCAACGGCTGCATCCGCGACGTGGCGCACGCCTACACCGCCGACGGCGGTCTGGCGATCCTGTACGGCAACCTCGCTCCAGACGGCTGCGTGGTCAAGACCGCCGGCGTGCCGGAGGAGTGCCTCACCTTCCGCGGCCCAGCCAAGGTCTACGAGTCGCAGGAAGACACGGTCTCGGCGATCCTGCGCGGCGACGTCGTGCCGGGCGATGTCGTCATCGTCCGCTACGAGGGCCCCAAGGGCGGCCCGGGCATGCAGGAGATGCTCTACCCCACCTCGTTCCTCAAGGGGCGGGGTCTCGGCCGCGCCTGCGCGCTGATCACCGATGGCCGCTTCTCCGGCGGCACCTCCGGGCTGTCCATCGGCCACGTCTCGCCGGAGGCAGCCGCGGGCGGTCCGATCGCGTTGGTGGAGAACGGCGACGAAATCATCATCGACATTCCTAATCGGACGATCCACCTCAACGTGCCCGACGAGGTCCTCCAAGCCCGGCGGGTCGCCCAGGAGAAGCGGGAGAAGCCGTACACGCCGCGCAACCGGAAGCGCCCGGTCTCGGCGGCGCTGCGGGCGTACGCGTCCATGGCCACCTCGGCCAGCGACGGCGCCTACCGGCGCGTGCCGGAGTAGGCGCGAGGAGACGCCCCACCCGCCGGGAGGAGGCGCGGTCGGCGTACGGTCGGCCTGGTCGGCACGTCCCCTCGGCGCGCGGCGTCAGCGCGTCGCGCGCACGCTGCCGGGCTGATGCCGTTCGCCACCGCGTCGGCGGCGCATCAGGCTCCGGACACCGAGGGCCAGTAGCGCGCCGACAGTTCCTCCGATCGCGTTGTGCAGCAGATCGCCCAGACTGCTGGCTCGGCCGATGATCGACTGCCACGTCTCCACCGCCACGGTGAAGCACGCGGCAAAGGCGACCGTGCGGAGCGCGCTTCGCCACAGGAGGCATCCCAGGAACCCGACAGGTAGGAACAGCAGGACGTTGGCCAGCTCCTCCGCGTTGCCGCACAGGCTCGTCAGCTCGGCGTACAGGAACCCGTCGTCGGTGAGTTGCCGCAGGTAGTAAGGGATCCACCAGCGCTCAGGAAAGGGATGCCCGACCATCGGACCGGTGACGGCCGTCAACGAGACCACCACGCCGCACGCGACGACGAAGCCCACCGCAACCGAGCGCGGGCAGCGGTATCTCTGGGCGAGCCACCGGCCTACGGGTAAGGCGAGCACCGCAGTGGCGATGAGCATCACCAGCACGGCTGGTTGGAGGAGCATTCGCCAAATCGTCGCGGTGTCCAGCACCGTCCAAGGATCCCACTGCCGTCGGTTCATCGTGCCGCCGCCAACCCGGGTGGGTGTCGACAGTGGCCAGTCGCCTGTCGACGCTCGTCGACGGCATCCGGCAAGCAGCCGTCACGCCCCGCAACACAAAGACTGATGTCGATTAAGGTGGGTCGGGGAACGAGGCGTGCCACCGCAAAGGAGTGCCGGTGAAACGGCCCACGATCGCCGACATCGCGCGTCGCGCGGGCGTGTCGAAAGGCGCCGTCTCCTACGCCCTCAACGGACAGCCTGGCGTGTCCGAAGCGACCCGCCAGCGCATCCTCGCCATCGCCCGCGAGCTCGGCTTCACCCGCAACAGC
>DATCMA010000018.1:0-77867 GCA_036563645.1 Micromonospora sp.
GTATCGATCACCGCTACCGTCACACCCTCACCCTGGGTGATCCGGTGCACCCGATCCATCTGCAAAAACCGCAGATACCACTGGGCCTCACGCACCCCATCCGCCCACACCGGCGGCGGCGCCACCCCCACCACCAGCGCCGCTATCGGCAGCCACCACCCCAACACACCGCGGCGTGCCCGCACACCCCACCGACGCACAGCACCCCCATCACCTCGGGTCATGGCCCACCACACACCCACAGTGATCGGCATGAGGTTCTTTCCCATACGCAGGGCCCCGACCCGTCGTCGCCTGTCGGGGCCCTGGCACAGGGTAACGCCCGGTCGCTCATGCCAGGCACAGTGGACTATCGACCGTCGGGGATGGGGTGCAGAAGAGGGTGGGCGCCGGTCGACTCCCGTTCGCCCCGCGCGGCATGCCGCGGTGTCGCTCGTCGACGTCGCGCGATGGTCAGCAGTTGAGGTCCACGCCGCGCGCCTTCATCCATGGCTGCGGGTCGATCTGCTTCCACAGGCCACCGACGTGCACTTCGAAGTGCAGGTGAGGTCCCGTGGAATCGCCGGTTGATCCTTCGTATCCGATGACGTCGCCCGGCTGGACCGACTGTCCCTTGCGCACGGCGACGCGGTTGAGGTGGGCGTAGTGGGTGAGGACGTTATTTCCGTGATCGATGACCACAGAGTTGCCGTATCCGGTGTACAACCAGCCCGCGGCGTACACCACGCCGGCACCCGCGGCGTGGACCGGCGTGTTCTCCGGCATCGCCAAGTCGATCCCGGCGTGCAGGGTGCCCCAGCGCGGCCCGAAACACGATGTCGTCCGTGCGCCAGGTAACGGGTGCACCCACTCCGGTTTCGCCTGAGGCACGGGTCGCTGCGCGCGATCGGCGCGGTCGGCGCTCTCCGCGTGCCGGGCGACGGGCTCGGCCACGACGTGCTCTGCGCGCGCCACCACCCGAAGCCGACTATCCACTGTTGACGAGCTGACCGCCATCCCCACGACGGTGAGCGTGGCGGTCAGGGCGACGGCGAGGCCGGCGCGTCGTCGACGACGCCGGCGCGGCGAGGACGCGTCCGCAGACGCGGGGCTCGCTTGAGAAGGGACGGAACGCTCCTGCCTCTCCGCGATGTGGCCAGGATCATCACACGGGGAACTGTCGGGCCGCACGACGACCTCCGCGGTCGGGGCGATGCCCAGGTGACATCGCCAGGGACGTGCCCACGCTCCGTGGGCAGCGGATCGTCGCGTCGGGGGGCCGCGAATGGCGGAATCGGCCGCAGGACGTCTAGGCAACGGCCGTCCGCGTCATCCCCGCCGGAGACGGGTGGCATCCACCCGCCCGTGGCCGGGGTTGTCACGGCACATCTTGCCAGCTCCGGGCGGTACCGGGACGCGCTTTGGGAGAACGCCCGCCGCTTAGCGGGTCTGCTCCAGCCACGCGGCGAAGAGCTTCCCGTACACCGAGGAGGGATCGCGTACCAGCTCGTCGTGCGGGCCGCGCTGCACGATGCGACCCCGGTCGAACACGATGACCTCGTCGGCTGCCTGGGCGGTGGAGAGCCGGTGGGCGATGGTGATGGTGGTCCGCCCGCGGGTCACCGCGTCGAGGGTGCGTTGCAGCCGCACCTCAGTCGCCGGGTCCACCGCGCTGGTCGCCTCGTCGAGCACCAAGAGATCCGGGTCGGCGACGTAAGCCCGGGCCAGGGCGACGAGCTGCCGCTCCCCCACGCTGAGCGCCTCCCCGCGCTCCCCCACCGGGGTGTCGAGCCCGGCCGGGAGCCCATCGACCCAATCGGCCAGCCCCAGCTCCGCGAAGGCCTGCGCGAGCTCGTCGTCGGTCAGCAACGGCCGGCCGAACCGGACGTTCTCCGCGATGGTCGTGTCGAAGAGGAAGCCGTCCTGCGGCACCATCACGATCCGGGAGCGCAGCGAGGCGAAGCGGATCTCCGGCAAGGGCACCCCGGAGAGGTAGATCGTGCCGGAGGTGGGGTCCATCAGCCGGGTGAGCAGCTTGGCGAACGTCGTCTTGCCACTGCCGGTCTCCCCGACGATCGCCACCCGGCTCTTCGCGGGGATATCCACGGTCACGTCGGAGAGCACCTCCGGCCCACCGGGGTAGGCGAAGCAGACCCCCGAGAAGCGCACGTCCACCGGCCCCGGCGGCAGCTCCACGCCCCGCTCACCTGGATCCGCGACGTCCGGCACCACGTCGAGGACGTCGAGCACCCGACGCCAGCCCGCCACCGCGTTCTGCGCTTCGTTGAGCACCTCGGTCGCCACCTGGACGGGCTGGATGAACAACGTCACGAGAAACAGGAACGCGGTGATCTGGCCGACGGTCAGGTCCCCGTCGACGCCGAGCGCCACGCCGAGCACCACGACCGCCGCGAGCGCGGCGCCAGCGGCGAGCTCCCCTGTCGAGAAGCTCGTCACGCTCGTGCGCAGCGCGTACTGCTGGGCGCGGCGCTGCCCCTCGATCGCCTCCTCTAGCCGCCGCGCGGTGCGCCCGGCGACGCCGTATGCGCGGATCACCGCCGCGCCCACCACGCTCTCGGAGATCGCCGCGAGCAGCGCCCCGGTCCGCTGCCGGACCCGGGTGTAGGCGGTGGCGAGCCGCTTCTGGTACGCCCGAATGATCACGACCGCGGGGAGGAACGCCGCGACCACCGCCAGCGTGAGCTGCCAGGAGTACACCGTCATCACGATCGCGGTGATCACCACCTGGCCTCCGCTGACCACGAAGACCACCCCACCCCACTGGAGGAAGTGGGTGATCTGGTCGATGTCGCTCGTCACGCGGGACACCAGCGCGCCGCGCCGCTCTCCTTGGTGGTGCAGCATCGACAGGTCGTGGACGTGGCGGAACGCCCGAATGCGCACCCGCGCCAGCGCGGTCTCGCTGACCGTGAAGAGCCGGCGCACCATGAGGTAGCCGCAGAGCGTGGTCACCGCCAACACCCCCGCGGTGATCGCCACGATCACCGCGACGACCTCGAGGTCCGGGCCGCCCGGGGCCCGCAGCCCCCGGTCGATGGCCTGCTGGACCGCGACCGGCACCGCCGCTCGCCCGAGCATGGACACCACGGCGAATCCGAGGGTGCCGGCCAAACCGGTGCGCAGCTCCGGGGAGAGGGCCAAACCCCGGCGCAGCACCTGGAAGGTGGATTGGGGTTCGCTCATGCGCGCACCTCGTCCTCCGCGGGCGTGTCCGCGTATCGCCGCTCGCGTTCGGCCTCAGCCCGCTCGTACGCCGTGACGAGGTCGGCGTAGCCGGGGCAGCGGTGGAGCAGGTCGGTGTGGGTGCCGCGGTCGACGACCCGCCCGTTCTCCAGATAGATGACCTCATCGGCGAGGGCGATCGTGGCGCGCCGGTAGGCGACCAGCAGGATCGTGGTCGGGGTCCGCGATCGCCGCAGCCCCGCCACGATCGCGGCCTCGACCCGCGGGTCGACGGCGCTGGTGGCGTCGTCGAGGACCAGCAGGCGCGGCCGCCCCACGAGGGCACGTGCGAGCGTCAGCCGCTGGCGCTGCCCGCCGGAGAGGTTCGCGCCCCGTTCGCCGACCTTCGTATCCAGCCCGTCGGGGAGCCGGGCGACGAAGCTGTCGGCCGCGGCGAGGCGCAGCGCCGCCCACACGTCCTCGTCGGTGATCCCCGGCCGGTCGAGGCTCACGTTGGCCCGCACGGTGTCGTCGAAGACGAACGGCACCTGCGCGACGAGGGCCGCCGTCTGCGTGAGGGCGGCGGCGCTCAACGCGCGGACGTCGACGCCGTCGAGGGTGACCCGCCCGGCCTGGGGGTCGATGAGCCGGACCGCGAGCGCGGCGATGGTCGACTTGCCTGAGCCCGTCGGGCCGACCAGCGCAACGGTCCGACCCGCGGGGACGGTGAAGGACACATCGTGAACGGCCGGCTGTGATGCGTCGGAGTCGGTGGGATAGCGGTAGGAGACGCCTTCGAAGGCGAGTTCCACCGGTTCCGATCGCCGGGGCAGCTCCCGAACGCCGTAGGGCATGTCCCCAGTGGCGGTGAGGACGCGCTGGACGCGGTCCCAGCCGGCGACGCTGCGGGGCAGCTCGGCCAGGACCCACCCGATCGCTCGGACCGGGAAGGCGAGGACGGTAAAGAGGTAGGAGACACTGACCAGCTCGCCGACGCTGACCGCACCCTGCCGCAACCGCGCCGCGCCGATGACGAGGACCGCGAGGGTGCCGATCCCGGGGAGCGACTCCAGGAGAGGGTCGAAGGCGCCCCGCAGCCGCCCCACCGCGATGAGCGCGTCCCGCAGCTCCTCGACCCGCGCGGCGAAACGGGACGTCTCCGCCGCTTCCCGCCCCATGGTCTTGACGACGAGCGCGCCGTCGAAGCTCTCGTGGGCGATCGCGCTGACCTCGGAGCGCAACTGCTGGACCCGCGTCTGCCGCGGCGCCATCCGGCGGGAGTAGATGACGTTTAGGGTGAACAGCGCGGGGAAGATCGCCACACCGACGAGGGCCAGCACCCAGTCGGTGGCGAAGAGCGCGACGAACGCGGCGACCAGCATGACCACCGTGCCGACCGCGAAGGGCAGCGGCGCGATCGGGAACCAGGCCGCTTCCACATCGGAGTTGGCGTTGGAGAGCAAGGTGCCGGTGGCGTGCCGCTGGTGCCAGGCGAGCGGCAGGTCGAGGTAGCGGCGGGTGACCCGGCGGCGGTAGGTGGCTTGCAACCGGTACTGCATGTATCCGGCGCCGAGGCGGCGGCCGAAGAGCCCGACGACCTTGAGGACGCTCACGGCGATCAGGGACGCCGCGCCGAGCGCGAGGAGGCCGACGTCGATCCGACCAGTGGTGATCGCGGGGACCACGACGCTGCCGATCACCGCGCCGACGACGTACGCGCTGCCGACGGTGAGCAGCCCGAAGAGGACACTGCCGGCGACCGCGACGGCGAAGATACGGGGCTCCTCCCGGATGGCGTGGCCCAACACGCGCAGGCCACGCACGAGGACATCCCGACTTGTCCTACCCGCCACACCAATCCCCCGCGGTAAGCATTCCGCCGCCACCCTAATCCTTACCGACGCGGCCCTCGCGCTGACCTAGCCCTAGTTGATCGACTCCGCGGCGGGGTGCACCAGAATCGGCGACTGCGCCCACCCGGCCTGGATAGCTCCCTACGATCGCGCTATGGCGCGGTTCGCGAAGCTCGAACGGAGGGCGCTCATCACCCGGCTCTCCGCGGAGGGCCCCGACGCACCCACCCTCCTCGAGGGGTGGCGGACGCGCGATCTCGCCGCGCATCTCATCGTCCGCGACCGGCGACCGGACACCCTGCCCGGGCTCCGCTTCGCGCGATTCGCCGGCCATACCGAGCGCGTGCGCCGCGCCGTGGCGAAGCGGCCGTATGAGCAGCTCCTCGAGCAGCTTCGGAATCCGCCGTGGTGGGGCTTGCTCAACAATCCGATCGCCGACGCCCTGCTCAACACGATGGAGTACTTCCTCCATCACGAGGATGTCCGCCGCGGGCAGCCCGACTGGCAGCCGCGCGAGCTGCCCTCCGCGCACCAGGCCACGCTGTGGCGGCCGGTGTCGTTCCTCGCCCGACTCCGACTGCGCCGGTTCCCGGCGGCGGTGACCGTCAGCGCTCCCGGCCATGGCACAGTGACGACCGGGGCAGGGGGTGAGCCGCTTGAGGTGGTCGGAACCCCAAGCGAGCTATTGATATTCCTCACCGGACGGCAACGGGCCGCCCTGGTCACCCTCGACGGCCCACCACAGCTCGCCGATCGACTGCGCACCGCGCCGCTGGGCATCTAACGGACACGCTGCGCCTCGGCGACACAACCTCACCGCTCGCGGCGTCCTCAAGACGGGAAAAGGCCCGTTCCGGGTACGGGTGACCGTACCCGGAACGGGCACCGCGGGATCAGTAGGCGGAGCAGCGGAACTCGAAGCCGTTGTACCGCCCCATGGCCTGGAAACCGAACTCTGTGGACTGACCCGCCGCCAAGCGGCTGTTGTAGTTCATGCTCGAGAACACAACGGTTCCGCTCGTGCCGCTGGGCTGAGCATTCCATGTATTGATGATCGTCTCATTGCCGAACAGGGTGAGCGACACCCTCCACCCATTGATGCCGGAGTTCCCAGCGGTGACCCGGATCGTGGCGACGTAACCGGTGTCCCACGAGTTCACCGTCGGCGTCACCGTGCAGGTGTACGGCGGCGGGGTGGGCCCCCAGATGGGAGGCTCCACCGTCAAGGTGTACGTCGGCGTGGGCGAACCGGTGACGGGTGGCCAGGTCGGCCCCGGCGTCGAGGGGACCGTCACCGTGGGCGTGACCGTCGGCTCGGAGCGGTCCAGCCCGAAGAACCGAATGACCTCCGCCGCGTTCACCGGCAGGTTGTGCGTCACCCCCTGCATGCTGATCGCCTCGACCGGCGCCATCGGCCCGCTGCTGCCGTACCGCGTCCGGGTGTAGCCGGGCTGCGGGTAGTCGGTGTACGTCGGCGTCTGGCTCAAGCCGTGGAGGTTCGTCCACTGCTTGATCTGCTCGTTGAAGTTCGGGTACCGCAGGATCTCGTCGTTGGTACCGTGCCAGATCTGGATCCGCGGGTAGGGACCCGTGTAGCCCGGGTACGCCGCGCGCACCAGGTTGCCCCACTCCTGCGGGGTCTTGATAATGCGGCCCTCGGCGCAGTCACTGTTCCACGTCGAGGTACCGCCCGTGGCGAAGCAGCTGTGCGGCACGCCAGCGAACGCGGCACCGGCGGCGAAGACGTCCGGGTAGTTGCCGAGCAGGACGTTGGTCATCATCGCGCCGGACGAGAGGCCGGTGGCAAAGATCCGGCTCTGGTCCGCGTTGTACCGCTGCTGGACGTAGCGGACCATCGAGATGATGGAGACGGGGTCGCTCCCTCCGTCCCGGCGCAGCGCCTGCGGGGAGTAGACGTCGAAGCACTGCCCTTCCCGCGTCGCCGACGGGTAGATGACGATGAAGCCGTACCGGTCGGCCAGAGACGCGAACTGCGTGCCCGAGTAGAAGGCCGGTCCGCTACCGGTGCAGTAGTGGATGGCGACCACGACGGCGGGCCGTGGCGCGACCCGGTCCGGCACGTAGAGGTGCATCCGCAGGTTGCCGGGGTTGGGACCGAAGTTCGTCACCTCGGTCAACGTCGCCGCCGAGGCGGACGGCGCGAACGCGATGACGCCCGCGGCAGCCGTCACGAGGCCCACCGCCATGGCACCCAGCGCGAGTCGCAGTTTTCCTCTCACTGTTCCTGCGGGAGTCACCACACGGGCACCCACACCCGTATAGACGCCCGAAAGTATCGGTAATCATCGATGAAAATTACTGGGCTTGGCAAGAGGGAGCGATGCCGGCGCTTGGGCGCGCTACCCGCCTTGATAGGCCGTCCATACCCTTGTTGCAGCAGGTCAGTGCGGAATTGCTGGATTTGGCGCGAGCGCTAGAGTTTCCGGAAAATTCTCGACAATCAGTACCTTAAGGGCCGGCGATCTGCCTCTCGACACATCGCGGGGCCGACCTATTAGCACTGATCACGACATATCGTTAATGCGGCCGATGGGCGTGATGATCGTCTACAGGTCGCGTCGGCTCCCTAGCCGTGGCGGCCACTCGGCAATAGTCTTCGGTGACGTCGCCCCGTGATGATGATCACTGACACACTCCTCCGGAGGCAGCACCCCCGATGACTCTCGATATTCCCTACCAGTCCATCCCCGACATGTTCCTCAAGCGCGTCGCGGCGACCCCCAACCGGCGCGCCTTCGGATACCCGGCACCCGATGACTCCGGGCCGATCTGGCTGACCTGGGCGGAGGTCGGTCGACGCGCCACGGCGGTCGCCGCCGGACTGCGGGAACTCGGCGTCGGCGACGAGGATCGAGTAGCGATCCTCGCCAACACCCGGCTCGACTGGATCATCGCCGACCTCGGCGTGATGGCGGCCGGCGGAGCGACCACCACGGTCTACCCGACCACGGAGCCGGAGGAAGCCGCCTTCATCATTCGCGACTCCGGTTCCAAAGTGCTGATCGTGGAGAACGCGGAGCAAGCCGCCAAGATCGCGGGCGCGGAGCTCCCCAGCCTCACCCACGTGGTGCTCATGGACGGCATCCCCGATCCGAGCGCGAACCCGCCCCAGCTCACCCTCGCCGAGGTGCAGGAGCGCGGCGCGGCGGCGCTCAAGGCCGACCCCGAGCTCATCACCCGCGTGGTGCAGGGGATTACCCAGGATCGGCTCGCCACGCTGATCTACACCTCGGGGACGACCGGTCGTCCGAAGGGCGTGGAGTTGCTGCACCGCGGCTGGTGCTGGCAGGCGGTGGCCCAGGAGAACCTCCAGATCATGCGCGAGGACGACCTCCACTACCTGTGGCTGCCGTTGTCCCACTCCTTCGGCAAGTCGCTGCTCTGCGGGATCATCCACGTCGGCGTCCCGACCTACGTCGACGGGCGCGTCGACAAGTTGATCGACATGCTGTCCGTCGTCCGGCCCACGCTGATGTGCGCCGCGCCGCGCGTGTTCGAGAAGGTCTACAACCGCGTGGTGACCTCGGCCCAGGAGGGCGGGGCGCTCAAGGCCAAGATCTTCTCGTGGGCGGTCCGGACCGGTAAGGAAAAGGTCGCGCTCGAGCAGGAAGGGCGGCCCGTGCCCGCCGCGCTGCGGGCGAAGTACGCGATCGCGCAGAAGCTCGTCTTCAGCAAGCTCCACGCCCGACTCGGCGGGCGTATCCGCGTGCTGGTGTCGGGCGCGGCGCCCTTGAGCAAGGACATCGCCTCCTTCTTCGCCGCGGCGAACCTCCCCATCTGCGAGGGGTACGGGCTTACCGAGGCGAGCGCCGCCGACTTCGTCAACCGCCCTGGAAAGATCAAGATTGGCACGGTGGGGCAGCCGCTCGGCGACTTGGAGTGCCGCATCGACTCCGACGGGGAGATCCTGCTCCGGGGTGCGCCCGTGATGCGGGGGTACCACAACCTTCCGGAGGAGACCGCCGCGGCGTTCACCGAGGACGGCTTCTTGCGCACCGGGGACATCGGCACGCTCGACGCCGACGGCTACCTCACGGTCACGGATCGCAAGAAGGATCTCTTCAAGACATCCGGCGGCAAGTACGTCGCGCCGTCCCACATCGAGGGCCAGTTCAAGGCGATCTGCCCGTACGTCTCCCACGCCGTCGTCATCGGCCAGTCCCGCAACTACTGCACGATGCTCATCACCCTCGACCCCGACGCGATCACCCAGTGGGCGGCCCACGGCCCGCTGGCCGGCAAGTCGTACGAGGAGATCGTGACCTCGCCGCAGGTCCGGGAACTGATCGACGGCTACATCGCGAAGCTGAACGCGCAGCTCAACCGCTGGGAGACGATTAAGAAGTTCACGATCCTCCCGCGGGACTTGACGATCGAGGATGGCGAGCTGACCCCATCGCTCAAGATCAAGCGGCGGAACGTCGAAGCGAATTTCGCCAGCGCGATCGAGGAGATGTACGCCGGTACGCTCGCCGAGGTCTGACGCGCGACGCGCCGGTGCCGCCGGATCGCCCCCGGCGGCACCGGCGTCACCCTGTGGCGTGCGCCCGCGCTCCCTGCGCGTCGTCGCCGTGGCCTCGCGGCCCGGCGGGCGCCCCTACGTCCCGAAGATCGACGAACCGGATAGCGGGAATCACAGAGCAACTGCCTATTCGCGCAGCTAACGGCGGAAATCTCGCGCGCGGAATATCAGGTCCCTACCTATGCAATAGGGGACTTGCGATACGGAATCACCACGGCATGATTTTTTCATGGCGGATGACACATGGCGATGGACCGATGCCTGGCTCTTCGTCGCGGTGATTATCGCCAACGGCGCGGGACGGCACCGCCGCTCGCCGTCTACGAGACGCCCGGAGGGAATCCGGATCGCCGACGTCATGGTCACCGCGCACCATCTCCACCAAGCCCTCCCCACGCGACACGACATCGAGCAGGCGATTCGCCGCCTCGCGGGAATGGGTCTCATCACCGTCAACGACGGGTGGATCCAGGTGTTGCCGGCCGGTGCGGAGCTGTGGCGCAACCGGCCGCGCAACGGTCTATCGGCGGTCGTCGACACCATCTACACGGCGCTCACTCGGCTCGGTCCGCCGCGCGAGGCGGACTGGCATCTGGCTGAGGACGAGCACCGGGCCGCGGTGCACGAGTTCCGGCTCCGCCGCGCTCTCCCCACCCCACGTCGCTCCACATTGGAGCGAATTGGCCGAACGGGGCAGGGGACGATGTAGGCGGACACCAGAGTCCCGCGACGCGACCCCGGGGGATTCGGGCTGCGTGCCCGGCCCGAATCCCGGTAGCGCGGTCAGCGCACCGGATGACCCGCCTCGCGCAGCGCCTGCTTGACCTCGCCGATACTCACCTCGCCGAAGTGGAAGACGCTGGCCGCCAACACCGCGTCCGCGCCTGCGTCCACCGCCGGCGGGAAATGCTCCGCCTTCCCCGCTCCGCCGCTGGCGATCACCGGAATCTCCACGACCGCCCGTACCGCGGAGATCAGCTCCAGGTCGAAGCCCGCCTTCGTACCGTCGGCGTCCATGGAGTTGAGCAGTAGCTCCCCAGCGCCCAGCTCCGCGCCGCGGCGAGCCCACTCAATCGCGTCGATGCCGGTGCCCCGCCGCCCCCCGTGGGTGGTGACTTCGAACCCGCTGGGCGTCCCCGGCGCCCGCCGGACGTCGAGTGAGAGCACCAGCACCTGCCGACCAAACCGGTCAGCGATCTCCGAGATCAGCTCGGGTCGGGCGATCGCCGCGGTGTTGACCCCCACCTTGTCCGCGCCGGCCCGCAGCAGAGCGTCCACATCGGCCACCGAGCGGACGCCGCCGCCGACGGTCAACGGGATGGAGACTGACTCCGCGGTGCGACGCACGACCTCGAGCATCGTGCCGCGGCCGGCGGCGGAGGCGGTGACGTCGAGGAAGGTCAGCTCGTCCGCCCCCGCCCTGTCGTACGCGGCCGCGAGCTCGACCGGGTCCCCCGCGTCCCGGAGGTTCAGAAAGTTCACCCCTTTGACGACCCTGCCCGCGTCCACGTCGAGGCAGGGGATCACCCGTACCGCCAGCGTCATGAGCGCTCCTGGGACGCACCCGCGGCCGCCAGCGTCGCGAGCGCCTCGGCGACCGTGAAGGCACCGGCGTACAGCGCTTTGCCGACGATGACACCTTCGACGCCGATCGGCTCCAACGCGGCCAGCGCGCGCAGGTCGTCCAACGTCGACACCCCACCCGAGGCGATCACCGGGCGGTCCGTCGCCGCGCACACCTGGCGCAGCAACTCGAGGTTCGGGCCGCGCATGGTGCCGTCTTTAGTGATGTCGGTGACGACGTACCGCGCCGCGCCCGCCTTGTCGAGGCGGGCCAACACCTCGAAGAGATCGCCCCCGTCGCGGGTCCAGCCGCGGGCCGACAGGGTACGCCCACGTACGTCGAGCCCGATCGCGACCCGGTCGCCGTATTCGCTGACCACCCGGTCACACCACTCCGGGTTCTCCAGCGCGGCCGTCCCGATATTCACGCGGGCCGCGCCGGTGGCCAAGGCCCGCCGCAGCGACTCGTCGTCGCGGATCCCCCCAGAGAGCTCCACCGCCACGTCCACCCGCCGCACCACCTCAGCGAGCACGTCGGCGTTGGAGCCACGCCCAAACGCCGCGTCGAGGTCGACAAGGTGAATCCACTCGGCGCCGTCGCGCTGCCACGCCAGCGCCGCCTCCAGCGGATCCCCGTACGAGGTCTCCGTGCCAGCCGCCCCTTGCACGAGGCGTACCGCCTGACCATAGGCGACGTCGACGGCGGGAAGCAGAGTCAGGGTCACGTCACGTCTCCAATCTGGTCCGAGGCCCACGGCCGACGGGCGTCTGCGGTCACAGCGTCGACACCCAGTTGCGCAGCACGATCGCGCCGATCGCGCCGGATTTCTCGGGGTGGAACTGCGTCGCCGACACCGCGCCCCACTCCACCGCGGCCACGAACGTACCGCCGTGGACACAGGTGGCGACACGCGCCCCGATCGCGGTGAGGGCGTCCACGTCGGTCGCGGCGTACGAGTGGACGAAGTAGCAGCGAGCCCCCGGCTCCACCCCCGCGAACAACACGCTGTCCCCTGGGGCGTGCACCACGTTCCAGCCCATGTGCGGGACCCGCGGCGCAGACAGCCGGGTCACCCCGCCGGGGAGGATGCCCAGCCCACGGGTCACCACCCCGTGCTCCTCCCCGTACTCGAAGAGGACCTGCATACCGACGCAGATGCCGAGCACCGGCCGTCCAGCGGAGACCCGCTCGGCGATGACCCGCCGGGCCTCCCCGAGGCCGGCCATGCACGCCGCGAACGCCCCCACGCCGGGCACGACCAGGCCGTCGGCCCGGGCGGCGGCGTCGAGATCCGGGGTGACGGTGACCGTCGCGCCCGCCTGCGCCAGCGCCCGCTCCGCCGAGCGGAGATTGCCCGACCCGTAGTCGAGCACGACCACGCTGGGCCGGCTGTCACGCGACGCGCGGGGCGACGACTCGGGGGACGGCGCGCTCACCATCACCGCTCCCCCGGAATCAGCCACAGGACACCCGCCGCACCGGCGAGCAGCGCCAGCAGACCGACCACGCCGATCGCCACGCGGGGCGCGCCCTGGCGGTAGAGCGACCACACCCCACCGACCAACATCCCGGTCAGCCCGAACAGGACGACTGGCAATACGGCTCTCATCTCACAGCGTTCCCTTGGTGCTGGGCACCGCACCCGCCGCACGTGGGTCGATCTCCACCGCCTCGCGCAACGCGCGGGCGACCGCCTTGAACTGCGCCTCCACCACGTGGTGCGCGTCCGGCTGGGCACCCGGGCGAGCCGCCCGGAGCACGTCGACGTGCAGCGTGATCCGGGCCGCGTGCCCGAACGACTCCCAGATGTGCCGCGTCATGCTGGTGGGGTACACCGCACCGATGAACGGGGCGAGCGGCGGCTCGTCGTGCACGACGTACGGCCGGCCAGAGAGGTCGACCGCGGCGCGCACCAACACCTCATCCAACGGCACCGTCGCCGACCCGTACCGGCGGATCCCGGCCTTGTTTCCCAAGGCCTCGGCGAACGCCGCACCCAGCGCTAGCGCGGTGTCCTCCATGGTGTGGTGCGCGTCGACCTCCAGGTCGCCGGTGGTGCGGACGACCAGGTCGAAGCCACCGTGTCGGGCGATCTGGTTGAGCATGTGGTCGAAGAAGCCGATCCCGGTGCTGATCTCAGCCCGACCCGTTCCGTCGAGCTCCAGCTCCACCAGCACCGTGGTCTCCGCGGTGGACCGCTCGACCCGGGCGGCGCGACTCATGCTGCACTCACCTCTCTAGGTTCGTTCCCGCGCGATCTCCACCATGGCGCGCAGGAACGCGTCCGTCTCCTCGGGCGTGCCGGCGGTGACCCGCAGCCAGCCGGGCAGTCCGACGTCCCGTACGAGCACCCCGCGGTCGAGCAACGCCTGCCACACGATCCGCTGGTCACCGCCGACCTCGAACAGGACGAAGTTCGCGTCACTGTCCGCGACGCGGTACCCCTGCTCGCGCAGCGTCCGCACGATTCGGTCACGCTGCTCTTTGATCACTTCGACGGTGCTGAGCAGCAGGTCGCGGTGCGCGAGCGCCGCCCGCGCGGCAGCCTGGGTCAGCGAGGACAGGTGGTAGGGCAGCCGCACGAGCTGGACGGCCTCCACCACCGCCGGATCCGCCGCGAGGTAACCGAGCCGGCCGCCGGCGAAGCCGAAGGCCTTGCTCATCGTACGAGTGACGACGAGCCGCGGGTGATCGGGCAGCAGGGTCAGCGCGCTCGGCGTACCAGGGCGGGCGAATTCCGCGTACGCCTCGTCCACCACCACCATGCCCGGAGCGACGTCGAGGACAGCCCGCACCACCGCCACATCGAGCGCCGTCCCCGTGGGGTTGTTCGGCGAACAGAGGAAGACGACATCCGGGCGGTGCGCCTCGACCTGAGCGGCGGCCTCCTGGGGGGTCAGGTCGAAGTCGGCGCCCCGGCGGCCCTCGATCCAGCGCGTGCCGGTGGCGACCGCCAACAGCGGATGCATCGAGTAGCCCGGAGCGAAGCCCATCGCGCTCCGCCCTGGCCCGCCAAAGACCTGCAAGAGCTGCTGCTGAATCTCGTTGGAGCCGTTGGCCGCCCAGACATGCGCGCTGGTCAAGCCGTGGCCGAGGTAGTCGGCGAGGTCGGCGCGCAGGGCGAGCGCTTCCCGATCCGGGTACCGGTTGAGCGTCCGCAGCTCGGCCTGGATCGCCTTGCTGACCGCCGCGACGACCTCATCCGGGACCGGGTAGGAGTTCTCGTTGGTGTTCAGCCGCACGGGCACGTCGAGCTGAGGAGCGCCATAGGGGCGCATGCCGCGCAGATCGTCCCGCAGCGGTAGCTCATCAAGGCTGGTCACTGCCACTCCGCCTCAGGACAACGCCTCAGGGAAACGCGCCTGCACCGCCTCGCCGTGCGCCGGCAGATCCTCGACCGTCGCCAGCGTCACCACGTGCGAGGCGACCTCCCGCAGCGCCTCCTTGTCGTACTCGATGACCTGGACGCTGCGGAGGAACGAGTACACCGACAGGCCGGAGGAGTGCCGCGCGCAGCCGCCGGTCGGCAGCACGTGGTTGGAACCGGCGCAGTAGTCGCCGAGCGACACCGGGGAGTACGGGCCGACGAAGATGGCGCCGGCGTTGCGCACCCGCATCGCCCACTGCCGCGCGTCCCGGGTCTGGATCTCCAGGTGTTCGGCCGCGTACGCGTCGACCACCCGCAGCCCCGCTTCGAGGTCGTCGACGAGGACCACGCCGGACTGGGAGCCGGTCAGCGCGGCGGTGATCCGCTCACTGTGCTTGGTCGCGCGCACCCGCCGCTCCAGCTCGCGTTCCACCGCCTCCACCAGCTCCTCCGACGGGGTGATCAGCACGCTGGCGGCGAGCGGATCGTGCTCGGCTTGGCTGATCAGGTCAGCGGCGACGTGCACGGGATCCGCCGTGTCATCCGCGAGAATCGCGATTTCGGTCGGCCCGGCCTCCGCGTCGATGCCGACCACACCTCGCAGCAGCCGCTTGGCGGCGGTGACCCAGATGTTGCCCGGCCCGGTGATGATGTCGACCGGCTCGCAGCGCTCCGCGCCGTCGGCGCTGGTCTGCGCGCCGTACCCGAGCATCGCAATCGCCTGGGCGCCGCCGACGGCGTACACCTCGTCGACGCCGAGCAGGGCGCACGCGGCGAGCACCCGGGGATCGGGCAAGCCGCCGTTGTCCCGCTGCGGCGGGCTCACCACGACCAGCGACTCCACGCCGGCGACCTGCGCGGGGACGACGTTCATCACCACCGTCGACGGGTACATCGCCAGGCCCCCGGGGACGTAGAGGCCCACCCGGGAGACCGGCACCCACCGCTCGGTGACCGTGCCGCCCGGCACCACCTGCGTGGTCACCTCCGACGGCCGTTGCGCGGCGTGCACCGTCCGCACCCGGGTGATCGCCTCCAGGAGGGCCGCCCGAACCTGAGGGTCGAGCTCCCGCTCGGCGGCGGCGAGCGCCTCCGCGGGGACGCGGAAACGGTCGAGTCGGACGCCATCGAAGCACTCGGTGGCGTCTCGAATGGCGTCGAAACCGCGCTCGCGGACCGCGTCCACCACAGGTCGGATACGGTCAACCGCGGTAGCGACATCGATTTGGGCGCGCGGGAGCAGGCCCCGCGGGTCACGCGAGCTACCACGCAGGTCGATCCGGTTCAGCACCCTTGCGAGTCTATGCCGCCGGTTGAGTGAGCCACCCTCGGCCTCCGGTGCTCGGAGCGGTGAATCCCACCACGCTAGGCTCGTCCAGTGACCTCGCGGTTGCCGGTCTTCCCTCTGAACACGGTGCTGTTTCCGGGGCTCGTCCTGCCGCTGCACGTCTTCGAGGAACGCTACCGCGCGCTGGTACGGCACCTGGTGTCTCTGCCCGAGGGTACGCCGCGGGAGTTCGGCGTGGTGGCCATCCGACAGGGTTGGGAGACGTTGACCCCGCCCATCAGCGGCCTGTCCGCCGCGGCGGTCAGCCTGCACGAGATCGGCTGTAGCGCCGAACTCCGTCGGGTCACCGAGCTGCCCGATGGTCGGTATCACATCGTCACCGTCGGCCGGCAACGCTTCCGCATCGCCCGCATCGACGCCCACTCCACCCCCTACCTGCAGGCGGAGGTGGAGTGGTTGCCGGAATCCCCCGAGGACGCCGACCTCGCCGACCTCCTCGCGCCCCGCGTGCTCGCGGTGTTCCGGCAGTACCTCCGACTCCTCCGGGGGGAGTCCCAGCAGTTCTCCGAACAGCTCCCGGACGACCCCACCGTGCTGTCGCACCTGGTCGCCGCGACCGCGGTGCTCACCGTCGACGACCGGCAACGGCTGCTCGCCGCGCCCGGCACCGCCCAGCGGCTGCGGGAGGAGCTGCGGCTGCTCACTCGGGAGGTGACGCTGCTGCGCCACGTGCGGGCGGTGCCGGTGCCCCTGGCGGAGCTTGCGGTGCCGGCGAGTCCGAACTAGCGGATCCCGTGCCATCCGCACTCACCGGGCCCGCGCCATCCGGCCCGCACGCCGCCTCCGGCTCCACGCCGAGGGTGGCGTAGCGCGACCACCCGGCGAGCAGGGTGTACGCCATCGCCGCGGCGAACGCCGGGATCAGCAGACTCCCCTGCAGCGTCGGGATCACCCCGTAGATCCATTCGAGCCGTCCCGCCCGCAGCTCGGGCGGCCGGTGAATCACCTCACCGACCGCGGCCGTCGCCAGCAGCCGCTGGTATTCGTCGTGTCCCACCCACCGGGCTATCGCCCAGGCCACCAGACTCGCGCCGATGCCGCCCCAGACCACGGCGAGCAGACCGACCGGGCCGCGGTAGCGCCGCAGCGCGATCCACCCGAGGACCGCGACGAGCACGCCGAAGCCGAAACCAAGCAGGGCGAACCACCCATCGGCGGCGGCGAACTGCTCGGGCTGCGGGTCGGTCAGGGCGCTGCCGTGCTCGGTCCGGACCACGGGGACGCTTGGCGCCACGGCCCGCCACAGGAAGCCGAGGGGCGCGCCCAACGCGGTGATCACCAATGTGGTGACGAGCCCCACCATCGCCGCTCGACCGCGCGACACGCGTCGCCGCTCCCCGATCGCGGCCGCCGACGGACCGTGCCCAGCCGACGCCGCCTCCCCGGTCGCTGAGTGATGGCCTTCAGGCCACGGGCGTCGATCGCCCGCCGCGAAGGCTGGGGAGGGTGTCGCGGCCGGAGGCGGCGGATTGTCCGACGGGCTTCGATGGCGGTGTGGGTCCGCAGCGGGACCGGACCGGTGTTCCTCAGACGGTGCGGCGCTCACCCCGTGATCCTCTCAAGTCGACCCGCCCCACGGGGGTAGCCGGCGAGTACGAGGGTGGACGCGCCGCTTACCGGCCGAACGGCTCCAACATCACCGCCGTCGCTCGCAGCCACGCCTGCCGTGTCTCGGGCCGCAGCCGCGCGTAGTCGATGGAGGAGCCGGTCTCCAGCGTCGGGTCGTACGGCACCACCGCGACCGCCCGCGTGCGGGTGGCGAAATGCCGTCGCAAGTCCTCGAGCAACGGCGATGGCTCTGGAGTCGGGCAGGACAGGAGCGTCACCGCGTTATTCGCCAGCTCCCCCATCCCGATGTCGTGCAGAAGGTCGAGCATCCAGTCGGCGGTGAAAGCGGCGTCCTCACGCGGCACGGTCGTCAGGACGAGCTGATCAGCGGCTTGCAGGACCGTTCGCCAGTTGGCGCTCTCGACGTTGTTGCCGGTGTCCACGCAGATCACGTCGTGGGTCCGGCGCAGGAGTTCGAGCACCCGGCGCACCGTCGTCTTGTCGAGCTTCCGCGCGAAGTGCGGGCTCTCCTCCCCGGCCAGGACGTCGTAGGAACCATCCGAGGCGTGCCGCAGGTAGTCGTCGAGCCGCTCCGCCAGCTCGTACCCGGGGCACCGTTCGATCTCGTCGAGGTCCGCGACGAGGTGGCGGATGGTCCGGGCGTGGCGGGCGCTGCCCGCGCGCAGCCCGAGCGTGCCACGCAGCTCGTTGTCGTCCCAGGCGAGCACCCCCCGGCCCCGGACACTGCCGACGGTGGCCGCGGCGAGGACGGTCGCAGTGGTCTTGTGCACCCCGCCCTTGGGGTTGGCGAACGCGAGCACCCGGGGTAAGCCGAGGTCCCGACGGAGGATGGCGATCGCCCGCTCCGTCTCGGCGTCCACGTGAGACTCTCGCCATTCGACCCGGGTGGGATAGCTTCCCCCGGACGGGGAATAGCCGGCCGCCGCGGTGGGCACGGAGGCGACCCCCATCGACGGGCCGGTCGGCGCCGGGCGAGTCGGCAGCGGCTCGTAGGGAGGGTTCGCCGGCCGCACCGGAGCGGACGCGGACGCCAGTGGCGGCGAGGCGTACCCGTGGCTGGCGCCGTAGCCAGACGGGCCAGGGTGCGGCGGATACCCCGGGGGCCCCTCGTACCCCGGATACGGCGGCGCGTGGTCGTATGCGGGGGGCGGCGGATCCCCACCGTAGGAGTGATCGGCCGGGTATCCCATCGCCTGCGGTTCCTCACCGTTGCGACGGCGTCGCCATCCGTCGATACCACGCCCGCGCCGGACCTCAGGCTGCTCCCCCGTGCGGCCACCGAGTCGGGCGCGATCGAGCAGCGCCCGCCAGCGCGGTGTTGATTCGGCAGGCCGACCCCACTCGGTCTCGGTGCCTCTCACGGCTCGCCCTCCGACATCGATCCCCGGTGACACGGTATGTCCAACCCTATGCGGCCCACCCTGGGGGACCTAATCCCTCATCATCAGCGTGTTTCACCGGCTCCCCCAGACCGCGACGGGGACGGTGACCGCACCTGCTCGGCGCCCACGGCGCCGGAAGGCCGATCGCGGGGATCGGCCTTGCGCGACGTCGTGACCTCCGACAAATCCGCGTCCGTCGGCGGGCGCACCACGTCGCGTTGCTCCGGCAACGGCGGGAGGAAGACCGCCCGCGCGAGCTGCCGCAGCTGCGGCGCCGGGTCGACGACCCGCACGCCGTCCCGCTCGGCCAGCGCGTCCAGCCGGGCCGGGGTGGCGCGCACCACCGCGGCGTACACGCACGCGCAGTGCGACCGGTACGCGGCTGCCTCGGCGGCGGCGACCCGCGCCCCACTGTCGTAGACGCGGCGCAGGTCCTGATCCCGGTCGCTGTCCCCCAACGCGGCGCGGCGCTCCTGGTAGTCGCGCGCCTCCGCTTCCTTGCGCGCCGCGACGTCCGCCATCCCCGCCTCGAGGTCGGCGGGGAGACGAGACGCCGGTATGCGCACGATCTGCGTCTGCGTCTCCGGCAAGGGCACCCGGCTGAAGACTTCCGAGACCGCGACACCGTCCAAGACGCGTGCCACGCGGTCCGGCGTCAGATAGGCCGTGAACGCCACCAACGCGTAGATCTCCGTCTGCTCCTGATCGGCCGAACCGGCGAGCAGGGCATCGAGCCGTGCCCGGCTCGCGCGCAGATAGTCGGGTATCGACTCCCCCTCGGCGACCCCCACCCGGACGACGTCACCGCCGCTGCCGTACCCCCCGCCGGGACGGTCCATCGCCCACCACGCGGTGACCACCACCGCCGCCAGCGCGAGCACCGCCGCCACGGTCACCCCTCGCGGAGGCACTCGCCCGTGGCTGAGCCGCGCGACACCCCGCGCCACCGCAGACAGCGTGGAGCCATCCCGCCGTCGCAAACGCTCGCCGGCGCGCATCGGGCCTCCCATCGGGCGTGGGGGTTGTCCTGAGAACCGATCGACGCTCAGCCCCGCAGGATCGCCAGCGCGCGCGACAGGTCCTCAGGGTAGTCACTGACGAAATAGACCTCCTCGCCCGTGCGGGGGTGGAGGAACCCGAGCGCGCGGGCATGGAGCCACTGCCGGGTCAACCCCAGCCGCGCCGCCAGCGTGGGGTCCGCGCCGTACATCAAGTCGCCGACGCAGGGGTGGCGCAGCGCGGACATGTGCACCCGAATTTGATGGGTACGGCCGGTCTCCAGCCGGATATCGACCAGACTCGCGGTGGGGAACGCCTCAACGGTGTCGTAGTGGGTGATGCTCGGCTTGCCGTCGGAGACCACCGCCCATCGGTAGTCGTGCGTGGGGTGCCGGCCGATCGGCGCGTCGATCGTGCCGCGCAGCGGGTCGAGGTGCCCCTGAACCACCGCGTGATACCGCTTCTCGACCTCGCGCGCCTTGAAGGCCCGCTTGAGCACGCTGTACGCGTGCTCGCTCTTCGCGACGACCATCAGGCCGCTCGTGCCGACGTCGAGTCGGTGGACGACCCCCTGACGCTCCGCGGCCCCACTCGTGGCGATCGTGCGGCCCATGGCGGCGAGACCGCCGATCACCGTCGGCCCGGTCCACCCGGGGCTCGGATGGGCCGCGACCCCCACCGGCTTGTCGACGACCACGATGTCGTCGTCCTCGTAGACGATGGTCAACCCTGGAACCGGTTGTGGAGCAGCCGGTGGCGGCGTGGCGGGAGGAGGTAGCGTCACCTCCAACCACGCGTTCGCGGTGATCCGGTCTGACTTCGCGCGGGTCGTACCGTCCACCAGCACGTCGCCCGCCTCGATCAACTCGGCCGCGACGGTGCGCGAAAGCCCAAACAACCGGGCGACAGCCTGATCGAGACGCATCCCGTCGAGGCCATCAGGCACCGGCAATGCGCGTTGATCGCCAGCCAAACGAATCTGCCCGGCTCCGTACGTCGCCGTCACTGCCGCTCCTGCACACTCTCGTCATCGGTACCCCGGGTCGGCAGCCTCCTGCCGTCCCGCTGCCGACCGGTCAACTCCAACGCGACGGCAAGAGCCACTCCGGTGACGAGCGCGCTGTCCGCGAGGTTGAAGACCGGCCAGACCCGGCCGTACGGATCGAAGAGACTCACCATGTCCACGACATGACCGAGGAACGGCCCGGGCGCGCGGAAGAGCCGGTCAGTGAGATTGCCGAGCCCACCCCCGAGGATGAACCCGAGCGCCAGCGCCCACGGGATCGACCGGAGCTGCCGCGCCATCCACATGATCCACCCGACCACGCCGAGCGTCACGAGCGGGAAGACCCAGGTGTGATCAGCGCCAAAGCTGAACGCCGCGCCGCTGTTCCGGGTCAACGTCAGGTAGACCGCGCCGCCGAGCAGACGGACCGGCTCACGCCCTTCCAACGTGCTGAGGGCGAGCTGCTTGGTCACCACATCGGCGACCACAACGACAGCCGCGACCCCAGCTAGCACCTGGCGACTCCGTCGCCGCGCGCGGTCGACCGTGGACCGCGCCGCCACCGCGTCCCGCCCCACAGCCGGGCGGGCGGTTACCTGCTCTCCCTCGGCACCCAGCGTGCTCGTCCCTCCCGTCGCGCCACGGCAATCACTGATCGTCCTCGCCCGATGGCGCGAGCCATCGGGCGAGGACGTCGTCATGCCTACCGCCGTTCCTCGAATTGCTTACAGGCCACGCACAGCGTCGCGGACGGGAACGCGGCGAGTCGCTCGACCGGGATCGGCCCGGAGCACCGCTCGCACCACCCGTAGTTGCCCTCGTCCAGACGTTCCAACGCCCGCTCAACCTGGTTAATTCGCTCCAGGATGCTGTGCGCGAGAGAGATCTCCTGCGCCCGCTCGAACGTCTTCGTGCCGGTATCGGCCTGATCGTCGCCGGCCGAATCGGTCCACCGGTCGCGCTGGAGTTCAATGATCTCGCTCAGCGTCTGATCGTACTCCGCGCGAAGCTCATCCCGGCGTTCCGCCAGCGCGGCCCGGATCCTTTCGATGTCGGCAGTGCTGCGGACGGCCTTGTGGGCCATCGACTTGCGCCCCGTGGTCTTCGTGTCGGCTGATTTGGCCATGGTCGCTCCCTTGGCCGCGCTGTTCGCGGCGATCGGCGGTGCCTACGCCGGGCCCGTATCCCTGCCCGGCACTCCTGTCGGGCTGCCACGCGGCGAGCGGTGACGACGGCGCGCGGCGCGGCAGGGTTTGGCCAGTGGCGCACGGACACCACGGGGTGTCCCGCCGCCGGTCCGTCGCCGGCGCCCGCGTGCGGTGCGCCGGATGCCGTGGTCGCCGTGCCCGTGCCATCACCCCGCCCGGCCATGGCATCCCCCACATGCGAACGGGCGCGCGGCGGGTGCCGCGCAACTCCAGAGATAGGCAAGAATACGGAACGTGAGCACGTCCCACAACGTTCCTGTCGCGGAGCTACCCGTTCCCACCCGGAATAATCCATAAACCGGGCAAAAGGACCCTAGCAAAATCCGGGTTTTCCGCGCCGCCGGACGCGGTGATCCACTTCCGTCTATCGCTGTCCAGGGCCTACCTCCCCGCCGCTCGGTAGGCCCGCGCCCGACCGCCCGGCTCCATGAGCGGCGAGGACGTGCCAGGCTCGGCACCACCACTGGCGCGCGGAAGCGCCGGGGACGAGTCGACGCGCGCTAGCCCCCCGTCCCGTCGCGAAGCCGCCGCACGCGCGACTCCACCTCAGCCGCGTCCGCCAGCACCGTGAACAGCTTGTCGCGGCTCGCCGCGCCACTGCGCAACTCCACTTGCGCGGCACGCAGCTCCAACGCCTCGGCGAGGGCCCGCCGCGCCGCTTCGGTCGCTCGGCCATCGACCGCGGGCGCAGTCACCGCGACGACGAGTGCGGGGCCGTACGGCCCGTCGTAGCGACCCCCCACCTGAGCCCGGGACGCACCGGGTTTGACGCGAACCGCCACCGTCGTCGACGCGGCGCGAGGGCTCGCTCCCGATGTGCCCGGGGCCGCTGGGCCATGGGTGCCCGCACGGGTGCTCGTGCCGCCCGATCGGCGGCGGGCTGTGCGCGACATGGTGATACCTAATCACGACCGGCGAGCAACGCCCGCACCGGCTCGCAGCGCCCGCAGGGACTGAAACCCAACCTCACCGCCTCGGCCACGGCGACTGCTTCACTGACCCGGCCCACGAGATGAGGACAGTGCGCGAGGTGATACCGGGGCCGGCCATCGACGACCACGACCGGCGCGGTCATCCGCGCGACGCGATCCGCCTCATGGGGTTCGATCCACTGGGGCGCGGGCTCATCGAAGGGATCGTCAGCGTCGAGCGCCGCCCCGGGGCGCGCTGGGCGCTTCGACAGCGGAACCGCCCGTCCCTGGTAGCGCGACCGCTCCGCGCCCTGGTCGCCGGTGACGGACGCGGGCGCCAGGACCGGATCGACGAAGGCGATCCGCGCGGACGATCCCGGTATCAGGGGGTGCCCCGGACCCGACCCGGTCACGAGCCCCGACCCCACGCCCGCCACCGCGGCAGATCCACCATCTGGGCGCGCACTCCGGACCCGCGCGACATCGCCTCGGCGGGAGGGTTGCGCGCGATCCCCGTCGTCCTCGGCGGCTTCCCTCGCGCCTCCGTCGTCCCCCACCGCTAAGGGTGGTGCCACCCGTACCAGAGCACTGGCTGCGGCACGACGGCGATGGACGACGAGGGCGACCGCGGCGAGCGCGCTCGCCCCGATGGAACCCGTCAGCACAGTGCTCGAACCGCTGGCCAGGCCGGCCACCAACAAAGCCACAGCGACGAGGATGAGCGACAGAGTAACGACGATCATGGCTCACCTCGCCGCTGCGTGGCTCGGAGGTCGCGGTTCGGCCCGGAGCGCTAGCGAGCGGCTTCGAGCCCGCCGGCGCGGCCTCCACCGTACGAGCCACCGAGACCAGCCGAACTCAATCCGCCGGCCCCGGCGCTGCCGCGACTCTCGGCGCGCGCGAGCTCAGCCTCCAAGCTCTGCCCACGCCCTTCAAGGTCACGTAGCTGGCTCTCCAGGTAGGCCTTGAGCCGGGTGCGGTACTGCCGCTCGAACTCCTTGAGCTCCTCGATGTGCTTCTGCAAGGCGGCCCGCTTGGCGTCCAAACCGCCCATAGCCTCCTGGTGGCGCTGGCGGGCGTCACGCTCGAGGGCGTCGGCCTTGGCCCGCGCCTCCCGGGTGACCTCCTCAGCCTTGGTCCGGGCTTCGTTGAGGAGCTTGTCAGCCTCACGCCGCGCGTCCGACACGTGATCGTCGGCGGTGCGCTGCGCCATCATGAGCACGCGCAGCGCCTGCTGCTCCCCTTCGCTAGCCGTCATCGGGCCCTGGGCACGCAACTGCTCCAGTTCGGCCTGCAACGCGCGGGCAGCCTGCTCGGCCGCTGCCTTCTCCCGCTGCAGCCGCTCTACCTGAGCTTTCAGCTCGTTCAGCTCGGCCGCGAGTCGGGCGTCAGCACCAGGGCCGACTGGAGCACCGCGACCACCGCGCTCGACCTGAGCACGGAGTTCGTTGTTCTCCTCGATCAAACGGGCGAGCTCGCGCTCGACCTCGTCCAGAAAGGCGTCGACCTCCTCCTCGTCGTACCCCCGCTTGCCGATCGGGGGCTTCTTGAAGGCGACGTTGTGGACGTCGGCCGGGGTAAGCGGCATCGAAACTCCTCGGGTCAGTTGCGGCCGCGTAGCGCGCTGATCAGGTTCACGTGATCAGCGGCTCCACCACGAACCTCATCAGCACGAACAGAATAACCAGCAGCACAAGTGAGGCCAGGTCAAAGCTCACGTTACCAATCCGCAGGGGTGGGATCACTCGCCTCAACGCCTTAAGAGGCGGATCAGTGACGCTCCACACCGATTCCATCCCCGCGGCGGCGACCCGGCCCGGCTGCCACCGTCGGCTGTACTGGAGTACCGCGCCCAACACGAAGCGAGCCAAGAGTGTCAGAAAGAACAAGTAGAGAAGCAGGTAGAGAACCTGCATCACGATCGAGAACACGGCAGACGGCTTCCTCGCTCGGCTAGCTCAGGCTAAAGAAACCGCCCTCAGCGATCTTGGCCTTGTCCTCCGCGGTGACCTGGACGTTGGCCGGTGAGAGCAGGAACACCCGGTTGGTCACACGCTCGATCGTACCGCGCAGCCCGAAGGCCAACCCTGCGGCGAAGTCGACGAGACGACGGGCGTCCGCCTCATCCATCTCCGTGAGATTAATGATCACCGGCACCCCGTCGCGGAAGTGCTCGCCGATCGTCCGCGCCTCGCGGTAGGTCGTCGGATGGAGCGTGGTGATCTGGTACCGCTGCTCGTCCTCAGACGTTGACGCGCGCTCACGCGACGTCGACTGCGCGGACAGCCCGAGATCGTCCCGCGTCGAGTAGCTAAGGGTGGACGAGGTGCTGTCTGTGGTGCTGTTCGTCGAGCGAGTGATCGAGCGCACGGTGGCGCGCTCGCTCCGCTCCGGCGATTCCGTGTCGTGCCGATTCGCGTCAGACGAGCGGGCACTGAGGCGATCGGTGTGGCGCAAGCGGTCGCTTCCCCGAACCCGCGAGAACACTCCCCGCCGCGGTTCGGGCTCGTCATCGTCGTCACCAAACTCGTTGTCGTTGGTGTACCGGCTGTCCCGGTACCGGGACTCTCGGTAGCTCGCCTTCTCGTAACCGGTTTCCTCTTCGTAGGCCCGGTCGTGCTCCTCGTCGTCTTCGACGAGACCGAGCCAAACCCCCGCTTTGCGCAGTGCACCCATCGCCGCGCCCCTCCGTCCGCCGTGCGGCACGTCCCCCCGTGCCGTGCCACTGTCGCGCGTGAACACTGCCGTGCTCACTCCTGGGTCGCCTCCCCGTGCCCCTCCGCCAATCGGGTCGGATCGGACCCCCGACCAGGGGAGACGGTCCAAAAAACACTGATGTAGTTCGTGTCAGAACGTCAGGTTACCGCAGCGACGCACGCATTCCGAGCAATGCGCTGCCGACGCGCACATGTGTCGCCCCATAGCGGATCGCCACTTCGAGATCACCACTCATCCCCGCCGACAGGAGTGACGCCTCGGGAAACTCGCTCCGGACCCGCTCCGCGATCGCCGCGAGCCGGTCGAACGCCGCTTCCGGTGCCCACCCCAGCGGAGCCACCGCCATCAATCCCGACAGCGTGAGCTCCGGATGGTTCGCGACGGCCGTGACGACGGGCAGCAGGCCTCGATCGGCGTCCGCGCTCTCCGGCCACGCGCCGCCGCGATCGGGATCCCCGTCGATGCTCACTTGGACGAACACCTCGAGCGGATCGGTACGGCCGCCTTCGGCGCGGGAGCGCTGGACCGCCCTCCCCAGGGCTTCCGCCAAGCGGACGCTGTCGACCGACTGCACGACGTCGGCGTACTGGACCACGGAGCGGCACTTGTTGCGCTGGAGTCGGCCCACGAAGTGCCACCGCACCGCCACGCCGGCCGCCGCGACGGCGGCGGCCTTCGGGGCCGCTTCCTGGTCCCGGTTCTCGCCCACGTCGGTGATCCCGAGGTCGGCCAGGAGCGTGACGTCACTGGCCGGAAAGGTCTTCGTGACCGCTACCAGCCGGACCTCAGCCGGATCCCGGCCCGCCGCGGCGCAGGCCTTTGCGATGCGCTCACGAACCCGGGCGTAGTTCTCCGCCAGCTCGGCCCGGCGCCCAGCGTCGGGGGTGGACGATGCCATCGCCGATGTCAGGAGCCGTTCTTGAGGAAATCCGGCACATCGACATCGTCAAACAAGACCCGACGAGGCTGGCTCGGCGGCGGAGGCGGCGTCGCCGGGGTCGGGCCCGCCGTCGGCGACGGCTGGGTCGGCGGCGCGACCTTCCGCGGCGCCTCGGTCGGCTTGTACGACGGCGTGCCGTTGTCGAAGCCGGCGGCGATCACCGTCACGCGCACCTCGTCGCCGAGCGCGTCATCGATGACGGCGCCGAAGATGATGTTCGCGTCCGGGTGGGCCGCGTCGGTGACGAGCTGGGCCGCGTCGTTGATCTCGAACAAACCGAGGTCGGAGCCGCCCGCAATGGACAGCAGGACGCCGCGCGCCCCATCCATGCTCTGCTCCAGCAGCGGGCTGGAGATCGCCGCCTCGGCAGCCTCCACCGCCCGGTTGTCGCCACGGGCGCTGCCGATACCCATCAGGGCGCTGCCCGCGTTGCTCATCACGCTCTTCACGTCAGCGAAGTCGAGGTTGATCAGACCGGGAGTCGTGATGAGGTCGGTGATGCCTTGGACACCGGAGAGGAGGACCTGGTCAGCCTGACGGAAGGCGTCCATCATGCTGATCGACCGGTCACCGAGGGCGAGCAGCCGGTCGTTCGGGATGACGATCAGGGTGTCACACTGGGCCCGCAACTCCTCGATGCCCGCCTCGGCCTGCACCTGGCGCCGCTTGCCCTCGAACGAGAAGGGCCGAGTCACCACGCCGATGGTCAACGCGCCGAGCTTACGGGCGATGTTGGCCACCACCGGCGCCCCACCGGTTCCGGTGCCACCGCCCTCGCCGCAGGTCACGAAGACCATGTCGGCGCCCTTGAGCACCTCCTCGATCTCATCACGGTGATCCTCCGCGGCATTTCTGCCGACTTCCGGATTAGCTCCAGCACCGAGACCGCGGGTAAGCTCCCGCCCCACGTCCAACTTGACGTCGGCGTCGCTCATCAACAGCGCCTGGGCATCCGTGTTGATCGCGATGAACTCGACGCCCTTCAAGCCAACCTCGATCATCCGGTTGACGGCGTTGACTCCGCCGCCCCCGATGCCGACGACCTTGATGACCGCCAGGTAGTTGTGCGGAGGTGTCACCGGTGTGCCTTCCCTTCCGAGATCCGCGGACCTCGATCGCCGCGGCCCGGCCAGACCGCAATCGACGACCGCTCGGTACGAGAGGACGAAGGGTAACCCTCACCCTCTACTAGAGGCTTAGAGTTATGTCAACCTCCAAGGCTCTTCGGGCAACGTATGCGGAGCATCGGCGCGATCCAAGAACCAACGCGGCGTGTCGCCGTGTTGGTGCACACTCCCGGCGGAAATTCCGCCGTACGACCGTCTCTCGCCCGTGGTCAGGCCCGGCCAACGCCCGTCGCTCCGTTAACGAATCGTCACCACATCGGGAGCACTGACATCGATGGTTTTGCCCGGCTGGGGAAGCAAAGCAGTCGCCACCCGGGCCTTGGTCTCGTTGTCGGATGAGTCTCCCCATACGACGCTTCGCCCACCTCGCAGCTTTACCGTGATCCGAGCCGGGCCAGCCACCTCGATTTCAACCAACTGTCCACGTAGCTCGGTGGTGAGTGCCGCCAAGACCTCCAATCCCGCACGAGTCGCCGAGTCCTCCGGACCCGGGGTCGCCACGCGCAGCACCGGCAGGTCAGCCGGGCGCTTGCTGACCGTCTGGAACACCACTCCGGTGGCGTCGATCACCGCGTATCGTCCGCTCTGCGGCACGACCGCCTCCGGACGCCGCTCCACCACCTGGATGTGCAGGGTGTGGGGCCAGTCGCGCGTGACCGTCACCCGAGCCACCGGCGGCAGCGCCGCCACGCGGTCGCGGACCGCGTCGACGTCCACCCGGGCCAGGGAGATCCCGTCGGGGACGCCGGCGGCGGCCCGGATCTCCGCGGGGGTGAGCAGCTCCCCACCGGTCACTCGGACCTCGCGGATTCCGAAGAGGGCGGTGCCGTAGACGAGCCACACCCCCACGCCCACCAACGCCAGGCCGCCACTGACGATCGCCCATGGCAGGAGAGCCCGCAGGCGCCGACGGCGGGCCCGCTGCATGAAGCGCCGCACGGACGGCGGCACGGCGTCCCGGTCCGCACGCACCAAGCGCCACCGACGCTCCGCCGCGCCGCCGCGCCCCGCTCGGCTACTCGGTCCGGTCACCCCCGCGGTGGGACCCCGCCCCACCGGGCCGACGCGCCGCGAACGGACCGGGGTCATCCGGCGTCCACGGCGGCCGTGCCCGGGCGCTGGTCCGGCGACGCGGGTGGCTCGGCCGCCGCGTTCGCCAGCGCGGTGAGCAGTTCATCAGCCATCAACGAGATCGGCGGAGCGCCCATGGTCACCACCACGTCCCCGGGCCGCGCCCGACGCACGACCTCCGCGGGAACGTCCTCCCAGGACGGTATGAAGATCTTCCGATCGTCGGGAAGCGGCACCGCGGCCGTCAACGCCACCCCGCCCTCACCGGGCTGGCGTTCTTCACCAGGGGCGTAAACCTCCAAAATGATCGCCTCGTCCGCGATCGCCAGCGCGGCGGCCAGCTCGGCTTGGAGATCCCGCGTCCGGTAGAGCCGGTACGGCTGGTAGACGACGATCAACCGCCCGTCGCCGGCGACGTCGCGCAGGGTCTGCAACGCGGCGGTCACCGAGGTCGGGTGGTAGGCGTACTCGTCGTAGACCTGCACCCCCGCCGCGACTCCCCTGCGCTCGAAGCGTCGACGCACTCCGGGGAAGGCCGCCAACGCCTCGACCGCGGCCGACAGGGGAACGCCGAGCTTGAGGGCGGTCAGCACCGCGGCGGCGCTGTTGAGCCCGAGATGCCGGCCCGGCACCGGCATGGTGATCTCGCCGAGCGGCTCGCCATGGAGCTCGGCGAGGTATCGCACTCCGCGGGCCGAGGAGGTGATGTTGGAGATCCGCAGGTCGGCGTCCTCGGCCTCGCCGTACGTGAAGACCCGCCGCTGCTCCCCCCGCAGCACGGCGGCGAGTTCCCGGGTGCCCGGATCGTCGGCGCACGTGACGACGAAGCCGTCCGGATCGGTCAGCCGGGCGAAGTCAGCGAACGTCGCCGACAGCGTGGCGAGGTCTCCGTAGGTGTTGAGATGGTCTGTATCGATATTTGTGATGATCGCCACATATGGCCGGTACAAGAGGAATGACCGGTCGCTCTCATCCGCTTCGGCGACGAAGTACTGGCCGGTGCCGTGGTGGGCGTTGGACCCGACTTCGGAGATCTCACCACCGATGACGAACGACGGATCCTCGCCCGCCCGCTGGAGGATCAGCGTCACCATCGAGGTCGTCGTCGTCTTGCCGTGGGTGCCGGACACGGCGATCGCGCGCCGGCCGGTCATCGCCGCGGCGAGCGCCTCGGATCGGTGGAGGACGCGCAGGCCTCGCCGCCGCGCCTCGACGAGCTCCACGTGATCCTGAGGGATGGCCGAGGAATAGATCACCGTGTCCACGCCGTCCAAGTTGGACGGATCGTGCTGCATGTAGATGGTGCCGCCGAGCGCGCGCAGGCCGGCGAGGGATGGCCACTCGCGCAGCTCGCTGCCGGATACCCGCAGGCCCCGGGTGAGCAGGAGGCGAGCCAGACCGCTCATCCCGACTCCGCCAATGCCGATGAGGTGAACGGCGCCCAGCTCCTCGGCGGAGACCGTCCCGGCGGGCAGAAACTCAGCGGTGTTCACAGGATCACACCCTCCTGTTGCCTGGCGCGAGCCTCGCGCGTTGACAGACTCCTGCTGGGCGGCTCATGCTGCCAAAACTGCCTCATAGACGAAGTCCAACAGCGCCTCATCACCGTCACGCCGGCCGTACGCGGCCGCCGCGGCCCCCATCGCCGCCAGCCGGTTGGGGTCACGGATCAGCGGGATGACGTTCCGCTCGATCCACCCAGGACTGATCTCACTGTCGTCGACGAGGAGACCACCACCGGCCTCCACAATCGGCAGCGCGTTCCTCTTCTGTTCCTGGTTGCTGTGCGGGTACGGCACATAGACCGCGGGCAGCCCCACAGCCGCCACCTCCGCGCAGGTCATCGCGCCACCCCGGCACAGCATCAAGTCGGCCGCGGCGTACCCCAGCTCCATCTCCGACAGGTACGGCACCGTGACGTACGGCACCGGGAGATCGCTGGGGATCTCGACCGGCTCATTGCGCGCCCCGATCACGTGGAGGACCTGCACACCCGCGTTGGCGAGCTGTTTGGCCGCACCAGCGACCGCCAGGTTGATGGACCGTGCCCCCTGCGAGCCACCACAGACGAACAACGTCGGACGGTCGAGGTCCAAACCGAAGTGGGCGCGGGCCTGCGCGCGCATCGCGGCGCGGTCGAGCTGCGCGATTGAACGCCGCAACGGCACGCCGACCACCCGCGCCTTGCGCAGGGCCTCAGACTGCACCGGCTGGTGAGGAAACCCGACGGCGACGTGCTTGGTCAGCTTCATGCCGAGCCGGTTGGCGATTCCCGGCGGCACGTTCACCTCGTGAATGACGATCGGGATCTCGCGTCGCCACGCCGCGAGATACGCGGGCACCGAGACGTAGCCACCGAACCCGAGGACCACGTCAGCCCGCACCTCGTCGAGAATCTTTCCAGCAGCGCGGGCCGCCTTCCACATCCGGTTCGGGGTACGCATCAGGTCCATGTTTACCGCCCGTGGGAGCTGATGCGCCGGGATCTGCCGCAGATCGTAACCACGTGGCGGGATGAGCTCGTTCTCGAGGCCTTTCGGCGTGCCCAGACAGGTGATCCGAACGCTGGGATCGTGCCGTCGCAGGCAATCGGCGAAGGCGAGCAGGGGGTAGATATGCCCGCCGGTCCCGCCACCCGCGAGCACGATCGACCGCAGCGGACCCATAGCGACTCCTCTCGCTCCTGTCACCGCCTGGCGGTACGAGCCAGCCCGGCTCGCGCCGCGTTAACCGCGCCGCTGCCCAGACCCCGCCCTGTCGGCGCTCGACGACGGTCGCGAGGAATCGACCCGTCTTGATTCGCGGGGCAGCGGTGGCAATGGTGCCCAGAGTAGTCGGACCCATCGGGCCGGCGGACGGGCGTGGAGGGCTCGCGCCGCATCCGGCTCCGCGCGGGCGAAGGAGGCGAGCATGCCGACCGCGGCCATGGTCACCACGAGGGCGCTGCCGCCGTCGGAGATGAACGGCAACGGCAAACCGGTGATGGGAAGGAGCCCCACCACCCCGCCGATGTTGATGACCGCCTGGCCGACGAGCCACGACGTCACGCCGGCAGCGGCCAAGCGACGGAACGGATCCTCGACGCGCCGCGCGATCCGCAGTCCGGTGTAGGCCAGGACCGAGTACAGCGCGAGCACCACCATGCAGCCGACGACGCCGAGTTCCTCGGCGAGGATGGCGAAGATGAAGTCGTTGTGGGCTTCGGGGACGTACCCCCACTTGAGGCGGCTCGTCCCCAGGCCGACGCCGAACCAACCGCCGTTGCCGATCGCGTACCGCGCTTGGAGCGCCTGGTAGCAGTTGTCGAGCTTGCACTCCTCCGGCGGGGTGAGGAACGAGGTCAACCGGGCGAGGCGGTAGTTCTCCGCACCCGCTGCGCCGGAGCCGGCCCCCAGGGAGGCGGCGGCGATGAGCAGGCCGATGCCGATCAGACCGACCAGCGAGAGGGTGGCGAAGACGCGCAAGCGCACCCCCGCCGCCCACAGCATCCCGACCAGGAGGGCGAGCAGGCACAGCATGGTGCCCAGGTCGTTGTAGCCGACCAGCAGGAACAGCAAGCCGACGACCGGGAAGAGCGGTACGGCCAGCTCCCGCCAGTAGCCGAGAAGGGCGTTCTTCCGCGCCAGGACGTCTGCCCCCCAGACGACCAGCGCGAACTTGGCGAACTCACCGGGTTGGACGTTGAGCGGGCCGAAGGACAGCGACAGCAAGCTGCCGCCGATCGGTCCAATCTGCACCCGGTCGGTCTGCATCAGCGAGGCGGCCACGTTCATCAGGACGAGGAGGCCGAGCAGACCGAGGGCGACGATCATGAGGAAGCGCGCGAGGGCGCGATAGGTCCGCACCGGCAGCCGCTGGCATAGCCAGAACAGGACGAGCCCGACCACGGCGAACGTCGCCTGGCTGCGCAGCATCGCAAAGGCGCTGCCGTTGGTGACGTAGGCGATGACGCTGCTCGCCGAGAACACCATGGTCAGGCCGATCACCAGCAACAGACCGGAGCTGGAGATCAGCAGGTAATAGGAGGCCAGCGGCCGTGCCAGCAGGCCGCGCAACGCCGCCAGCCCTCCGGCGAGCCCACGCGGCGGGTTCGGGCGTGCCGAACCGGATTGCCCGGCCCGATCGGCCAGGCCGGACAATCCGGTCACGTGTGAACGGCCGCCCCCGCGATCGGCGCCTCCCTCCGCCATGTGCCCCATCATCGCGGGCACGTCGGGCGGATCAGGGCACACCCGCCCGGCGTGTCGCGTTGATCAACAGGCGCGTTCCCCACTCTGGGTGGCATCCGGCGCACGACGCCTGAGGACGCGGGATCAGGTGATCGCGGCGAGGAAGTCGCCGTAGAAGAGGACGAGGCCGATCGCTACCCCGAGGCCAGCGATGATCCAGAAGCGCACCACGATGTTGACCTCGCTCCACCCCGCGAGCTCGAAGTGGTGCTGCAGCGGCGACATCCGGAACACCCGCTTACCGGTGGTCTTGAAGGAAATGATCTGAATGACCACCGACATCGTGATGATCACGAAGAGCGCGCCGATGATCGGAAGCAACAGCATCGTGCGGGTGGCCATCGCGAGACCCGCGATCAGTCCGCCAAGACCCAGCGCGCCGGTATCGCCCATGAAGATGCGAGCGGGCGAGGTGTTCCACCACAGGAAACCCACACACGCGCCGGCGGCGGCCCCAGCGATCAGCGCGATCTCCAGCGGATCCCGGACCGCGTAGCAATACTTGAGGGGGTAGTTGGGGTCGGCGCACCAGTGGCGGTACTGCCAGAAGGCGATTAACGCGTAGGCGCCGAGCACCATGACGGAGGTCCCGGTCGCCAACCCGTCCAACCCATCGGTCAGGTTCACCGCGTTGGTCGTGGCCATCACCACCGCGATAAAGATGATCACGGAGGCGACCTTGCCGACGTCCAACCAGTCGATGTCCCGGATGAACGAGATGGTGGTGCTCCCGACGGTCTCCCCGTTGGTGCTCGGGAAGTAGAGCGCGATAACCCCGAAGACCGCGCCCACGAGCATCTGCCCGAGGAGCTTGCCGCGCGCGCTGAGCCCCGCGCTGTTGCGCCGACGCACCTTGAGGAAGTCATCGATGAAGCCCACGGCGCCGGCGAACACCATCAGGCCGAGCAACACCAACGCCGTGATCGTGGGCCCGACTTGGGCAATCTGCTGCTCCGGCAGGGTGGTCAGCGCGAAGTGTCCGGCCACGTACGCGATGACCGTGGCGGTGATGAAGATGACGCCGCCCATCGTCGGCGTGCCCTTCTTGCCCTGGTGCGTGACCGGCCCCACGGCCCGGATCGGCTGACCAGCCTTGAGCGCGGTGAAGACCCGGATACCCAGTGGCGTCGTGAACAGCGAGATGATGAACGCCACCGCCGCCGCGACGATGACCGCTCTCACGCCATGCCCTCCGCGGCGCGCAGCGCGTCCGCCACGTCCCACGTGCGGTATCGCGACCCTTTCACCAGGACGACGTCGCCCGAGCGCAATTCCTCGCGCAACAGCGCAATCGCCGCCTCCTGATCGGCCACCAGCACCGATTCTCCTCCCCAGTTCGTCACCGCCGCCGCGCCGTCGCAGATCGGGGCAGCGGGCTCACCAATCACGATGAGCCGGTCGACGCCGAGCTCCGCGGCGAGCCGACCGACCTCCTCGTGCCCTTCCCGCTCGAACTCCCCGAGCTCGGCCTGGTAGCCGAGGACGGCGATCGTGCGGCGTCCATTCCCCATGGCGACCAGCGCGCGGAGCGCCGCCGCCGTCGACGCGGGATTGGCGTTGTAGGAATCGTCGATGACTGTTACACCATCAGCCCGATCAAAGACGTCCATCCGGCGGCCCGACACCAACCGCAGGGCGCCCAGGGCGTCCGGGAGGTCGCCCACCGGCATCCCCAGCCGCAGCGCGACAGCGGCGGCGGCGAGGGTGTTGGCGACCTGATGTCGGCCGGCCACGGTCAGCCGCACGTCCACCCGCTCGCCATGCGGCGACGCCTCAGAGGCCTGTTCTCGCCCGTGCGGCCCTCCCGGCTGGTAGACCAGCGTGTACGACGCCCGGCCGCGGTTGTCGAGCACCACGTCCTCGGCGCGCAGGGTGGCGTCCGGTGCCTCACCGACCAGCATCACCTCCGCCGCGGTCCGCTCCGCCATGGCCCGAACCCGGGGATCGTCGGCGTTGAGCACCGCGAGACCCTCCGGGGGGAGCGCCTCGACCAACTCGCCCTTGGCGGCGGCGATGCCCTCAACCGAACCGAACTCCCCGATGTGCGCGACCCCGACGTTGAGTACCACGCCGATGTGCGGCGGGGCGATCTCGCAGAGGTAGCGGATGTGCCCTGGGCCGCGTGCCCCCATCTCCAGCACCAGGAAGCGCGTCTCGGCGGTGGCGCGCAGGACCGTATAGGGGTGGCCGAGCTCGTTGTTGAACGAGCCCGTCGGCGCCACTGTCGGGCCGAGCCGGGCCGCGAGCTGCGCGATGAAGTCTTTCGTCGTGGTCTTTCCGGACGAGCCAGTCACCCCGACCACGGTGAGTCCGGGCAGCCGGCTGAGCACGGCGCGTGCCAGCTTCGCCATCGCCGTCAGCGCGTCGTCGACGACCACCATCGGCACCCCGGGCACCTCGCAGGTGCCGATCGTGGCGACCGCGCCCGCCTCGATCGCCGAAGCCGCGAAGTCGTGGCCGTCGACCTTCTCGCCCCGGAATGCCACGAAGAGTCCACCCGGGCGCACCTTGCGGGAGTCGAACTCCACCGTGTCGGTGACCCGCACCGTCGGATCCGCGGCGACGAGACGTCCGTCCACCGCGGTCGCCACCTCGGCCAACGTCAACGGAATCATGACTGCTCCACCGAGGACTCGAAGCGGGCGGTGAGCGCCGCGCTCAACTCCACCCGGTCATCGAACGGATAGACCGTCCCGTTGACCTCCTGCCCACGCTCATGTCCCTTGCCCAATACCGCCACGATGTCGCCCGCCTTCGCCATTCGTACCGCCTCATCGATCGCTGCCCGCCGCCCGGCCACCTCGATGATCGTCGCGGCCGTGCCGGCCTCCTCCGCGCCCCGGCGCACCTCCGCGCGGATCGCGGCGGGATCCTCGGTCCGCGGGTTGTCGTCGGTCACCACGACCAGGTCGGCGCCCCGGGCGGCTGCCGCCCCCATGACCGGCCGCTTGGCCCGATCCCGATCACCTCCCGCGCCGAGCACGCAGATCAGTCGGCCGCCGCGCTCCTCCGCCAACGTGCGCAACGCGGCAAGGGCCGCGACGATGGCGTCCGGCTTGTGCGCGTAGTCGACCACGCCGAGCACCGGTCCCGGCGCCGCGACCCGCTCCAGCCGCCCCGGCACGCCGGGGCACGCCGCGACCCCAGCCGCGGCCGTCGCCGGATCCACCCCCACCGCGGTCAGCAGCGCGATCGCCAACAGCGCGTTGGCCACGTTGTGCCGTCCCGGCAAAGCGACTCCGGCGTCGACCGTCGCGCCCTCCGGGCCGAGGGCGACGAAGCGCTGGCTGTACCCCGAACCAGTGATCTCGACGGCGCGCCAGGTCGCGGCCGGGTCACCGGTGGCCGAATAGGTCACCGTGGACGGCTTGCGCAAGGGAACGAGCGCGGGATCGTCCCAGTTGAGGACCTCCACGCGGCAGCGACCGTCGAAGAGCCGCGCCTTCGCGGCGAAGTAGTCGGCGGCGTCGGCGTGGAAATCCAGGTGGTCCTGGCCGAAGTTGGTGAAGCCGCCCGCCGCGAAGCGCACCCCACCGACCCGGCCCAAGGCCAGAGCGTGGCTGGACACCTCCATGACGACCGCGGTGACACCCCGCTCGCGAGCCGCAGCCAACATCGCGTGCAGATCGGTCGCCTCCGGCGTGGTGCGCACGCTATCGATCCGCAGGTCGCCGAGGCGAGTCTCGACCGTCCCAATGAGGCCAGTGACGTGCCCCGCGGCGCGGAGACCAGACTCCAGCAGGTACGTCGTCGAGGTCTTGCCCGCGGTGCCCGTGACCCCGATAACGGTGAGATCACGGGTGGGGTCACCGTAAACCGCAGCGGCGACGGTGCCGAGCGTCGCTCGGGGATCGGGCACGACGAGCGCCGGAAGTCCGGCCGCGCGCGCCGCCGGGGCGCCCGCCGCGTTGGTGAAGACCGCGACCGCACCCGCCTGCGCCGCGGACACGACGAACTCGGCGCCGTGCCGATTCGCCCCCGGCAACGCCGCGAAGAGGTCACCGGGGCGCACCGCGGTGCTGGCGTGGGTCACGCCGGTGATCAGGACGGACGTGTCGCCCACCGCCTCAACGGGTACGGAATCCGCCACGAGGAGCTCGGCGATATCAGCGAGCCGAAGCGCAGGAACAGTGCGAGGACGCGGATTGCCGGGCACGGCGTCAGACCCTACCCCGTCGCGTCGCGCGCATGGTGTAGGCCGCCTCGATCTCGTCCCCTCGTGGAGCGCCCCGTGTCACCGTGGACATACCAGCGACGATGACCTCAGCGTTGGATCTCGAAGGTCGGCGGTTGGCTCGTGGAGGGCGGCACGCGGTAGTGCCGCAAGGTGAACGACATCATGTCGCGGAACGCCGGCGCCGACACGTCTCCCCCGCTTCCGTTCGGAGTATCGGCGAACACCGCGATCACGAATCGGGGGTTCTCCGCCGGGGCCATGCCGATGAATGATGCGACCGTTCCGCTGGCGTACCGACCATTGACGACCCGTTTCCCCGTGCCGGTCTTGCCCGCGACCCGATACCCGGCGATCGCGGCGCGCACCCCGGTCGCGTCCTTCACGGTGGTCACCGCCTCCATCGCGGTCCGCACCGCTGCCGCGGTCTCCGGGCTGACGACCCGGCGGGTCTCGGGATCGGGAGCGGGCGTGCGCGTGCCGTCCGGAGCGATCGTTTCGCGGACGAGGCGCGGCTGAATCCAAACGCCGTCGTTGGCGATGGCGGCGTAGGCCGCGGCCATCTGGAGCGGCGTGACGTCGACGCTGTGTCCGATGGGGATCGACCCGTAGGACGAGCCGCTCCACTCCTTCGGCGACAGGACCTTCCCGGACGCCTCCCCCGGCAGGCCCACACCGGTCTTGCGACCGAGGCCGAAGCGGAGCTGGTACTCGTAGAGCCGCTGGGCACCCAGCTTATCGGCGATCTTGATTATGCCGACGTTGGACGAGTACGCCATGATCCCGGGGAGGGTCATCCGCGTGCCCTCCGGCATCGGGTGGGTGTCCCGGAAGACCACGTCGCCCTTGCGGATCGCCGGCCCCACCGTCACGGTCGAGTCTGGAGTGATGACCCCCTCCTCCAACGCGGCCGCGAGGACCAAGGCCTTGTGCACGGAGCCCGGGTCGACCACGAAGCTGGTCGCCACGTCCTCCCGGTCCTCCGGGTTGGACTGCTGCCAGTTGGAGACGTCGTACGTCGGGTAGCTCGCCTGCGCCAGCACCTCGCCGGTGCGCACGTCGAGCACCACCGCCGCCGCCTTACCGCCCTGGTGCTTCGTCATCGCCTCGGTGAGGATGCGCTGCACCTCATACTGGAGATCGCGGTCGATGGTCAGCACCAACGAGCTCCCCGGCTTGGCGGCCTTCTCTCGGCTGTACCCGCCGGGGATGGGCGCGGCCAGCTTGCCCTGCCCAATCTCGAAGACCCGCTCGCCGTTCTCGCCGCGCAGCACGTCGTCGTAGCTCGCCTCAAGCCCTTCCAAGCCGACCATGTCCTGGCCGGCGAAGCCCAACACGTTGGCGGCGAGGTCACGGCCGGGCACGTCGCGTCGCTCATCCCGGTCGACGCCAATGCCGGGCAGGCCCAGGTCGAGAATCTGATTGGCCACGTCCACGTCGACGCCCCGGGCGAGGAACTCGAACTCCGACCACCGGCCGTCCGCTCTCTTGTGCGGCGTCATCCGCCGTTTGAGCTCGTCGACGGGCATGTTGAGGAGAGGCGACAGCAGCTCGGCGGCCCGGTTGGGGTCCTCGACGCGCTGCGGATCCGCGTAGACGTACCGCGCCTCCACGCTGTGGGCGAGGACGGCCCCGTTGCGGTCGTAGATGCTGCCGCGCGGCGCGGGAATCACGATCGGCGCGCTGAGCCGCGCGGCGAGACCGCCGTCGGCGTACGCCGGGGTGTCGACGATCTGGAGCACGACCAGCCGAATGCCGATCGTCGCGAACATCGCCAAGACCATGGCGGTCGCCAGCCGGAGCCGTCGACGGGGGTCGGCCAGCCGAGGAGGCCGCCGGCTCGACAGGCGACGCGAGGCCGGACGCGAATCCCGGACGCGCCGGACCGTCGCCCCTGACGGGCTCCGGCGCGACAGCACGTTGGTTGTCCCTCGCCGGGAGCGGGGCCGAGGCACCACCTCCCGGTCACGCAGCCGCTCCGGCTCCCCGCGCTCGGCGGCGTGCCGCGCCTCGGACCGCGCTTGGCCGCCGTCCACCACCCGGAACATGCGGCGACGGGCCTCCACGGCCGCGTCCGCGTCCGGCTCGCGGCGCTGCTCGGCGCTCTCCCGCAGGGTGCGCCCCCGCGGGGTGTACGCCTTGGCGCCGAGGATCCCACCGAGGGACCCCGCGTCAGTCGTCCGCCTCGACGCGCGCGGCACCTCCGGGCGGCCGCCGTCACCGTATCGGCGCGGATCAGTGGCGCGGCTCGGCACGGGCTACCGCCCGGTCTCCGACTGGCTCGCGGTGGGCTGCGCGCTCGTGGTGGGCTGCGCGCTGCCAGCCGGCTGTGGCACCCCGATCACCCGACCATCGGGCAACCGGATGAACGCCGGTGTCCCGGACTCGACGAGCCCGAGCCGACGCGCCTGGGCGGCGAGATTGCCGGGCGCTTCGTACTCGGCGATCTCGTTCTTGAGCTGCTGCTCGCGGATGTCCAACGAGGCCTGCTGTTCCCGAAGCGTGTCCAACCGGAAGGCATTCTCATTGATCTTGGTGTTGACCAGGAGAATGCCGAGCACACCACCGACGACCAAGACCAACACGAGCGCCACGAACGGCGCGCGCGGCGCCACCACCGGCATCGGTGGGGCGACCCGCAGCCGAGGCGTGGACTGGGCTGGGATCTCGCGACCGACGGCGCGCTCCGCCGAGCTGTCCCACACCCGCAAGGACTCCATCGGCTGCAGCGCCGCGCTGCCCTCGGTGGCGTACTGACGCGCCGGGCGCCGCGCGGCGATCTCGCGCGCCCGAGGACGCGCCGGGCGGTGTCCAAGCTCGACGATGCCTCCGCGCGTCGGCCGCTGCGCCACGGTTCGACCCCCCAACCGTGGAACACGCTGGCCCGCGCCGCGTTCACCGATGTCATACCGGTGAACGCGTCTCTCGACGTTCATATCCCCTCCCCCTCTGCCTCCGGCCGGTCACCCAAACGCTGCGGCCGGAGTGTGTTGTCGTTGGTCACCGAACGCCGCGCCGTCTCCATCGGGGACGACGCCCGCTCCTCACGGGACCGTGCGGTCCCGCCCCCGCTCGCGGTGACTGCCCGGTCCGATCCCGGCCGGTCATCGGTCTCCACCGCGATCCGCTCCGCGGCTCGCAAGCGCACCGACGCGGCCCGCGGATTGGCCTCGATCTCCGCCGCGCTGGCGAGCTCGGCGCCACGGCTGAGCAGCCGCACCGTCGGGCCGGTGCCGGGCAACTCGACCGGTAGGTCGGGCGGCGTGCTGCTGCGCGCCCGCTCGGCGAAGACGCGCTTGGTGATCCGGTCCTCCAGAGAGTGGTAGGAGAGGACCACAATCCGGCCGCCGAGCGTGAGCGCGTCGAGCGCCGCCGGCAACGCCTTCTCGAGCGCCGACAGCTCGCGGTTCACCTCGATCCGCAACGCCTGGAATGTCCGCTTCGCGGGATGCCCGCCGGTGCGCCGGGCCGGGGCCGGGATGGCGTCACGGACGATCTCCACGAGGTGAGCCGACGAGGTGATCCGACGGCGCTGCCGCTCGCGGGCGATGGCGGTCGCGATCCGGTGGGCGAACCGCTCCTCGCCGTACACCCGCAGCACCCGGGTCAACTCCTCCACCGGGTAGGTGTTGACCACCGCCTCGGCGGTGATCCCCCGGGTCTGGTCCATCCGCATGTCCAGCGGCGCGTCCTGGGCGTACGCGAAGCCGCGATCCGGCGCGTCGAGCTGGAGCGACGAGACACCCAAGTCAAAGAGGATTCCGTCGACCTGGGGGAAACCCAGCTCCTCGAGCACACTCGGCAGCTCGTCGTAGACCGCGTGCACACAGTGGACGCGGTCGCCGTACGGGGCGAGGCGGACTCGCGCGTGCGCGAGCGCCTCGGGATCCCGATCGAGCCCGATCAGGATGGTGTGCGGGTGGGCCGCCAACACCGCCTCGGCGTGTCCCCCCAAGCCGAGCGTGGCGTCAACGTAGACGGTCGGGCGATCAGCGCGCGCAAGCGCGGGAGCGAGGAGCTCGAGGCAGCGCTCGAGCATCACCGGTACATGCGTACCGCGCAGCTCCCGCATGTCGACCCCCAGATGACCCGCAAGTGACCACTGCCGCTGCCATGTGCGCCGCTGCGCCGCCCCCCATGCGCCGCTGCCGTACCGCCAGATCCCCATCCGCTCACACCGGCACCGCCGGCGTCAGCGCCTGGCACCGGGGAAGAGGAGCCAGGAGCGAGAGCGGCTGGAGATCTCGCAGTACGTCATGCGGCCGACGCCTACGTGGTCGTCGCGGAGACCCACTCTCCGGTCGCGTCCCGGGCGGCGGCTGCCCACCGGAGAGGTCTCACCGGCCCACGCGCTACAGTCCGCCGGGCAACACCCCCTCCTCGATGTCCGCGAAATCGTCTTCGTTTTCGGCGAGGTAGGCGTCCCAGGCTTGCCGGTCCCAAATCTCGACCCGGTTACTCGCGCCGATCACAACAAGATCACGACTGAGCCCCGCGTATTCCCGCAGGTGGGCGGGGATAGTGATCCGGCCCTGCTTATCCGGAATTTCGTCGTGGGCGCTAGCGAAGAACACCCGGCTGTAGGCACGGGCCGCCTTGTTGGTCATCGGTTGGGCCCGGAGCTGGTCGGCGATCCGCTGGAACTCAGGCATCGGGAACACATACAGGCAGCGCTCCTGCCCTTTTGTGATCACGACACCTCCCGCCAGCTCGTCCCGAAACTTCGCCGGAAGGATCAACCGGCCCTTGTCGTCGAGACGCGGAGTGTGGGTGCCGAGAAACACCGGGTGCACCCCCCTCGCCCCGAGCGGTGTCCTTCACCGCTTCTCCCCCCTGGGCCGGCGAGCCTCCCAGCCTCGCCATTGCGCCCCACTCTACTCCACTTCCCTCCACCTGCAACCGAATTCCACGCGAAAGCAGGTGCAGATCCGTTGCAAAAGCGCACTTCAGATTGGGTGGAGAGAAGTGGAGGACGGCGGGGAGCGAGGCCACGCGCCGGCTGTCGAACACCGGACACCCCCGGCGCAGGCAGCCCGCCCACGGCCGACTCGAGCCGCGGACCGCGGCCTTGGACGCGGGACGAGGAGCCGAGGTGGAGGAAAGCGGGTGGAGGAAAGTGGAGGAGAAATCGCCCCCAGCGCGGGTCCGGTAACCTCGCTCGCGTGACGGACGCGAAGATGCCCCTGCGGGCGAAGGTCGCGAGTTCAGTGTCCCGTACCGCGGCGGCGCTGTCGCGAGCCGCAAAGCGCGGCGACGGATCGGTGATCGGTGGATGGCTCGGCCTGAAAATCGACCCGGATCTGCTCCGCCACCTCTCTGCGGGCCGCGCCATCGCGCTGATTACCGGCACCAACGGCAAGACCACGACAACGCGGCTGGCCGCCGCCGCCGTGGGGGTCAAAGGGCGGGTCGCCACCAACTCCTTCGGCGCCAACCTCCCCACCGGCCACACCTCAGCCCTGGCGAACGCCGGAGCCACGCCGTACGCGGTGCTCGAGGTTGACGAGCACTACCTGCCCCGCGTGCTCGAGGCCACCCAGGCGAAGGTCGTGGCGTTCCTCAACCTCACCCGAGACCAGCTCGACCGCGCTCAGGAAGTCGCCCTGCTCGCGCAGCGCTGGCGGTCCGCGCTCGCCGAGCACCCCGACGTCCGCGTCGTGGCCAACGCCGACGACCCGCTGGTGGTGTGGGCTGCTATCCAACACCCCACCGTGGTCTGGTTCAGCGCCGGTCAGCGCTGGTGCGACGACTCCATGATCTGCCCCGACTGTGGCGGCTCCATCGAGCGCGCGGACGACCAGTGGTGGTGTACCGGGTGCCCCCTGCGGCGGCCCGAGCCGCAGTGGGTGGTGGAGGACGACGGCGTCGTCGACCCCAGCGGCTCCTGGCACAAGGTGGTCCTCCAGCTACCCGGCCGGGTCAACCTGGGGAACGCGGCCACCGCGCTCGCCATCGCCGCGCAGTTCGGCGTCCGCCCGATCGAGGCGGTGCCCCGGCTCGCCGGGGTCGCGTCCGTGGCCGGCCGGTACGCCCAAGTGGTGCGCGACGGCCGTGTCATCCGGCTGCTGCTCGCGAAGAACCCGGCCAGTTGGCTGGAAGCCTTCGACATGGTGGAGGAGGCGCCGACGCTCCTGGCCATCAACGCGCGCGACCCGGACGGACTGGACACCTCCTGGCTCTACGACGTGGACTTCTCCCCGCTGCGTGGGCGCCCGGTGTTGGTGACCGGCGAGCGCGCGTACGACCTGGCCGTCCGCTTGGAGATCAACGAGGTGCCGTTCCAATACGTCCCCACGTTCGCCGCCGCGATCACCGCGGTGCCGGTCGGCCGACTCGAGGTGATCGCGAACTACACCGCGTTCCAGGACATCCGAGCGGAGTTGGACCGTGTCAACTGACGCTTTCACCAGCGGTTCGCCGTTTAGCGCCTTCCCCCAGCGCGATGCGATGCCCGCGAGCACGACCAGCGCGCTGCGCATCGTCTGGATCTACCCGGATCTCCTCTCCACGTACGGCGATCGCGGCAACCTCCTCGCCTTGGCGTACCGGGCGCGCAAACGCGGAATGCCGGTCGAAGTGATCGAGGTACGGTCCAACGAAGCGCTGCCCACCACGGCCGACATCTACCTCATCGGTGGCGGCGAGGACGGTCCGCAGGCGGTCGCGGCTCAGCGGCTCATCGCGGACGGAGGGCTGCACCGCGCCGTCAACCAAGGGTCAGTGGTGTTCGCCGTCTGCGCCGGCTACCAGCTGCTGGGCAGCTCGTTCATCGCGAAGAACACCACCTACGCCGGCCTGGAACTGCTCGACGTCCACTCCGATCGGGGCCCCTCGCGGGCCGTCGGGGAGCTCGCCGGTGACGTCGACCCCCGCCTCGGCCTGCCGCCGCTGAGCGGTTTCGAGAACCACGGGGGGCGCACCCACCTCGGGCCCGGGGTGTTCCCCCTGGCCCGGGTCACTCGCGGCGTCGGCAACGACGGGGTCACCGAAGGGGCGTGGCGGGGCAAGGTCATCGGCACCTACGCGCACGGACCCGCCCTGGTCCGCAACCCCGCCCTTGCCGACCTGCTGCTGCGCTGGGCCACCGGCATCGACCCGCTGCCGCCCATCGACGACACCTGGATCGAGCGGCTTCGCGCGGAGCGCCTCGCCGGGGTCCGGTAACCGGAACCCCGGCGAGGCGTACCGCCACGGCGTGCCACCCGCCGGGCACGCGGCGGATGGCTCAGACCACCACGCTGACCATCCGGCCCGGGACCACGATCACCTTGCGCGGCTCGCGCCCCGCCAGGTGGGTGGCCACCGCGGCCAAGGCCTTCTCGCGCACCTGCGCCTCGTCGGCGTCCGCGGGCACCTCGACGCGCGCCCGAACCTTCCCGTTGACCTGCACCGGGTACGTCACCGACTCGGCACGCAGCAGCTCCGGGTCGGCCACCGGATAGTCGACGTACGCCAGCGACCCCTGGTGCCCCAGCTTCTCCCACAGCTCCTCGGCCATGTGGGGGGCGAACGGCGACAGCATCAACACCAGCGGCTCGGCGACCTCGCGCGGGGTCTCCGGCAACTGGGTCACCGCGTTGGTGAGCTCGATCAGCTTGGCGATCGCGGTGTTGAAGCGCAGCCCTTCCATGTCGGCGCGCACACCGTCGATCACGCGGTGCAGCAGCCGGCGAGTACGGTCGTCCGCGGGCTTGTCGACCACCCGGCACTCCCCGGTGTGCTCATCGACGATGGCCCGCCAGACCCGCTGGAGGAAGCGGTAGGAGCCGACGATCGCCCGGGTGTCCCACGGCCGCGAGACCTCCAGCGGCCCCATCGACATCTCGTACACCCGGAAGGTGTCGGCGCCGTACTGCTCGCACATCTCATCGGGCGTCACCACGTTCTTGAGTGACTTGCCCATCTTTCCGTACTCGCGCTTGACCTCGATGCCCTGGTAGTAGAACCGGCCATCGCGTTCCTCGACCTCGTTGGCCGGCACGTAGGCCCCACGCGAGTCGGTGTAGGCGTACGCCTGGATGTAGCCCTGGTTGAACAGGCGCCGGAACGGCTCGGAGCTGGAGACGTACCCCAGGTCGTAGAGGACCTTGTGCCAGAAGCGGGCGTAGAGCAGGTGGAGCACCGCGTGCTCGACCCCGCCGACGTACAGGTCCACTCCGCCGCAGTCGTCGGGCGTGCGCGGACCCATCCAGTACTCCTCGTTCGCCCGATCGACGAACGCCTTGGAGTTGTTCGGATCCAGGTAGCGCAGCTCGTACCAGCACGACCCCGCCCACTGCGGCATGGTGTTGGTCTCGCGGTAGTACCGCTTGGGGCCGTCGCCGAGATCGAGCACGACCTCCACCCAGTCCCGGGCCCGCGACAGCGGCGCCTCGGGGACGCTGTCGGCGTCCTCCGGGTCGTAGGTCTTCGGGGTGAAGTCGTCCATCTCCGGCAGCTCGACCGGCAGCATCTCCTCCGGCAACGCGATGGGCAGCCCGGTCTCGTCGTAGACGATGGGGAACGGCTCACCCCAGTAGCGCTGCCGGCTGAACAGCCAGTCCCGCAGCCGGTAGGTGGTGGCGCGGCTGCCGTGGCCGTTCTCCTCCAGCCACTGGATCATCCGCTCCTTCGCCTCGGCGACGTTCAGCCCGTCGAGGAAGCCGCTGTTGATCGCGGGCCCGTCGCCGGTGTACGCCTTGCCGTCGAAGCCCTCCGGCGGCTGCACCGTCCGGATCACCGGCAGGTCGAACACCTCGGCGAAGTCCCAGTCCCGCTGGTCCTCGCCGGGGACCGCCATGATCGCGCCGGTGCCGTAGCCCACCAACACGTAGTCGGCGATGAAGATCGGCAGGCGGGCGCCGTTGACCGGGTTCGTCGCGTACGCGCCGATGAAGACGCCGGTCTTCTCCTTCGCCTCGGCCTGCCGCTCCACGTCGGTCTTGCTCGCCGCGAACTTGCGGTAGGCCTCGACCGCTTCCCGCGGGCTGGCGTGCCCACCGGTCCAGCTCGATTTCGTGCCCTCCGGCCAGGCCGCCGGCACCAGCGAGTCGACGAGCTCGTGCTCGGGCGCCAACACGAGGTACGTCGCCCCGAAGAGCGTGTCCGGCCGGGTGGTGAAGACGCGGATCGAACCGGCGTCGGTCGGGAAGGTGATGTACGCACCGGTGGAGCGGCCGATCCAGTTGCGCTGCATCTGCTTGATCGGCTCCGGCCAATCAAGCTTGTCCAGGTCGGCGAGCAGCCGGTCGGCGTACGCGGTGATCCGCATCATCCACTGCCGCAGGTTGCGCTTGAAGACCGGGAAGTTGCCCCGCTCCGAGCGCCCTTCCGCGGTGATCTCCTCGTTCGCCAGCACGGTGCCCAACCCCGGGCACCAGTTGACCGGCGCCTCCGACAGGTACGCCAACCGGTGGCTGTCGATGATCCGACGCCGCTCGACGTCCGACAGCTCGGCCCACGGACGACCGTCCGGGGTGGGCCGCTGCCCCGACTCGAACTCGGCGATCAGCTCCTCGATGGGGCGTGCCCGCTGCGCCTTCTCGTCATACCAGGCGTTGAAGATCTTCAGGAAGATCCACTGGGTCCACCGGTAGTAGTCGACGTCGGTGGTGGACACCGACCGGCGTGGGTCGTGGGCCAACCCGAGCATCCGGAGCTGCTCGCGGTACCGCGCGATGTTCCGCTCGGTGGTGATCCGCGGATGCTGACCGGTCTGCACCGCGTACTGCTCGGCCGGCAGACCGAACGCGTCGAAGCCCATCGTGTGGAGCACGTTGCGTCCCGTCATCCGCAGGTAGCGGCCGTAGCAGTCGGTGCCGATGAAGCCGAGCGGATGCCCGACATGCAGCCCTGCCCCGGAGGGGTACGGGAACATGTCCAACAGGAAGAACTTCTCGGCCCCGCTCCGCGGATGGTTGGGGTCGGCCAGCTCCCCTGTCGGGTTCGGCGTGTGGAACGTGCCCCACTCCTCCCAGCGCTGCTGCCAGCGCCGCTCAATCTCCCGCGCCAGCGCCGCGGTGTATCGGAACGGTGGGATCTCCCCCGTCGTCTCGGCTGTCTCAGTCATCGTCGCCACCTCGAGTGCTCGTCCAGGGCCAGTCGCGTCGGGCAGGAATGGTGGGGAGGGCACAAAAAATCCCCTCCACAGGAGGGGTCGCCGTGCTGCCGCGGGGCGTCAGCACGGCCTCGTAAGAAGGAGGAAGGCCCTGGCCACGACGGCAGTCTAACGCGCCAATCACCGCGTGTCGCACCGGCGGGGAAACCACCGGACAGCGTGTACTTCTCGCGACTCGCTCGGCGAAACCTCTCAGGTTGGCTAGCCTGGGAGAATGCGGGTGATCCCAGGATGGAAGGCACGGCCGATCTTCCCGAACTACGGCCTGTCCCCGCACGTATAGGTAGGCAGCCGTAGCCGCGACCGAGGAGGAGGCTCGTGACACAACAACCCTGGGACGACCTCGGCGAGCCGATGCCCAGTGAGGAGTTCCAAACCATCACGGACGCGGTCATCGCCAACATCGAGCAGATCATCGCCGGCAAGACCGCGATCGTGCGACTCGCCCTCGCGGTCCTGCTCGCTGAGGGTCATCTCCTCATTGAGGACGTACCCGGGGTGGGCAAGACCAAGCTCGCCAAGGCCCTCGCCCGCTCCATCGACTGCTCGGTGCGGCGCATCCAATTCACCCCTGACCTGCTGCCGAGCGACGTCACCGGGGTGAACGTCTACAACCAGGAGACCCGCGACTTCGAGTTCCGCCCCGGCGCGGTCTTCGCCAATCTCGTCGTCGGCGACGAGATCAACCGGGCCTCGCCGAAGACACAGTCGGCGCTGCTGGAGTGCATGGAGGAGCGCCAGGTCACCGTCGACGGGACGACCTACGAGCTGCGCTCCCCCTTCATGGTCATCGCCACCCAAAACCCGGTCGACATGGAGGGCACCTACCCGCTGCCCGAGGCGCAGCGCGACCGCTTCACCGCCCGCGTCGCCATGGGCTACCCCGACCCGCAAGCCGAGCTAGCGATGCTCGACGGGCACGCCGCCGAGGACCCGCTCCAGCGTCTGCACCCGGTCACCGACGCGCCCACCGTCCGCCGGCTCATCGCCACCGTCCGCACCATCCACGTCGCCGACTCGGTCAAGCAGTACACCGTCGACCTCGTCACCGCCACACGGGAATCGCCGGAGCTGCGGTTAGGCGCGTCTCCGCGGGCCACGTTGCAGCTCCTGCGCACCGCGCGCGCGGTCGCCGCGCTGGACGGGCGGGACTACGTGCTCCCGGACGACGTGCAAGCGTTGGCCGTCCCCGTGCTCGCCCACCGAGTCGTCCTCACCGCCGACGCCCAGCTCGCCCGCCGGACCACCGACGCGGTCATCGCCGACATCGTCCACCGCGTGCCCGTGCCACACCACCGGGCGCGAGCGCCACACCCGCGCGCCGTCGACGGCACCACCTCCTGGGGCGCGACGTTCGAACCCCGGAGGCGGTGAGGTGCGCGAGGCGCTGCGCGGACTGACGATTCGCGGCCGATCGTTCCTCGTCGCGGGACTCGCGGCCACTGTCTGCGCCCTCGTGCTCGGCGAGAAGGATCTCCTGCGGGTCGCCGTCTTACTCCTCATCCTCCCGGTGCTCGCCATCGCCTACGTCGGGCGCAACCGGCACACCCTCACCTGCTCGCGGTCTCTCGACCCACGGCGCGTCACGGTCGACGGCTCGGCGCGCATCGTGCTGCGCCTGGAGAACCGCTCCCGGCTCCCCACCGGCACGCTGCTGCTCGAGGACCAGCTCCCGCCGGAGCTGGGCCGACGGCCGCGCGTCGTGTTGGAGCGGCTCGGGGTCCGCCAAGCCAGCTCGGTGTCGTACACGGTCTACGCCGACCTGCGCGGACGGTACGACATCGGGCCGCTGGTCGTCCGTCTCACCGACCCGTTTGGACTGTGCGAGCTCACCCGCGTCTTTCCCGACGTCGATCGACTCACCGTGCTGCCTCGGGTCGTCCCGCTCCCCTCGGTCCGGCTTCCCGGCGCGCACGGCGGCACCGGCGAGAACCACGCCCGGTCGGTGGCCGCACCCGGCGATGACGACACTTCCACGCGCGAATATCGGCGTGGCGACGACTTGCGTCGGGTGCACTGGAAGTCGACCGCACGGACCGGCGCGCTCATGGTGCGTCGAGAAGAGCAGCCGTGGGAGAGCGCGGCCCTCCTCGCGCTCGACACCCGCCTCAGCGCCCACGTGGGTGACGGGCCCACCAGCAGTTTCGAGTGGGCGGTCTCGGCGGCCGCCAGCATCGCCGCGCACCTGACCAGGGCGGGCTACAAGCTGCGGCTGGTCACCGGACCGGGGAACGACAGCGGCCCCGCCGAGTGGCACGCCCCACCGGCGGTCGCTGGTCAGCTCGCGCTCGATCGGCTCGCGGACGTCCGACTCGCCCCGGGCGAGCTCGGTGAGCTCGTCGATCGGGTACGCCGACACAACGACACCGGACTGGTCATCGCGGTGCTCGGCGCGCTCACCCCTGCCGAGGCCGAACTCCTCGCTGGACTGCGAATCACCGGTGTGACCTGCGTCGGTCTCCTCATCGACACCGCGTCCTGGCGGGAGGGACCGTCCACCACCGCGGTGGCGGAGGATCCCGCGCACCAGGCGACCGCGCTGGCGTTGGCGCACAGCGGCTGGCGGGTGGTGGGGATATCGCGCGACGCCGACCTGGCAGCGCTCTGGCCCCACGTCACCCAGGGGACACAGGGCTTCGCCTGGCGAGCGGCGTTGGCCGACACCATCGCCGGAGGGCAGTGATGAACTCTCGCCTCCACCTCGGGCTGGTGGCCGGCGGGGCCACCCTGCTGGCCGCGGCGCCCCTCGCCGCGATCTTCGCACGCTGGACCTGGCTCATCCACAGTGTCCTCGTGGTCGCCGTCGTCACCAGCGCGGCCACCCTGCTGCGCGCGCTACGCGCTCCGGTCTGGAGTCAACCCCTCGCGACCGTACCGGCGCTGCTCCTCGCGCTGACCTGGCTCTTCCCCAGCGGTGAGGAGCTCGCGCGGTTCCTCCCAACGCCACAGACCATCGACCACTTCGTGGCGCTCCTGCGCGCGGCGCGCCAGGACGTCCACAACTACGGGGTGCCGGTCCGGGACGTGGAGTCGCTGCTCTTCCTCACCGCGGTGAGCGTCGGTGGAGTGGCGATCGCCGTCGACCTGATCAGCGCCGGGCTCCGCCGGCCGGCGATCGCCGGTCTCCCGATGTTGGCGATCTACACCGTGCCGGTGGCGATCTACCCCGAGAGCGTCTCGCCGGTGCCCTTCGCGGTCGGTGCGGCGGGCTTCCTGTGGCTCCTCGTGGCCGACAACGTCGACCGGGTCCGGCAGTTCGGGCGTCGCTTCACCGGCGACGGCCGAGACGTGGCCGTCTGGGCACCGTCACCGCTGGCGGCCGCGGGTCGCCGCCTCTCCGTGGTCGGAGTGGCCCTCGCCGTCGTGGTGCCGCTCGCCATCCCGGGGATGACGAGCGGGCTGATCGACAGGTTTCACCTCCTGGACGACGGCCCCGGCGAGGGGTTCGGCACGGGAGCCGGCGGGCGCATCAATCTCTTCGCCGCGCTCAGTGGCCAACTCACCCAGACGGAAATCCGGGAACTCGCCCGGGTGATCACCACCGATCCGACCCCGGCGTACCTGCGCTTCGGGATAGCGGATGAGATCCGCGAGGAGGGCTTCGCCAGCCGTCCGCTCACCGGTCGCCCGTTGGCTGAGGTGCTCACCGATCCGCGCGCCCAGCGCGAGCCCGGAGTCACGTATCAGGCGTTCCGCGCCACGGTGCAGGTCTCGGCCGATTTCACTCTCCCCATGCTGCCGACGTACCCGACCGTGGTGGCGATGGACGACCCGAACGGCTCGCTGCTGTACGACCCCGGGGCACAGGTCGTCTTCGCCCCGCGGAGCCGCAACCGGGAGCGCACCTACTCATTCGAGTACGTCCGCACCTCGTACTCGCCGGACGCGCTGCGCCACTCCCTCCCGCTGCCCGCCGATGACCCGATCCGCCGCCGGTTCACCGAGGTGCCGGAGGAACCGGAGGTGACCCGCCTGGTCAGCCGACTCATCGCGGGAAAGCGGACGGAATATGACCGGGTTCGCGCGATCTACGACTACTTCTCCCGCAAGAACGGTTTCACCTACAGCTTGAGCACCGTCAGCGGCACCAGCGGGCGGGACATCGTCAACTTCCTCACCACCAAAGTCGGGTTCTGCCAGCAGTACGCCGCCGCGATGGCGTGGCTGGTCCGCGCGGCGGGGATCCCCGCGCGCGTCGCGTTCGGCTTCACCCAGGGCACCGAGCGGCAGGACGACGCGGTCATCCTGACCAACCGCAACTTGCACGCCTGGACCGAGGTGTACTTCGCCGGATTCGGCTGGGTGCCCTTCGACCCCACTCCCGCCGCGGCCGTCCCCGGCGCCACGCGCTCCGAATGGGCGCCGGACACCGACGCGCCCACCCCCTCCTCGCCGTCGGCGACGCCGGGCACCACGGCCACGGAGACCCCCGCCGAGGCGCCCGAGGCGGCCGACACCCCAGTCGACGAGGACGTGGACTCCGGGCTCGCCCTGCCGGAGACGACCCCCGGGAACCCCCGCTCGGGAGGGTCGTGGTGGCCTGTCAGTGCGCTGCTGCTCCTCCTCGCTGTCGCCGCGCCGGCGGTCTCCCGCGCGCTAATCCGCCGGCGCCGTGGGCAGGTCGTGGCGACCACGGTCCGTGGCCCTGACGCGGCCGAGGATTCCGCCGCGCCCTCACCCCCCGGGGGCGCCGCGGGGGCGTCCGCGGTGCCCCCGGTCGTGGTCGGCGACGCCGGCCGCGCGCGGACGGTCGCGCACGCCGCCTGGGACGAGTTCATCGACACGTTGGTCGACTTCCGCGTTCCCGTGAACCCGGCCGAGACTCCCCGGGCCACCATCGACCGACTGATCACGAGCGGCCGGCTTCGGGACGCCGCCGCGGACGCTGGGCGTGTGCTCGGCTACGCCGAGGAGCGCGCCCGGTACGCGCGGACACCAGCGGGCAGCGATGACCTTTCGGAGGCGCTGCGCACGGTTCGGCGGATGCTCGCCGCGGACGCGAGCCGGCACGTCCGGTGGATGGCGGTGGCGCTCCCGCCCTCCGTGCTGGTGCGCTGGCGGATGGGCGTGGCGAACGCCGTCGACCGCGCACTGGCGACGCTCACGCGCTGGCGGGGCAGGCTCAGCCGCCGCATCTCGGTGGCGCGCACGCCACGGTAAGGGAGACACGTCGTACGGGGATGCGGCGTACGAGGGGTACGCCGCCGGATCAGGGGCTGGACGTCGCGTATCAGGGGATGCGTGCCAGAGAACGCCGGAAAAGCCACGATTCGGAGAAGGATGCGGAGAAGGCCGTAGTGCACCCTCGGCTGCGGTCACCCGCGTCGCCGTGCTACCACCAGGCGGAACGAGACCCACACGACGCGCGGGCGCACTCCACCCCTAGCGAGACACCTCGGTTATGCGCGCGTCACCGGCGCCCTTCCGGGCGCTGACGCCACCGCTCCTCCAGGCGGTCGACGATCGACCGACGGCGTCCCCGAAGCCGGCGGCTGGTGGTGCCGCCGACGATCCGGAGGTCCGGTGCCTGTGCCCGCCGATGCGAATGCATGGCGAACGCGACAGCACCGAGCATGACCACGAAACCTGCGACGCCGAGCAGGGTCACCTTGCTCACCGCGCCGTAGACGAGCAGGGCCAGGCCTGCTACGCCGATTCCGGCGGCCACGAGCAGGCGACGCCGCGCCTGGTAACGTGGGTCGCTGGCGCGCACAGCCGAGGCAAACTTGGGATCCTCGGCAAGCGACCGCTCGATCTGCTCGAACAGCCGCTGCTCGTGCTCCGAGAGCGGCACGGCACTCCTCCCCGGTCACTGTGGTCGGTCCGGTCGAACCGACAGACCGTGGCAGCCGATCGGCTGCTCAACCGCAAGTCTACGAGGGGCTCAGCGGGTCGGAAAGCGGGTCGCCCGCCGAGGCGGCGAATTTCCCGCGTGGCGCACATCGTGGCCGCCCAACAGACTAGCTGGACGGACAGCTCCCCGCCCGAAACGCGCCGTAGCCGCGTCGACCGCCACTTCCGCCTCACGCCAGCCCTGCTCTGGCTCGCCCAACGCCGGCTGCCGCCCGACCGCGTCCGCCACGAGTCCGTCGACCCGCACCCCGATCAACCGGATCGGATCGATCGTGGCCTGCCGATCAGAGAGGCGCGCGACCGCGGGCTGCACCGCGGTCAGGAGTGACCAGGCGGTCTCGAAGATCTCCCGCCCCACGTCGGTCGGCGCCGACAAGGTCCGTGACCGAGTCACGGTGCGGAAGGTCGCGTAGCGGACCTTGATCGACACAGTTCGGCCCGCCTGCCCCGCGGCCCGGAGCCGGCTGCCCACCTTGTCGGCCAGGCTGAGGAGGGCTCGCCGCAGGACCAGCGGGTCGACGACGTCGACATCGAAGGTCACCTCCGCGCCGATGGACTTTTCCGGGCGCTCGGGATCCACCCGCCGCGGGTCACGCCCGTGGGCCAAGTCGTGCAGCTGGGCCGCAGCCGCCTCGCCGAGAGCCGCCCGCAGCATGCCCAGCGGCGCCGCGGCGACGTCGCCCACCGTGCGCAACCCCAATCGGGTCAGCTTCTCCGCGGCACGCTCCCCCACCCCCCACAGCGCGGAGACCGGCAACGGGTGGAGGAACTCCAGTACCCGGGCGGCGGGCACGACAACCATCCCATCGGGTTTCGCCCGGGCCGATCCGAGCTTGGCGAGGAACTTGTTGGGGGCCACCCCCACCGAGCAGGTGAGCCCTTGCTCATCCGCGACGCGCTCGCGAATGAGTCGGGCGATCTGCGCGGGACGACCGAATAGCCGGCGGGCACCGGAGACATCGAGAAACGCCTCATCCAACGAGAGAGGCTCCACCAGCGGGGTGATGTCGCGGAAGATCTGCATCACCGCGCGGGAGACCTCCCGGTACCGGGCGAAGTCCGGCGGCAGGAACACCGCGTGTGGGCAGAGGGCTCGCGCCCGCGCGGTCGGCATGGCGCTGCGCACGCCGTAGGCGCGGGCCTCGTAGGTCGCGGAGTTCACCACCCCGCGCGGGCCTACCCCGCCGACTACGACCGGGCGGCCACGCAGCTCGGGGCGCCGCTGCACCTCCACGGACGCGAAGAACGCGTCCATGTCGACGTGCAGGATCGGGCACCCCGTATCGTCGGCGTCCGCGCCGAAACGCGGATCTCCGCCGCGCGGCACAGCGTGGCTCCGGCCCATGTCAGCGAGGCTATCCGGTCGCCCGCTGAGGCCCGCGGCGCCGCCGCTCAGCTTCCTGCGCCACGGCGGACGATCAACGGGATCATCATCTCGGCGGCGGTGTAGGAGCCGTGGTAGGCGACCAAACTCGACTCTTTAGGGTGATCGCTGCGGCTCGCCACGACCGCGTGCGTCCCGTGGCACGCGACCACGACGTCCCCAATCCGCTCCAGGTGTTCCTCAGGGACCGGGCCGAACCAGCCAGCGGCTATCGCCTCGTCTCGTCCGACGACCCACGCCGCCTCACCGAGGACCCCGCGCCAGACGGCGATCACGTCCTCCGCGGCGCCGGGCACCACGTGCAGGTACCGCACCCGCGGCTCACCGGTGATCAACCGTACGCCGTTGCGCAGCCGCGGGTCCTCGTCGACATCCCAGCGATGCTCGGTCGGGATATTGAGCTGCCCGTGGTCGGCGGTGACCAGCAGCGCGGCGTCCGGGGGGAGCCCGTCGAGCAACCGGACGAGCAGCTGGTCGATCTCCGCCGCCGCGGCTCGCCACGACAGCGACCCCACCCCGGCCAAGTGCCCTTCCCGATCCAGGTCCGGGTAGTAGCCGGAGACGAGGGTGGGGCCGGAACCCGCGGTCAACGCCGCGAGCATCTCCCGCGCCAGCTCCTCGACCCCGGTGGCGCCGCGGAACACCCCGCCGCGGTAAGCCGAGAGGGTCAAGCCACTCCCCTCGAACTCCGGGCGGGTGACCGCGGTGACCGTCACTCCAGCCGCCGCGGCCCGCTCCAGCTGGGTGGGCAGCGGCTGCCACCGCAGCGGATCGGGTTCGTCCCGCCAGGCGATGTGGGTGAGCACGTGCTCGGTGCCGGGCACGTTGACGCGGAAGCCGAGGACGCCGTGCGCGCCGGGCGGTGCTCCGGCGCCGAGGCTGACCAAGCTGGTGGGAGTGGTCGAGGGAAAGCCCGCGGTGAGCTGCCGGGCGTCCGCGGCGAGTTCCGCGAGGGTGGGGGCGTACGGCGCGGCGAGGGGCAGCTGATACCAGCCCAAGCCGTCGACGAGCAGCACCGCGATCCGCCGCACCCCGGCTAACTGCTCGGTCAAGCCGAGGACGTCGACCGCGCCCGGTACGCCGAGGACGGCGAGGGCGCTGGGCAGCACATCGGCGAGGCTGGCGTGGCCGTATCGCGGCTGGACCAGCGTGAACGCTTCGGCTGGAAGGGTGGATGTCATGTCGGCCGCCGAGCGAAGAGGTGGAGTTGCGCAGCGATGTCCCGATACGGCGAATGCCCCGCCACGGCCAACTCCAAGTCGATGAGGGCCGGTGTCGCAGCATCCGCGATCGCCGCGGGGATGAGATCGGCGAGCACGCGGACCCCGTGGATCTGCTCGACCACCAACCCGGCGGCACCCAGCAGCGCGGCGGCGCTCTCGACGTCGTACCGCCGGCGGAGGGTATCGCGAGGGCCGAGGCGCCCATCTGGGTCGGCGACGATCGCCGAGGCGAGGTCGAAGTTTCCGGTCATGGCCCGGTGGAGGACAGCCGCGGCCCGCCCCGCGACGAGGACGCTGGCTGCACCGCCGGGGCGCAGCGTGCTCGCGACGGCGCGGACCACGCTCGCCGGATCATCGACGACCTCCAGCACGGAGTGGCACAGCACGAGATCAGCCGTGGCCGGCTCGACCAGGGCGGCGAGGCCGTCCCCGTCCCCTTGGAGGGCGCGGACACGATCGGCCACACCCGCTTCGGTGGCACGGCGCATCAACGCGGCGAGCGCGTCCGGGCTCGCGTCGACGACGGTGACCTGGTGGCCGGCCTCGGCCAGGGGCACAGCGAACCCGCCGGTGCCGCCGCCGACATCCACCACGGTCAGCGGTCGACCGGCACGGTCCAGTTCGCGGCGCAGCACCGCCCAGACCACGGCGGTCCGCGGACTGGCGGGCGGGGCGCCGGCGTGCTTCACCTGTGTTCGCTCCACCTGGGCGAGCCTAGGGCCTCCACCTGCGCGGCATCCACTGTCAGCCAGGCCAATCCTGTACGGCGAACAGCGCGAACCGATGGAGTCGCATCGGCACGGCGGCCGCCCTCGCGCTCACCATGACCGCAACCGCCTTCACCAGCGGATGCGGCGTCCTATGGGGAGTCTCACCCAGACGGGTCTCGACCACTCCGTCACCGCCACCCGAACGTTACACCGGCTTCACCAGTACCTGCCCCACCCTCACCAGTGACGCAGCCAAACAACTCGGCATCACCGGAGAAGGACGGCCGCTAGAGCCGGCTCTTGAATCACCGTACTTCTATACACCGGCATACTGCATGTGGGGCGCCAACCACGCACCCTACTCCATCTACATGCACATCGAGTTCTATCGCAATCTTCCCATCTTTGGAACCGCCAGAGACAACGCACACGAAGCCTTCACAAGCGGACAAGAATCAAGAGTTCAGGACGCAAAGGTAGGCGATACCACGCGAGCTCTCAGCGACCTCGAGACTGAGTGGGGACCAGCCTACATCTACGCAACGTCCCTGATGATCACCCTGTCCCGCGGCATATGGATCCGCGAAGGAAGTACCAAATCACCCTCGTCGACAACGCCCTCATCCGAGTCACGATAGTCGAGAAGAAAGAGCCCACCGTCGCAAAAGCCCAACCTCGACGACCTCATCCAGCGATACCGTGAGCCGCTACACCTCATCACCAGCGAAATCGTCAATCAGATGCGGTAAGCAGACGTCCCCACGCCCACCGCCCCATCAGCCCTGTCCCGCGATACGCGCATTACATTGGTCTCACCACCGCTGCCTATCGCCATCCGTGTCGCCAAGGGGTCCGGCACCCGCCAGCAAAGGCCATCTTCGGATATATCCGATCTCTCAAGTTCGCCGTGCACGAGGGACGTAAGCAACTCGCGGAAAGCAGTGAACGCTACTCCCCTTGCTCGACGAATTGCTCGAGGGGCCTCGACGGCACGAAGAGGAATTCACCCGACCGCAGGGCTATGATTCGGCCTATAGTGATCAGGGTCTCAGTCGCCGTCATAGACCGCCTGTGGCCAACGACCATCACGGTCGACGGGAATCTTAAATCGACAAGGTAGTTAAATGCGTCAACAGTCATCCACAGGAAATAAGCCTCAATAAAGGCCATATCGGGCAAAAATTCGCCCCTTGGTGATGTGTCAATTGTTTGTCAATCGCGATCCTGTGGACACCCGCTGAGGCCGTCTTAGCGAAAATCGCGGGAGGAGACCCGAGTCGGGATGTCGATCGCCTCCAACCGGTCCGCCACCACGCTCAGCACCCCGTCCTGGTTCTCCACGCGCCCGCGCACCACCAACGCGGGGCTCGTCCGCGCCACCGTGCGATAGCGTTCCCACAGTCCTGGTGAGCAGATCACGTTGAGCATCCCGGTCTCGTCCTCCAGATTGAGGAAGGTGATCCCGCCGGCGGTCGCTGGCCGCTGCCGGTGCGTGACGATCCCCCCGACCCGCACCCGTCGACCGTGCTCGACCTGACCAAGCCGCGCGATCGGCACCGCGCCGCGCGCCTCCAGCCGCTCACGGAGGAAGCGCATCGGATGTGTCTCCGGGGACAGGCCAAGAGCCCACACATCAGCCCGCAGCGTGTCCACCTCGTCCAGCCCGGGTAGCGCGGGGGCCGTCGTCCCCGCGGTGATCCCCGGCAACCGGTCAGGGCGCTCCTGCGCGGCCGCCCCCGCCGCCCACAGCGCCTCCCGCCGACTCAGCCCGAAGCAGGCGAACGCATCCGCGGTAGCCAAGGCCTCTAGCTGCGCCGCCGTCAGCCCTACCCGGCGCGCCAAATCGGACATGCTCCGGTACGGTCCGTTCGCCGCCCGCTCCGCCACGATCCGCTGGGCCACCCCGTCGCCGAGGCCGCGCACGCTGGACAGCCCCAGCCGCACCGCCGGGCCGCCCAGGCCCCACTGGTGGGGCGGCTCACCCGGCGCACTGCCCCACCGGGTGTCCGCCGTGCACTCCAGCGTCGCCTTGACCGCGCTGGCGTTGATGTCCGGCCTCCGTACCTCCACCCCGTGCCGGCGGGCGTCGTCGACCAACGTCTGGGGCGAGTAGAACCCCATCGGCTGTGCGTTGAGCAACGCCGCCAGGAACGGCGCCGGGTAGTAGCGCTTGAGCCAGGCGCTGGCGTAGACCAGGTAGGCGAAGCTGATCGCGTGGCTCTCCGGGAAGCCGTAGCTCGCGAACGAGGAGAGCTTGCGATAGACGTCGTCGGCGAGCGCGCCGGTGATGCCCCGCTGGGCCATTCCCGCGTAGAGCCGCTCCCGCAGCCGCTCCATCCGCTCCTGGGAACGCTTCGCCCCCATCGCCCGACGCAGCTCGTCCGCCTCCCCCGCGTCGAACCCGGCCAGGTCGATCGCCAACTGCATCAACTGCTCCTGAAACAGCGGCACCCCGAGGGTCTTCTCCAACGCATTGCGCATCAGCGGATGGGCGTACTCCACCGGCTCCAGCCCATTCCTGCGCCGGATGTACGGGTGCACCGAGCCGCCCTGGATCGGGCCGGGGCGAATCAACGCCACCGCCACGACGAGGTCATAGAAGCACTCGGGCTTGAGTCGCGGCAGCGTCGCCATCTGCGCCCGACTCTCCACCTGGAATACCCCGACCGAGTCGCCCCGGCGCAGCATCGCGTAGACCTCGGGGTCGTCCAACGACATGTCATCCAGATCCACTCCGGATCCGATCAGGTCGTGCGCCTCGTGCAGCGCGGAGAGCATCCCGAGCCCCAGCAGGTCAAACTTGACCAGCCCGATGCTGGCGCAGTCGTCCTTGTCCCACTGCAAGACGGTGCGTCCCGGCATCCGGGCCCACTCCACCGGGCAGACCTCGATCACCGGCCGGTCGCAGATCACCATCCCGCCGGAGTGGATACCAAGGTGCCGGGGGAAGGTCTGAAGCTGGTTGGCGTACTCGACCACGTGCTCCGGAATGCCCGCAACATCCACAGTGGCCACTGAGCCCCAGCGTTCGATCTGCTTGCTCCACGCGTCCTGCTGGCCCGGCGAGAAGCCGAACGCCCGGGCGATATCCCGCACCGCCGAACGCGGCCGGTACGAGATGACGGTGGCGACCTGGGCGGTGTGCTCGCGGCCGTAGGTGGCGTAGACGTACTGGATGACCTCCTCTCGGCGGTCAGACTCGATGTCCACGTCGATGTCGGGAGGGCCATCCCGCTCCGGGGAGAGGAAGCGTTCGAAGAGCAGGTTGTGCCGGACCGCGTCCACATTGGTGATCCGCAGCGCGTAGCAGACCGCCGAGTTCGCCGCCGAACCCCGCCCTTGGCAGTAGATGTTGTTGCGCCGGCAGAACTCCACGATGTCGTAGACGACCAGGAAGTAGCCGGCGAAACCCAGGCGCTCGATCATCTCCAGCTCGTGCTCGAGCTGCGCGTACGCGCGCGGATGGGCTTCCGGGGGTCCGTAGCGCGCCAACGCCCCGCGCATGGTCAGCTCGCGCAGCCAGCTCATCTCGGTGTGCCCAGGGGGCACTGGATAAGCGGGCAGCTTCGGCACGACGAGCTGCAGGTCGAAGGCGAGCTCCACGCCGAGGCGAGCGGCCCGCGCCACCGCCCCCGGGTAGGCGGCGAACCGCGCCGCCATCTCCGCGCCGCTGCGCAGGTGTGCGGTGGCGGCGGCGGGGAGCCAACCGTCGATCTCGTCGAGGCTGCGCCGGGCGCGGATCGCGGCGAGCGCGGTGGCCAGACGGTAGCGCGACGGGGTCGCATAGTGGACGTTGTTCGTGGCGACCGTGGGTAGGCGGTGACGGCGGGCCAGCTCATCGAGGGCGTCGTTGCGGTCGCCGTCGAGCGGGTCGCCGTGGTCGATCAGCTCAACGGCGACGTTCTCCGGCCCGAAGAGCGCGGCGAGCCGCCCCAGCTCCCGATCAGCCCCCGCCCTCCCCTCGGTGGCCAGCGCCGACGGCACGATCCCCTTGCGGCATCCGGTGAGCACGACGACGTGGTCCCGTAGCTCCGCGGCGATCTCCTCCAACTCGCCGTAGACCGGGCGTCCTTTCTCCCCGCCGCGCAGGTGGGCTCGGGCGATCGTCCGGGACAGCCGGGCGTACCCCGCTGGGCCGCGGGCGAGCACGAGCAGGTGTTTCCCCCGCGGGTCAGGCTCGCCGGAGCGCTGCGACGGGCGCCCCGCGTCGCCCAGGGAGAGCTCCGCCCCAAAGACGGTCGGCAGCCCTCGCTCGCGGGCCGCCTCGGCGAACCGCACCACCCCGTAGAAGCCGTCGTGGTCGGTGAGGGCCAGCGCGGTCAGCTCTAACCGGGCGGCTTCCTCGACCAGCTCCTCCGGGTGGCTCGCCCCATCGAGGAAGCTGAAGGCGCTGTGACAGTGCAGCTCCGCGTACGGCACGACGCGTCCGCGTGCGCTAGTCATAGACCGCCTCCACCCACCACCGCCCCGTGGCGAGCGACAGCAACAGCGCCGTCCCGTCGGCGAGGCCCACTTGGAGACGAGCCCGACGCCGCGCCTCCTCCGGCGCCCACCACCGCTCGTCCAGCGGCCACGGACCGGACCAGCTGACGACCGCCACCGGCTCCTCACCGGACACCTCGACCCGGGCGGGCGTGCCGCTGAGTTCGAGTCGGGCGGTCACCGCGAGCGGTGCGCCGGTGGTGTCGTAGACCGCCGCGGGGAGCGGTGTGGGCAGCACCAGCGCCGGTGCCGGGGGTGGTAAGCGTCCGGGCCACGGGGGCGTGCTCGGGCGCGCGGGGGAACGCTCGTCGCCCCACGGCACGAGCCGCACCTGGTCCCCCGGGGACCGACCACCGCCGAGCACCGCGGTGACCACCGCCTCGGGCCCGAGGAGCCCTTGCACTCGGTGAAACGCCCGGTGCGCGCGTTCCCGCTCCGCCCCGACGGCGCCCCAGAGCCCAGGCTGGAGGTCGCCCTGCGCGACGATCCCGTCGGGGACGAGGCGCAGCCGGACGATGCCGGAGGTCGGCGGGGGCGGGCTGGGCGCGTCCGCGCCGCGGCGACGGCGACCGGTGAGCCACCCCTCGAGCTGCCAGCGCACCCGGTCGGCGATCGCGGCCGCGGTCAGCAGTCCGTCGTGTCGCCACACCCGACGGAGTTCCTGCCCGTGCGCGGTGAGCGCCTCGATCGCGAGCCGGGTGCAGCCCAATCCGTGCGCGGCGAGCTGCTCGTGCAGTCGCTCAGCGAGGGACCGGGCGGCGAAGGCCGCCACGTCGACTCGATCGAGGGGGTCGTCGTAGGTGTCGGACACGTCCAGCGGGGGCGGTGGCCGGCGCGGCACGAGCGGCCGGTGATCGCGCCCCGCGGCGAGCTGGTGCGCTAGCGCCGCGTCGAATCCGAACCGCGCGAGGACATCGCCGGCAGGCAGCGCCGCGAAGTCCCCGAGAGTGCGGATCCCGAGCCGGCGAAGCAGGTCTGTCAGGGCGGGGCGGCCGAGCGCGTCGATCGGCAGCGGGGCGAGGAAGCGCGGTGTCTCTCCGGGTGGGATGATTCGCCCCACGCGGGCCGCGAGCCCGGCTGCGAACACGCCGTCGGCGATACCGACTTGGCTCTCGACCGCGCAGGCCTGCGCGATGTGTTCGACGATCTGCTCAGCGGCCTGTTCTTCACCGCCGAAGTAGCGGGCGGGGCCGCGAGCGGCCACCGCGCAGACGCCCGGACGGAGCACCTGAACCCCGGCGGCGACCTCCTCGACGGCGGCGACCACCGGTTCAAAGGCCCGCATATCCCGACCCGGGTCATCGTCGACCAGGATCAGCGCGGGACACCGCTCTTGTGCCTCCCGGCGACGCAGCCCTCGCCGCACCCCTTCGGCCCGGGCGGCGGGCGAGCACGCCACCACCCGATTGGCGTGGAGCACCGCGACCGGGGCCGTGGCCGGTACCCCGTCGACGATCTCGGCGGCGACCACCGGCCAGTCCGGGCACCACACCAGCAACGTGCGGACGGGACGAGTCATGCCGCGCCACCGACCACCCGGAGGGACGCGCGGCGCGCCGGGGGACGGGAGGGGGCCGCGGCCACCGTCGCCGTATCGCCCGGCAGCCAGATCCGCGCCTCTCGCGGCTGAGCCGCCGCACCTCGACCGCACGCGGAGACGGTGAGCTGGCGCCGGCGCAGCCGTCCTCGCCCTCGTCCCAGCCCTTCCCACACGCTCCGCACCACCCGCAGCGTGACGTCAGCCCGCTCCCAGTCGCCGTAGGGGACGAGAACGGCGCCGCGCTGCCGAGCGCGGGCCGCGAGCCGGGTGGCGACCGACGCGGTCACCCCGGGTGGGACCGCGGCGACGACGACGTCCACGCCGTCGATGAGGGCGGCGACCACGGTGGCCCACTCCGGTCCGGGATAGGGCACGAGGGCGACGCGCTCAAGCGCGATCCCCAGCTCGGCGGCGGCGACCGCGCCAAACGTGGGGACGCCGACCACGGCGCACCAGGCCCCGGCGCGGGAGGCCTCCGCGAGGAGCGCGAGCACCAGCGAGCTGCCGCCGCTGCGCGCGGGACGGCCGGGTACGACCGAGACGGTGCTGCCTCGGCGAAGGCCGCGGTGGGGCAGCAGGTCGCTCAGCTCGGGCAAGACCGGGAGGATCTGCCCGGTCGACGCGCTCGCTGGCCGTACCAGGCCGTCCGCTACCGCGGGCAGTTCCGATACGGCGGACAGCGCGGTGGCTCCGACCACCCGCCGGCTCGTCATCGCACCCCCGGGTCGCTTCGGTGTCGTCACAGTGCTCACGTGCGTCGCTGTTCGGTGTCTCGCCGTCACTAATCTGGAAATTTATGGATAAATTGGACTAGCCAGGGCACAGATGTGCCACCATCCGTGCCTCACCAGAGACAGATCAGGCCACGGTCACCGCCCTCGCTCTCCGCCGCCGCGGTTAGGACAGCGCCGCGCCCTCGTCGCGCCCAGGCTGGCGCGCGCGACCGAGCGCCTCCTCCACCAAAGCCACGAACTGTTCGGCCGCGCGGAGCAGATCGTCGGCCTCACGAGTGGTCACCACGTTGCGGATCCCCGCCTCGGCGGCGGCTCGCTTGCTCGCCGCAGCCGCGAAGAACCACGCCCACTCGTGGAACTCGGGAGCCACCATCCCGAGCAAGGTCCAGACGCTGGTGACCCGGCTCCGCTTGCCGGGCGCGGGACGCGCGCGGGCGGCGAGCACCGCCGCCGCGGCACGCAGCGCCGCCACGTGGGCGGTCGCATAGCGCAGCCCATCGGACTGGGTCACCGCCGCCTCCGCTAGCCCTCGCCGCGCGCTGGCAAGCAGCTGGGCGGGGGTGCGCTGGGGCAGCACATGGGCCGGCACCGTGGGAGCCGAACTGGTCGACATAGGACTCTCCTCCGCATCGTCGCCGAGGTCGGTGCCGTGCGGCTTCGATGGGCTCCGAACCCGCACGGACGTCGAGGTCGAAGAGCCCGCCTACGGAGGAAGACGCGGCGGTGCGAGCCGGCCGGGTGGCATGCTTCCCCACATCCACCCGGCCGGCGACGCCGGTAGGCCCGCTGCCCGCCGCCGGGGGTCGAAGCGGCGGACAGCGGCCCACCTCTGGGCACCGGACCCGCGACGTCCGGAACCCGGTGCGGTCCGCGGAACCGCACCCCCCCGGAAAGCCGCGTCGCGACTCGCCGCTTCCGGGAGCTGACACGAGTGCCGACCCGCCCGGGCCGCGATAATGACCTCCAGCGAATCGAACACTCGTTCGAACCGTCAGAGACAGTACACCGCGCCGCCTGCAAAAACGCAACGTCATCCCGCTGAGAAGTTCCCCGCATCGGCGGAATCGCCCTACCCGCCGCACCCGATACCCTCACCCGGTGGCTACCCGACGACCGCTCCTCGGACTCGCGATGGTGCTCTCGGCGAGTCTGCTCTTCGCGGTCAATGGCACCGTGTCAAAACTGGTGCTCCGCGCCGGACTCACGCCGCCGCAGCTCACCCTGCTACGCGCCGCCGGAGCCGCGATCGGGCTCCTCGCGCTGAGCGTGGTGCTCCGCCCCGGCATCCGCCGGCTACGGGTCACCGCGGGCGAGCTGCCCCTGCTCATCGGGTACGGCTTGGCCGGCTTCTTCCTCGTGCCCCTGCTCTACTTCGTGGCGATCTCCCGGCTACCGGTGGGGATCGCGCTGCTCCTCGAATACACCGCGCCGCTGCTCGTCACGCTCTGGGCGCGCGTCGTCCAGCGACAGCGGGTCCGCCGCCGGATCTGGATCGGTCTCGCGCTCAGCCTCACCGGCCTCGCCGGCATCGCCGAGATCTGGCGCGGATTCACCCTCGACGGGCTCGGCGCGCTGGCCGGCGGGGGTGCCGCCGTCCTGCTCGCCTGTTACTACCTGCTCGGCGCCCGCGGGGTGGCCCAGCGCGACACGCTCTCGCTGACCACGTGGGCGTTCGGGACCGCCGCGGTAGCCGGGCTCATCACCCAGGCGATCGGCATCAATGCCGGTGGCTGGGCGCCGTTGACCGCCGACACGGGCGGAGTCCCCGTACCGGTGCTGTGCGCCTACGTGGTGGTCCTCGGCTCGATCGCGCCGTACCTCTTGCTGGCCGCCGCGCTGCGCCACCTCCCCGCGACCAGCGTGAGCATCATCGGCATGATTGAGCCCGTGATCGCCGCAGCTGTCGCCTGGCTCGTCCTCGGCGCCAGCGAAGCGCTCACCACCGGGCAACTACTCGGCGGAGCGCTCGTGCTCACCGGAGTAGCCCTGGCCGAGACCGCGCGCCTCGCATCCGCGCCCCCACAACGTCCCCCGCTGCCTCCCGCGGGAGGCCGACCGGCGGGGATAGTCACTGTTGGCGGCGTCACGGAGCGGAAGCCACTGGCCAGATGACAGGTCACCGACCGGGTCACTGAGCCGCTCGCGCCGCTGGACGCCCAGGGCGCGATGTCCCTCAGGCACTGGACGGATCACGGAGGAGAGGCATGGACACCGAGGCGAGGGAGAAGGACGACCTGTCCCAGCACCCCAACATCCGCGCGGTGCAGGACGCGCTGGACAACGCGGGCGCCCGGGACGCTTCCGGAGCGCCGTGTCAGGTCCGCGTACTCGACGAGGAGGTGCCCACCGCGGCCGCGGCGGCCGCGGCACTCGGTGTCGACGTTGGGCAGATCGTCAAGTCGCTCATCTTCGAAGTCGACGGCGAACCCCTGCTCGTGCTCACCTCTGGGGCGCACCAGGTCAACACCGACCGCGTCGCGATGACCCTCGGGGTACCCCGGGTGCGACGGGCCACGCTCCCCTTCGTCCGCGAGCACACCGGCCAGCCCATCGGCGGGGTCGCTCCGCTCGGGCACCCCAAGCCGATCCGCACGCTGGTCGATATCGCGCTGGCGGCCTACGACGAGATCTGGGCCGCCGGTGGCGTGCCCCGGGCGGTCTTCTCCACGACCTACCAGGAGCTGCTGCGCATCACCGGCGGGACCCCCACAGAGGTGGAGTGACGACACGAAGGGGGGGTGGTGTTTCCGCGCGAGTCGCGTACCGTCACCGGCGAGCGCCACAGCGCCCATTCGTCAGCGCACAGGAGCCACACGTGAGGAGCGGATATCCATGAGGCTGGTGCCGTGGCAGCCGGAAGATCTCGCGCGGCGGCTCGACGACGTCCTCGAAGTCTACGGCGAGGCGATGGGCTACCCCGATGAGCTGCTGGAAGCACGTCGCGGATATATCGCCTCCCACGTACGCCGACCCGGCTTCCGAGCGGTCGCCACGCTCACCAACGACGGGCAACTGGCCGGCTTCGGGTACGGCTATACCTCGATGCCGGGACAGTGGTGGCACGACCAGGTACGCGCCCGGTTGGACGAGGCGGCCCGCCAACGATGGCTCACCGACTGTTTCGAAGTGGTCGAGCTGCACGTCCGCCCCGCCGTCCAAGGGCACGGGCTCGGCGACCGTCAGCTGCGGGCCCTGCTGGCCATGGCGCCCGGCTCGACCACCCTGCTCTCCACCCCCGAAGCCGACGAGCGGACGTCGCGCGCCTGGCGGCTCTACCGCCGCTACCACTTCGTCGACGTGCTCCGCGACTTCTACTTCCCCGGCGATCATCGGGCGTTCGCGGTGTTAGGACGGGATCTGCCGCTGTCGCCACGCGATCAGGCCGGTCGCCAGGTCACGGGCTGATGGCCGCCACGGCGGCTCTCCCGGGAGCCCCGCCCACCCCGCTTGGGGCGAGTCGCCCTCGGGAGTGGGGTCGTGGTGGAGCCGAGGAGGCCGTCAGCCCAGCGAGCTGCGCACCGCGGCGAACAGCTGACCGAAGCCGACGAGGCTAACCAGCAGCCAGATGATGACCACGAGCGTGGCGATACCCGGGGTGAGATCGGCTTGGATGAGCCCGCCCACCCCCGTCACCACGAAACCGATCAACGTGATGCCGACCCGGGTCGGCCGCTCGCCGATGGTCACTGTGCCGATCTCCCGCATCCCCGCCGCTGCCGCGCGGGCCCGCACGTATTCGTGCAGCGCAGAGAGCCCACCCGCCGCCACGACGACCGGCCCGATCGCCCCGAGCAGCCAGAACGCGGTGAGCCAGGCGGCTTCTCCGATCCGGTCGGCGAGGGAGTCATAGACGTAGCCAAGCCGGCTGCTGCGACCGGTGGTCACCGCGATCGCACCGTCGACGGTGTCCGCCAACGCGGAGAAGATCACCAATGCCGCACCGAGAAAACTGCCGTACGGCGGCTGGGTGACGCTCCACGGCACGGCGAGACAGAGCAGCAGCCCCACGACGGTGACGGCGGTGGGCCCGACCCGCAGCCGGGCCAGCACGCTGCCGATCGCGTACGCCAACCGCAGCCAGCCGCCCACGGCGGGGGTCGCGAATCGGGGATCGAATCCGCCGTGCAGCCGCGCCCACGTCGTCGCGTACTCGTCCCAGTTCAGTCTGGTCCTCATCACCGATCAACTGCGCGACGCCCCGGGAGGTATCGGCGTCACCTCCTCTCCCCCACGCCGAGGTTCCGCCAGACCTCACGGGTCGCGGTCGATCGGTTGAAGGTGATGAAGTGGATGCCGGGGACCCCTTCGTCGAGCAAGCGCTGACACATCTCGCTGCAGTGCTCGATCCCGAGCTGGCGTACCGCCTCGGGGTCGTCGGCGACACGTTCGAAGCGGGCGGCCAACGCCGGGGGGAACGGCGCCCCGGAGAGCTGTTCCGCCCGCTCGATGGTCGCCATCTTCGTCACGGGCATGACCCCCGCGATGATCGGCGTATCGCATCCGTGCGCCGCCACCCGATCCCGGAGACGGAGGTAGTCCTCGACATCGAAGAACATCTGGGTGATCGCGAAATCGGCACCAGCGCGGCACTTACGGACAAAGTAGGCGGTGTCGCTGGCGATGTCGGGGGAGCGCGGATGCTTGTAGGGGAAGGCGGCGACCCCCACGCTGAAGTCGCCGGACTCCTTCACCAGCCGCACCAACTCCTCGGCGTAGCGCAGCCCTTCCGGGTGGGGGACCCACTCCCCCATCGGGTTGCCCGGCGGGTCACCCCGCAGCGCGAGGACGTTGCGCACACCCGCGGCGGCGAACCGGCCGATGACGTTGCGCAGTTCCGCGACGGAGTGGTTGACCGCCGTCAGGTGCGCCATGGGCAGCAGGGTCGTCTCCGTGGCGATCCGTTCGGTGAGCGCGACGGTGGTGTCGCGGGTCGAGCCACCGGCACCGTAGGTGATGGACACGAACGACGGCCGCAACGGCTCCAGCTCCCGAATCGTCCGCCACAGCAGACGCTCCCCCTCGGGAGTCTTCGGTGGGAAAAACTCGAATGAGAACGTCGGGCGTCCGCGGCGGATCAGCTCACCCACCGACGGCCGACGGCCCGGAAGAACGGAAGGGAGACCGAGCGCCACCCCGCGACTGTATCGATTTCCGCTTCCGACGCCGAGTTCTTCTCACTCCGTGGCCGGTGACCAACGCCACCACACCCGATGGCCTGCTGACACGGCGCCGGCCGAGACACACCGGTGGCACCCGACGGGCCCCGCGCGACAGGACGCGACCGGCTAGCGTCATGGCGTGACCCAAGAACCCCTCGTCCTTCCGGTCGAGCGCGCCGGACTCCGTGGCCGCATCGACAAGGCGCTCACTGTCTTCCTCGCCGACCGCCGCCGCTGGCTGCGCGACGTCGACGAGGCCCTCCTGCCGGTCGCCGAGGCGCTGGAGGCGTTCCTCGTGCGCGGCAAGCGGCTGCGCCCTGCCTTCGGGTACTGGGGGTACCGCGGCGCGGGGGGCGCGGACAGCGACGCGGTCGTCACGGCCCTGGCCTCACTGGAGTTGGTGCAGGCGAGCGCGCTGATCCACGACGATCTGATGGACCGCTCCGATACGCGGCGCGGGCGGCCCGCCATCCATCGGCAGTTCAGCGCGCAGCACCGGGCGGCTGGTTGGCGCGGCGATCCCGACGCCTTCGGCGACTCGGCCGCCATCCTCCTCGGCGACCTATGCCTGGTCTGGTCCGACGAACTGTTCTCCACCAGTGGGCTCGCCCCCGAGGCGCTGCTGCGCGCCCGCCCCGTCTTCGACGAGATGCGCGCCGAAGTGACCATCGGCCAGTACCTCGACGTCCTCACCCAAGTCACCGGGAACACCTCGCTGACGTGGGCGAGCAAGGTCGCCCGCTACAAGTCGGCCAAGTACACCGTCGAGCGGCCCCTGCTGCTGGGCGCCGCGCTCGCCGCCGCGCCCGCCGAGCTGACCGCCGCCTACTCGGCGTACGGCATGCCGTTGGGCGAGGCGTTCCAACTCCGCGACGATGTCCTCGGGGTCTTCGGCGACCCGGAGCAGACGGGCAAGCCCGCCGGCGACGACCTCCGCGAGGGCAAGCGCACCTATCTCGTCGCGGCGGCGTTCGAGGCGGCCGACCCGGCCGGCCGCGCGATCCTGGAGCGCCGCCTCGGCGATCCCGAGCTCGACGCCGCAGGCATCGACGAACTTCGGGACATCATCGCGAGCAGTGGGGCGTTGGCCCGCACCGAACGCCGCATCGAGGAGCTCACCCACACCGCGCTCGACGCGTTGTCCCACGTCGACCTCGACGACGAGGCGCGGCGCGCGCTCACCGACCTGGCGGAAGCGGCGACCCGCCGCTGGGAATGACCTCCCGATCCCGGTCCCCCGCGGCCGGGGTCGGGTGGCGCCGCTCCGTCGCCCGCTCCGCGACGCCCGCGCGGCGCAGCCGGCACAGCAGCCGGCTGCCCTGCCCCGCGGCCGGCGTGGGCTGCACGCCGCGCCGCCCCAGCCACACCCACACCGACAACGTCACCAGCACGAGCGCGAAGCCGAAGAGCAGGTCCTCCACGGGGGCGTAGGCCAGGCGTACCCCGATGATCGCGTCCGGGTCGTAGCGGACGATGCCCCGGCCCGTGAGCACCCCGTTCGAGAGCACCTGGAAGAACAGGATGATCGGGTACGTCGCCCAGAAGGCGAGCCCGCGGACCAGGCGAGTCCGCAGCAGCGCGAGGTCGACGGCGAGGGCGCCCGCGACGCCGAGGAGCGCGGCGGCGGTGTAGCTCACCGCGCCCCTCCGCGCCTGACGTCCCGCGTGGTCTCCCGCGCGTCGTCCACCGGCCACCGCGTCCCCGCCGCCCCGAGAGCGCCGAGCACCGCACGCACCGCCTCGAAGCCGAGCACGATGCACAGGGGTACCACGACGAAGAAGAGGAGTTCGTCGAGCGGGAGTCCACCGGGGAGCAGCACACCCGTGATCTGCGCTCGGTCAAAACTCCAGTGACCCGCGGCGATGGCGGCGAGGTCCCACCCGACGAAGACCACGATGACCGGCAGCAGGGTCAGCAGGAAGCGACGCCACCGGCGCAGGACGTTGACCCGGAACACCGGTTCCAGCCAGATCGCGGCGGCGAGGCAGCCGGCGAGCACGGCGAGGTAGGAGAGCTGCCGCATCGCGCACCCGTCAAAACCCGAGGGCCTGGGCCCGCCGCTTCACCTCGCGGGCACGCTCACTGCCGAGAGCCTCCGCCGGGGTGCCCGGAAGTGTCGGATCCGCGCGATAGAGCCACCGCAGCGCCTCTTCGTCGTTGTATCCGGCATCGTGAAGCAACGTCAGGACGCCGGGGAGGTGCTTGCGCACCGTGCGGTTCGCGATGAGTTCCGCTGGCACGCACAGGGTTCCGTCGCGCTCTACCGCCAGCAGCTCCCGATCTCGGATCATCTGCTCCACCTTGGTGGTCGATACGCCGAGACGGTGGGCGACCTCCGGCAGCGGGAGCCACTCGGCCGGTTCGACGATCGCGTCGTCGGCTGGGCTTCCCGCAGGTCCAACGGAGCTTCTCGCAGCAGGTACGGAGTCGGTCACGCGACCACCCTGCCATGTCTCCGTCCCCGCCAGCTACCGGCATCCCCTCCCTCCACCCCACTGTTGCCCCCGTTGTTCCCCGCGCGCTCGGAACGTCGAGCCGAGCGCGCCCTACGTGCGGCGGTCCGTCCCCGCCGCGGAAGGGACATCACGTGAGCATGTGGCAGGTGATCCGCCGAGAAGTGGCGGGCGCGTGGCGCTCGCTGCGCTATGACCTCACGCGGCGGCGCTCACGCCGCCGCGGGTCGGGGCCGTCCACCCGGCGTCGACCGCTTCGGGTTCTCGCGCTGGCGTTCGCCACTGCGGTCGCCGCGGTCGGCACGTACGCCGCGGTGTTCACCGGATTGACCCTCCTCTTGAAGAATGGGGCGGCCACTCCCGCCCTGGCAGTCCCCACCGCCCATCCGAAGCCGGCCGGGGAGCAGGTGCTCCCGGAGACGAGCCTCCCGCCTGTCGCCGTGTCGCCTGTGGTGCGGCCCCGCGCGGGCACGGCCACCCCCGAGGTGCCGCAGCGCGGGCAGAGCGCGCCGGTCGCGACCGCGCGTCTCGTGCCCACTCCGCCGTCGGTGCCGGTCGCGCCGACGCCGGATAGTCCCACGCCGTCGGCGCCCGCGTCGTCGACGGGTACCCCGACGCCGACCGACTCCCCCTCCGACTCCCCCACCGACTCTCCCACGCCCACTCCGTCGCAGACGGCGACGTCGTCCCCGTCGCCCGAGGAGTCTGCCTCACCGTCCTCGCCGCCGACGGAGTGACGAAGGTCGTCATGACGATCGCCGGTTGACGCCGCCACCCGGCGCGCCTGGCGCTCCGACACCAAGCCCATCGACAGCAGTCTTGATAATTCGCGGCATTTGCCCTGGTCGGTACCGATGCCCGCCCAACGATGGGCGCCCCTGGCCCCATGGCTGTGGCATCCTGTTCGCCGTCACCCTTCTCATGCATGGACTGCCTGCCGATGGACACTCAGGTCGCCGACACGCTGTTAGGCTCGCTGATCGACGGGCGTTACCGCGTCCGGGGGCGAGTAGCCCGCGGCGGCATGGCTACCGTGTACACCGCCATCGATGAGCGGCTAGACCGCGTCGTGGCGCTGAAAGTCCTGCACCCCGCGCACGCCAAAGACGCCCAAGCCGGCAACGCGAGCTTCCTGACGCGGTTCATCGACGAGGCAAAGACCATCGCCCGGCTCACCCACCCCAACGTGGTGGCCATCTATGACCAGGGCGTACACGCCGGTCTCCCCTACCTGGTCATGGAGTACGTGCGGGGGCGCACCCTGCGCGACATCCTGAACGAGCGACGCCGTCTGAACCCCGGCGAGGCGCTCGCCATCCTCGAGCAGATGCTCGCCGCGATCGCCACCGCGCACCGCGCCGGCGTGGTCCACCGGGACGTCAAACCGGAAAACGTCCTCATCGCCGAATCCCCCAGCGGGGGGTCGGCGAATCTGGTCGACTGCGTGGTCAAGGTCGCCGACTTTGGGCTAGCGCGGGCCATCGAGGCGCAGAACGACGAGGACGCAACCACCCCGTTGATGGCCACGGTCGCGTACGTCGCGCCGGAGCTGGTCACCACCGGGCACGCCGATCCCCGCACCGACGTGTACGCGGCCGGGATCGTGCTCTTCGAGATGCTCACCGGCCGAGTCCCGTTCGACGGGACGAAACCGCTCGACGTGGCCTGGCAGCACGTCGACCAGGACGTGCCACCGCCGTCGCAACTGGTGCCCAGCCTCCCGCCCGTGCTCGACGAGCTGGTCATCCGCGCCACCCGTCGCGACCCCAACGCTCGCCCCACCGACGCCGGCGCGTTCCTAGCCGAGGTGCAAGTCGCTCGCGACAGCCTCGGCGCGGCCAGCGCGGCGACCACCGTCCTCCAGCAGGTTCCCCCACCGGATCACGACGTCCAGCCGACCGTCGTGGTCCCCGCGGTGGACGACCGCCCGTCGTGGGCGCGCCTGCCCGAGCGGAGGACCACGCACCGTCGACGGGCGGCGAACCGCGACGTGGGCGGCCGGTTACGCCGGTCCTGGCAGCAGATCACCGCGAGTCGACGTGGCCGGCAGGCGATAGCCGCTGGGGTAATCGTGGCGGTGTTGGTGGCCGCCACCGGAATCTGGTGGCTCGGCTTCGGCCGCTACACCGTGGCCCCCCAGCTCGTCAACCTCGAGCGGGCGGAGGCGGAGGCACTCGCCACGCGCAACGGCTTCACGGTCGTGTACGCCGAGCCGCGTCATGACGAAAACGTCGCCAAGGACGTGGTCCTCGAGCAGCGACCGGCTTCCCGAGAGCGCATCCGCAAGGGCGGGACGATCGTCCTCACCCTCTCCCTGGGGCCCGAGCGGTACCGGGTGCCCGACGTGGTGGGCAAGACCTTCGAGCTCGCCACCATCGACCTGGAGAAGGCGCGGCTTACGGTGACCCGCGGGCCGGACCGGTACGACAACACCTTCCCCGCCGGCGTGGTGATCGCGATCGAGCCAGCGGCGGGGACCGAGGTCAAGCCCGGGGACAAAGTCACCGTGACGGTCAGCAAGGGCCGCGCGCCGATCACGGTACCGAACGTCATCGGAAAGAACATCATCGAAGCGCGGGCGATCCTGCAGCAGCTCGGGCTGACGGCGGTGGAGCAATACGTCGACTCCCCGAGGCCTAAGGACCTCGTGCTCAGCCAGAGCCCGCCAGACGGCTCTGGAGCGGAACCCGGAGAACAGATCAAGCTTGAGGTCAGCAAAGGTCCCCCCGCGGTGCTCATCCCGCGTGTGATCGACATGCCCTGTCCGCAAGCGAAGCAGATCCTGGAGGAGCGGCAGCTGCGGGTGCGAGTGGACTTCAACCCCAACGGCACCGTGCGCTACCAGGTTCCGGGCGAGAATGCCGAGGTGCCTCCCGGCACCGAGATCCGGATTGGATGCCTGTGACACACGAACGCCCTATTGGCGCCCACGCCCCCACCTCCGGCGGCCTCGCCCGGGCCGCGCTGCCCTACATCGACGCCACCGGCGCCGAGGTCGTCCAGGTGTACGTGAGCAACTCACGCGGCTGGGCGCTCCCCCCGGGAAACCCGGACCAGGATGCCGCCTTCCGGGACGGCTGCGCCGAGCGGGGTGTCGCGGTCTACATCCACGCCTCGCTGCTCGTGAACCTCGGCTCCCCGACCCCGGCGACGGTGGACAAGTCCATCGCGACGCTGGCACACGCGCTGCGCCGCGGCGCGGCGATCGGGGCCCGGGGAGTGGTCTTCCACGCCGGGAGCGCGGTCACCGCCTCCTACACCGACCAGGCGATGCGGCAACTCCGCGAACGCCTGCTCCCCCTGCTCGACGCGGCCGACGCGGAGGACGGGCCTCGGCTGCTCGTCGAGCCGAGCGCCGGCGGTGGCCAGTCGCTAGCCGCGCGGGTGGAGGAGCTGGAGCGGTACTTCGCCGCGGTGGATTGGCACCCCCGGTTGGGGGTCTGCTTCGACACCTGCCACGCGTGGGCCGCCGGGCATGACCTCGCGGCCGACGGGGGCATGACCCGCACGGTGGACGCGCTCGTGGCCACGGTCGGCGCCGATCGGCTGGGGCTCATTCACGCCAACGACTCGAAAGACCTGTGCGGCTCCACGCGCGACCGACACGAAACGATCGGTAAGGGGCATATCGGCGAGTCGGCGTTCGCGGAGCTGGTGCGGCATCCCGCGACCGTCGGGGTGCCGATCGTGGTGGAGACCCCGACGGATGGGCCCGCGGGGCACGCGGCCGACATCAGCACGCTCAAGCGTCTCCGCTCCGCCGCCTAGCGCCGCCGCGCCACCGGGGAGGTCACGCCCCCGCTTGTTGGAGCAGGCGGGTCAACACCGCGATCGCGTGCGCGACGCCGTCGTCGTCCACGTCCAAGTGAGTGACCAGACGCGCGGTGCGGGGCCCGAGCACCGAGATGCGCACGCCGTCGGCCTCGGCGGCGCGGAGCGTGGGAGCGTCGATCGCGCAACGCGTGAGGTCCAGCGGCACGATGTTGGTGCGGACCTCACCGGCCACCACGCCGAACGGGGCGAGCGCCTCCGCCAGTCGCGCGGCGCGCGCGTGGTCCTCGGCCAGCCGGGCGACGTGGTGCCGCAACGCGTACCGGCCCGCGGCGGCGAGAATGCCGGCTTGCCGCATGCCGCCGCCCATCCGCTTGCGGATCCGCCGCGCCTGCTCAATCTTCTCGGCGCTGCTTACCACCAGCGAGCCGACCGGGGCGCCGAGCCCTTTGGAGAGGCAGACCGTGAGGGTGTCGAAGAGAGTGCCGTAGTCGCGCAGGGGCACCCGTCGGCGACGTGGGCGTGCCAGATGCGGGCCCCGTCGCAGTGCACCCCCACCCCGGTCGCGTCCGCGATCCGGCGCAGCTCGCGCAGCGTCGGCAGCGGAATCACCGCCCCACCGGCCCGGTTGTGTGTCTGCTCGACGGCGATCGCTCGGGTCGGGACCGCGGCGTAGCCCGCCGGTCGGATCATGTCAGCCACCACCGCCGGGTCGAGGCGCGCCCCCGCCGCCGGCCAGGTGCGCGTGCTGATACCGCCGATCACCGCGGCGGCACCACCTTCGTAGGACGCCACGTGCGCGTCGGCATCGCAGAGCAGCTCCCCACCGGGTGGGACGAGCAGTTGCAGGGCGATCTGGTTGGCCATCGACCCGCTCGGGGTGAACAGCGCGGCCTCATGCCCGAACAGCTCGGCGATGTCGGCTTCCAGGGCCGCGACGGTCGGGTATTCGCCGTACCCGTCGTCACCGACGTCAGCCTGCGCCATCGCCTCGCGCATGCCCGGCGTCGGCCGCGTGACGGTGTCCGAGCGGAGATCAACGAGCGGTGGATTAGCCACGGAGCATCTCGGCGACCAGGAAGGCCAACTCCAACGACTGCTGGGTGTTCAACCGCGGGTCGCAGGCGGTTTCGTAGCGGTCGGGCAGGTCGACGTCCTCGATCGCCTGCGCGCCGCCGAGGCACTCGGTGACGTCCTCACCGGTCAGCTCGACGTGCAGGCCGCCCGGGTGGGTCCCCAGCGCGCGGTGCACCTCGAAGTAGCCGAGCACCTCGTCGACGATGCGGTCGAAATGCCGCGTCTTGTAGCCGTTGGACGACTCAATGGTGTTGCCGTGCATGGGGTCGCACTGCCACACCACTTTCGCCCCGGCCGCGGTGACCTTCTCCACGATCGGCGGCAGGATATCCCGGACCTTCTGGTTGCCCATCCGGCTGATCAGCGTGAGCCGCCCCGGCACGTTGTCCGGATTGAGCTTCTCGCACAGCTCCAGCACCTGGTCGGGGGTCGCCGTCGGACCGATCTTGACCCCGATGGGGTTCGCGATCCGGGAAGCGAAGTCGACGTGCGCCCCGTCGATCTGGCGGGTCCGCTCCCCAATCCACAGGAAATGCCCAGACAAGCAGTACGCCCGGCCGTCCGAGATGCGCGTCAGCGCCCGCTCATACTCCAGCGTCAGCGCCTCGTGCGAGCAGTACAGGGTGACGGTGCGCAGCGCGTCCCCCTCCGTCATCCCGCAAGCCCGGATGAACGCCAACGCCCGGTCGATCTCGCGGGCGATCGCCTCGTACCGCTCACCGGCGGGTGACTTCCGGACGAAGCCCCTGTTCCAGTCGTGCACCATGTGCAGGTCGGCGAGCCCACCGGCGAGGTAGGCGCGGAGCATGTTCATGGCGGCCGCCGAGTTGGCGTACGCCCGAATCATGCGCTGGGGGTCGGGAACCCGCGCTTCCGGCGTCGGCTCCAGCGAGTTGATCATGTCCCCGCGGTAGGAGGGGAGCCCCAGCGCGTCGGTCGGGGACGAGCGCGGCTTGGTGTACTGCCCCGCGACACGGGCCACCTTCACCACCGGCATCGACGCCCCGTACGTCAGCACGACCGCCATCTGCAGCAGCGTGCGGGCGTTGGCCAGCAGGTGGCTCTCGGTGTTGTCGGCGAACGTCTCCGCGCAGTCGCCCCCCTGCATGAGGAAGGCCTTGCCCTCACAGACCTGCGCCAGCCGCTCGCGCAGTTGGTCGACCTCGTACGGCGCGACGATCGGCGGCACGTTTTCGAGGACCTTGCAGACGTCCTCGACCTCCGCCGGGTCCGGCCACGGCGGGGTCTGCGCCCGAGGGAGCTCCCGCCATCGGTCCAGTCCAAGCGCCTCGGCCTCAGCGGGGTCCACCGCGGGACGAGTGGTGTGGAGACCGGGGTGACTGACCGACGGGTAGCTCAGCTGATGCCACTCTTGGCGCATAGCAGCAAGCGTACGGGGCGAGCAAGCACCCACAGCGGGGAGGTCATAGGTCTGACACTGGAAACGTGACCGCCATCACCACGTGCGGGGGCGCAGCCGCCCCACCGTCCGACGCCGTAGCGCGGGAGGCGGCCGGGCGGCTGCGCCGCACGCACCACCGGCCAGGGCCGATAGCCCTGCTCAGGAGGTCGCGCAGAGGGTGCCGTTGAGCCGGAACACTCCCGGTGGGACGTTCGGCCCGTGGTAGGCGGCGACGAACCCGGTGGTCACGCTGCCGCCGTCACCGGGGATGTGGCGGTTGTCCGGGACGCTGGTCACCCGCACGGTGGTGCCGCTCTGCTCCCACGTGCCGCTCCAACCGGAACTGACCTCCTGCCACGGCGTCGGCCAGGTGAAGGTGAACGTCCAGCCGGTGATGGGCTCCTCACCGTTATTGACGATCTCAACGGTGCCGACGTAGCCGTTGCCCCAGTCCGTCACGGTGGTGAAGCGGACCTGACACGTGCTGCTGGTCGGGGCGCCCATGGTGAAGGTCAACGGGGGCGACGCCCACGAGACCCGCCCCGCGGTGTCACGCGCCAGCACGTTGACGGTGTACCGAGTGCCGGGAACGAGGTTGTGCACCGTCAACGAGGTGTCGTCGGTCTCGCCGAGCTGCTCGCTGACCGCGCCGTTGTGCCGGTACACCTCGTACTTGGCGATCGGGCTGCGGCCGGGGGTCGCCGCCGGCCACGCGATGGTCACCGACCGGTCGGTCATCTCCCGCACGGTCGGCTGGCCCGGGGCGCCCGGCAGACCCTCGAGCGAGTCCGCTCCGCGGACCACGAGCGTGG
>DATCMA010000062.1:0-73891 GCA_036563645.1 Micromonospora sp.
GTGCTCCCCGCGCATGCGGGGGTGATCCGTGGCCGCAGCTGCGCAGGCAGGTCGATGAGCTGTGCTCCCCGCGCATGCGGGGGTGATCCGCGGGTCTCCTCGTCAACGTCGGCTTCGAGGATCGTGCTCCCCGCGCATGCGGGGGTGATCCGACTGACCTCCGCATGGTGCTCGACGCCGTGCCGTGCTCCCCGCGCATGCGGGGGTGATCCCTCACCCCCGAGCAGATCGACCGCCTCCGGGCCGTGCTCCCCGCGCATGCGGGGGTGATCCGTGCTCGCTCATTCACCTGTGACAAGCAAAACACGTGCTCCCCGCGCATGCGGGGGTGATCCGTGGCCGCGGAAGCCGAGCATGTGGGCCCATCGGTGCTCCCCGCGCATGCGGGTTTCCACCTACGCATCCCTGCCGCGTTCGTCGACGTGCTTGCCGTGCATGTGATTCCGTGCGTCTGGTGTGATCAAGCAGCGGACGAGGGCCCCGGCACGAGCCCGTACCGCACGTCGTGACACGCACGTCGTGATGGGCCGCTATACGTCACGTCATCCCCCATCCGCGGCGGTGTCATTTGTGACACCAGCCTGGTCGAGCCCCGGTCGTACGGGTCATGACGCGCGAGTCCGCCACCGCATCTCCGGCGAGCGGCATCGATCGTCAGCGCGCGACGTCGTACCAAGCAGCCGGAGATTCCATTGTGTCTGTCATCATCGATCAGACACCGAAGAGCAACCGTCCGATAGCTATCTGTTGACTCGCATCCTTCCGTTCGGACTTCTTCCGAAATGGACGGGCAATCGGGGTGAACCGAAACTCCTGTTGATTCGTATCTCTACACGTGACGGTGGAGGAGTCGTCCGAGCGTCTCGCCCCGGAAAGCGTCTCTCAGCGCACACCGGGTCCGTCGTCGTCGCCGACGTCTAGCCCTACGGTGAGGGACCGGGAGGTTGGCGTGACCAGCATCAAAGACGCCCCGCGTGTAGCACTGACTGAGCGGCAGCGCCAGGTGCTCCGCCTCGTGCGCGCTGGCGCGACTGACCGGCAGATCGCCGCCCGTGTACGGACCAGCACCCGCACCGTGCAGCGTGAGATCGCACGGATTCGGGAAGCGCTGGGTGTGCCATCACGCACCGCCATCATCGCCTCGGCAGTACGTGCCGGAAGTTCCGAATTGTCTGGTCCTTTACCGCCAGTGGACTAGCCCGATACGCAGACGCTCCTACTTGGTCTAGCCGCGCGTCGCAGCTCCATCCGGCGGCCATGTGTCCGCTGTTGAGCCGGAGATTTCCCTCACATGGCCGTCCAACGTGCCGACGTGCGTGAGGGAAAGGCCGACGTGAGAACTCGGAGAGCGACAGTGCGGCTGTTCCTTGGTAGGAGCTTGCAGACCCGTCTCATCGCGGCGTTCCTGCTGCTGGCGGGCCTCGCCACAGCGGTAGGCGTGTTCAACATCTTCCAGCAGCGGGTCGCGCTGGAGCGGGCTAAGGCCATGGCGTTGCGTGACCTGGAGCCGTTGGCGCAGCTGCGGATCATCCAGTGGTCGTTCACCGACCTGGGAGTGGCGGAGCTGCTACTCGAGAACCCGAACTACACAGAGGAGCAGCTGCAGCAATTCCGCTCAATGCAGCAGCACTACCTCACGCAACTCCAGGACGGACTCAAGAAACTTCAGGAGACTATTCCTCCGGAGCTCCGGGCGGACGCTGACCGTCTTGTGCGGGCGTGGGAAGATTTTTACGTCTCTCACGAGGAACGGCAGCGGATCACCGACCCGGTCGCGCTCGCCCCAGTGGCGCAGCGCACGTCCGAGCTCTACCAAGCGTTCCAGGCAGAGTGCGGCCAGCTCGCGGAAAAGCTGCTGAAGGACGGGTACGCCCAGCGTGACGCGGCGATCGCGGCGTACGAGAGGTCGCGGAACCAGAACATCGCCTTCCTCGCGGGGGTGTCGCTGCTTGCCCTCGTGCTCGGGTGGTTCCTCGCTCGCCGGATCCGGCGTCCCGTTCAGCAGGTCGTCGACGCGCTCGACCAGCTCGCGCAGGGCAATCTCACCCACGAGGTCACGGTCCGCTCCTCGGACGAGATCGGGCGGATGGCGGAGTCACTGCGCACCGCGTTGCGGAACATGCGTGACACCGTTCGCGGGGTGGTTGAGTCCTCGACGAGGTTGGCGAACTCCGCCAACCAGGTGGCGGCGATCAGCCAGCGACTGGCGGGCAGCGCGTCAGCGAGCTCAGAGCGTGCGGAGGCGGTGTCCACCGCGACGGCCGCGGTGTCAGCGAACGTGCAGACGATCGCGGCGAGCGCGAACCAGATGACCACGTCGATTCAGGAGATCGCGAAGAACACCGCGGAGGCGGCCGAGGTGGGCCGCCAGGCGGTGGAGGTGGCGACGGCGACCACCGAGGCGATGCAACGTCTGGGCGAGGCGTCCAGCGAAATCGACAACGTCATCAAGATGATCACGTCGATCGCCGAGCAAACCAACCTCTTGGCGCTGAACGCCACGATCGAAGCGGCCCGGGCCGGCGACGCTGGTAAGGGTTTCGCGGTTGTCGCCAGTGAGGTCAAGGACCTCGCCCAGGAGAGTGGCCGGGCCACGGAGGAGGTGTCGCGGCGGATTGAACGGATCCAAAGCGAGACCAGGGAGGCGATCGCGGCGATCGGCAACATCGCCGACTACATCCGCCGGGTGAACGACCTGCAGAACACCATCGCGTCGGCGGTCGAAGAGCAGGCCACGGCCTCCGATGAGATGACGCGCAGCATCTCGCAGGCCGCTGACGGCGCCACGAACATCAGCAGTGGTATCGCCACCGTGGCCGATGCGACGCGGGCAACGCGGACCGACATCGAGGCCGCGGAGAAGGCCGCCGCCGAGTTGACCGCGCTCAGCTCGGATCTGCAGCGCTTGGTCACCCACTTCCGGTACTGACCGCGTCAGGGATGCTGGCCGACCGCCGAGCGGGTGGCCTCCGCATCGGCGGGTCGGTGCGGAGGCACGTCGCCGCTGGCTGGGACGTCGAACAGCTCCAGCGGGACGGCGTCGGCCAGCACCTGATATCCGGTCGGGTTGAGGTGCAGGTGGTCGCCGCAGTCCACGGCGGGGTGGAGCCGCCTGGGGTCCTGGGGATCGCGGGCGGCCAGGTCAAAATCGATGACCGCGTCGAAGTGGCCGCTGGTGCGGATCCACTCATTGACGGTGCGGCGGGTCGCGTCCCGCAGGCCATTGGGGTCGTCGTAATCGGGGTTGCCCCCGAAGGGCAGGAGGGTCGCCCCGTAGACGCGGATCCCGTGGGCGTGGCAGCGGACGATGATTTGCTCGTAGGCGGCGATGAGCTCCTCGGCGACCTGCTCTTGGCCGGTGGGGGTCGCTGGTGCGGTGCCGATGTCGTTGATCCCTTCGAACACCACGAGCCACCGCACCCCGCTCAGCGCGAGGACGTCACGGTCGAGCCGGGCGAGCGCGTTCGGCCCGAGTCCGTCGTTGAGGACCCGGTTGCCGCCGGCTCCTTGATTGAGCACGGCGATGTCGGCGTAGCGGGGGTGGGCGTGTAGCCGGTCGACGAGGCGATCGGGCCACCGGTTGTTGCCGTCTGTGGTGGACCCACGGCCGTCGGTCAGGGAGTCGCCGAGGATCACCGCCGCGGCGCCGTGGGGGTGGCAGACCTCGACCCCGCTGATGACGTACCAGTGCTCGACCGGGGTCGCGCCGGTCAGGTCGGTGGCGTCGACGTGGTTACCGGCGAGGAGGTACGAGGTGGTGCGGGAGCCGGGGTGCGAGGTGAGCCCCGGCGCGGCTTGCCCCTCGGCGAGGTAGACCGTCACGGTGAGGTTGCTCCGGGGCGCGAGTGGGAAGTCGAGTGGATCGGAGACGATCTGCGCGCCGACCGGGATGACGACGCGGGACCGGCCGTGGAACGTCACGGGCTGAGCGCTGCCGGGCTCGATCGCGGAGACGCCGGCTTGTCCGCCCACAGGTGTCGCCACCGATACCGCCGTGATGGGCAAGGGCGCGGTGCCGAACGCGTTGGAGAGCCGGATCCGGATTCGGGCTCCACCGAGGGAGACCCGCACGGTCTGCCGCAGGGTGGTGTTGGCGAGGAAGCGTTCAGGGCTGCGGAACGGTGGCGGCGGGAGGTTGTCGGGTTCGGCTGCCTGGGGCATGGCCACCCACGTGTGCACCCATCGCGCTGAGTGTCTGTCGTGGATGGTCGCGCCACCGTCCATTACCGACACCTTTCCCTCGACATTGCCGTGCCCACAGCCTAGTCCGCGAGGTGGCGGTGAGGATTGTGGGGCGCGGAGCGCTTACCGTAGCGCTTCCAGGCACAGGACGTAACCGCGGCTGAAGCGGTGGCCGTGAAGGTAGAACGCGGTGGTGGTCCGTGGATGGTCTCGGCACTCCTCTTGGTTGAAATCGGCCTCTGACCGCCCATCGAGGCGGGCGAGCACCCGCCACCGCGCGACGGCGCTGTCGCACGGGACGATCTGGAAGGTCTCCGGCGATTGGCCGGCCAGGCAGTCGCCTGCGGCGAAAGGCCCGGTCGTGCCGTCGTTTATCACCAGCACCAGCGGTAGTCCGATGGTGGTGAGTGCGACGAGGAGAATGAGGAGTCGCCCACGCCTGCTGAGCCGTCGAAATCGACCGGCGACACCCGGCGTCGTTCCGGGGTACGACATCCAGCGTCCTTTCGCAGACGGTGTGCCGGAGCGCTGACGATATCGAGCGTTAGGGAGTTTTCAAAAGAGTTTGGGCGCGCTCCGGAAAGCGGCGGTCGAAGGGCCGGAGAGCGGGACTACCGACAGCGGAGCGTGCCCCGGTCGAGGAGAAACCTGGACACCGTCGATGAGCTGCGGTGACGCGTTGCCGTGGCGTGCGGGAGCGTCCTGGGTCGGCGTGGTGTTACATCGGCACGCCGTGTTCCGAGTGGGGAAATCTCACACTTCTCGCGCCGTCCGTCACGGATGGATTGTCCGGTGTCGGAGGGCGCGAGTGGCCATATCGGATGAGCCCTTTCGGTCGCGTCGGCGGCGATTCCCCTATTCCCCCCTGATTGTGACCCGTGGGCCGAATCCGTGGAGCGTTTGGGGAACGCGGAATCGGAGATTCAAGCGCGGTTCGTGCCGATAGCGTGAATCGTGCGCGACGCAGAGGAGGCGGGACCGTGGGCGGCTATGGCGTGCAGGTCACGCTGGTGCTTGTGCTGCTGCTGGTCAACGCGGTGTTCGCCGGCAGCGAGATGGCGTTGGTGTCGTTACGCGAGAGCCAGCTCCACCGGTTGGAGCGGGCGTCGCGGGCGGGGGCGGTACTCGCCCGGCTCGCCCGCGACCCGAACCGGTTCCTCGCCACGATCCAGATCGGCATCACGCTCTCCGGTTTTCTCGCCTCCGCCACCGCCGCGGTGACACTGGCCGCCCCGTTGATCGGGCCGCTGGGGTTTCTGGGGACGGCGGCGCGGCCCGTCGCGGTCGTCCTCGTCACGGTCGTCCTGACCTTCCTCACCCTGGTGTTGGGGGAGCTCGCCCCCAAGCGGATCGCGATGCAGCACGCCGAGCGCTGGGCGTTGGCGGTGGCGCGGCCGTTGGAGGTGGTGTCGTCGCTGTCCCGACCGGCGGTCTGGCTGCTCAGCGTCGGGACGGATCTCGTGGTGCGGCTCGCCGGCAGTGACCCGCGGGCGCGGCGGGAGGAGGTGACCCCGGAGGAGCTGCGGGACATGGTCGCCGCCCAGCGCAGCCTGACGCCCGAGCACCGGACGATCATTCGGGGTGCCTTCGAGGTTGCGGACCGGGTGTTGCGGGAGATCCTCGTGCCACGTCGCGACGTGGTCACCCTGCCCGCCGACATGCCAACAGACCAGGCCCTGCGCCACCTCGTGGCCTCCGGTCACACCCGGGCACCGGTCGTCGGCCCGGGCGGTCTGGATGACGTCATCGGGCTGGTGCACATGCGCGACCTGTTAGACGGCACCGGGGTGGTGCGGGACCGGGCCGCACCGGCGTTGTTCTTGCCCGAGACGCTGCGGGTGACCGATGCGATGCGGGAGATGCGGCAGCGGCGCCAGCCGTTCGCGATGATCGTGGACGAGCGTGGGTCGATCGACGGCATCGTCACGGTCGAGGACTTGGTCGAGGAGGTTGTCGGCGAGATCTACGACGAGACCGACCGGGACGTGCAGACGGTGGTTCGGGAACCCGACGGCGCGTTTCTGCTCGCCGGCGGTTTCCCGATCCACGACCTGCCGGATCTCGGGGTATCCGTGGAGAACCTCAACCATGGGGACTACGCCACCGTCGCCGGGCTCGTCCTGGCCCATCTCGGACACATTCCGAAGACCCCGGGGGAGGTGGTCGAGCTGCCGGACTTGACCGCTCAGGTGGTGGAGGTGAGCGGCCGGGCGATCACCAAGGTGCGGCTGCGACCACGACCGACTCCCGACGGCGACCGGAGTGACTAGCGGTTACGGCAGGTCGAACAACTGCCGGACGTGTTCAAAGTGTGAGGGGGAGTGGAGCTGGCGTAGCGGTGTGAGCAGGAGCCGGTCCGCGATCCGCCACAGCGTCTCCTCGATGTCGTGGAGCGCGGCGGCGGCGAGTTCGGGGCGGCGTCGCCGCAGGCGCGTCAATTCGTCCGCCACCACCGCGGCGACGCGGTCCGACATCGTGCGGCGCAGCGTCTCGGCGGGGTGGGTGGGAGCCACGACACCTCCTGATCCCATGCGGCCAAACACTACAAGACGTAGTAGATCGATGAAATGGTGGGGCCGCTCGAAAGGGTGACGCGCACTCCTCGTGGGAGATGCTGGCGTTCCCCCGGTGGCACACGTCCGCACCCCGAGCGCACCGTGTCCGATCCCGCACTAGACGATCGACGGGGTAGGGAAGAGGACCGGATGCAGACGCTGCTGATCGACAACTACGACTCGTTCACGTACAACCTCTACGCGCTGCTCGCCGAGGTCACCGGGCGGCCGCCGGTGGTCGTGCGCCATGACGCGGACTGGTCAGCGGTGCCGGTCGCGGACTGCGACGCCATCGTGATTTCCCCGGGGCCGGGGCGCCCGGACTGTCACCGGGACGTGGGGATCAGCGCGTCGGCCCTGACGTGTGGGCTGCCGGTGCTCGGGGTGTGCCTCGGCCACCAGTTGATCTGTCATGCCTTCGGCGGCACGGTGACCCGCGCTCCCGAGCCGGTGCACGGGCGGGTGTATCCGGTGCACCACACCGGGGTCGACCTCTTCCGCGGCCTGCCGTCGCCGTTCCCCGCGGTTCGCTACCACTCGCTGGCCGCCACCGCGCTGCCCGAGGCGCTTGAGGCGATCGCGTGGACCGCTGACGGGACCGTGATGGGGGTCCGCCACCGCAGCTTGCCCATGTGGGGGGTCCAGTTCCATCCGGAGTCGATCGGCAGCGCCTACGGCCGAGAGCTCCTGGAGAACTTCTGTGCGTTGGCCCGAGCGCGTCGCCCTCGCCCGGTCGCCCGCCGCGGACCGGTCGCGCGGACGCCCGGGGGATCCGAGACCCAAGGGGCGGCACAGCCGCCCCCGGCGACGCCCAGCCGCGTCCAGCTGGAGGTGCGCCGACTGCCATTCCTGCCGGACGCGGAGCACGTCTACCGCGCGCTGCCCGCCGACGCCCGCGCCCGCTTCTGGCTCGACAGCAGCGCCGTCATCGAGGAGATCTCCCGCTTCTCCTTCCTCGGGGTGGCCACCGGACCGCACGCCGAGTACGTCACCTACCGCGTCGACCAGCGGCGGGTGACGGTGTGCCGGTCGGACGGTACGGAGGAGGAGGTCCCGGGGGACATCTTCAGTTACCTCGACGAGCAGCTGCGTCGACGGGCGGTGCCCGTGCCGCCTGAGGTGCCGTTCGACTTCAACCTCGGGTACGTCGGCTACCTCGGATACGAACTCAAAGCCGAAACGGGAGGGGAGGCGGCGTATCGGGCGTCGACCCCCGATGCGGGGTTCCTCTTCGTCGACCGCATGATCGCCCTCGACCACCGGGAGCGCTGCTGCTATCTGCTGGCCTTCTGCGATGAGACGTCCCGCCCCGCGGCGCGCGCGTGGTTGGCGGAGACGGCACGCAGACTCCAGGCGCTGCCCCAGGCGGAGGAGACCAGCGACGGCGACACTGATTGGTCGCTTGTGGATATGGCTGATCCCCGTGTCGCGGCGATCCTGCGTCCACGGCACGACAAGGGGGCGTACCTCAAGCGGATCGACGAGTGCCTTGAGGAGATTCGGCGCGGCGAGTCGTACGAGGTGTGCCTGACCAACATGGTCAGCGTCGATGCTCCGGTCGACCCGCTGCGCGTCTATCGCGCGCTGCGCCGGATCAGCCCGGTGCCGTACGCGGCGATGCTGGAATTCCCCGACGTGACGGTGCTCAGCGCGTCCCCGGAGCGATTCCTCAGGGTCGGGGTGGACCGAATCGTCGAATCCAAGCCCATCAAGGGGACACGTCCGCGTGGTCGAACCTCCCGGGAGGACGAGGCGCTGCGGCGAGAGTTGCGGGACGCCGATAAGGACCGAGCCGAAAATTTGATGATTGTCGACCTCGTGCGCAATGACCTCAACCGAGTCTGCGAGGTCGGCTCGGTGCACGTGCCGCATTTGTTCAGTGTGGAGACATATCCGACGGTGCACCAGCTCGTGTCCACGATACGGGGCCAGTTGCGCCCCGAGGAGTCGGCGGTGACCTGCGCGCGGGCGCTGTTCCCCGGTGGCTCAATGACCGGTGCCCCGAAAATTCGCACGATGGATATCATCGACCGGCTGGAGGACGGGCCACGCGGGGTTTACTCCGGCGCCCTGGGGTGGTTTGCGGTGAGCGGAGCGGCCGACCTCAGTGTCGTCATCCGTACCCTTGTGGTCGCCGATGGCCATGCCAGCTTCGGGGTAGGGGGCGCGGTCGTCGCGCTGTCCAATCCCGAGCAGGAGTTTCAGGAGACTGTGGTCAAGTCGCGGGCGATGGTCAGCGCCGTTTTGGCGGCCACACACTCAGCTGATCGTCGGTCCAAATATGAATTAGAAAATCGCTAGCATTCGGTCGTCGCCGCCCCATCGGTCACCGGCTGGACCGCCGGACTCCACGCGTACGGCCAGAGAGAGCGACACGATGACCGCAATCCCGCCACCGCCGCCCATGTCCGTCACCGGGCACACGCGTGGTCCCCACGTGCCGCAGGACCGCGTGACACCGCGGCGCAGACGGTGACCGCCGACCTGTCCATGGCCGTACGGGCGGCACAAGCCGGCGACGAGGAAGCGTTCCGACTGCTCTACCGTTCAGTCCAACCTGGACTCTTGCGATACCTCACCGCCTTGGTCGGTCCAGACGCCGAGGACGTCGCCTCTGAGACCTGGCTGCACATCGCCCGTGACCTGCGGTCGTTCCGCGGTGGTGATTTCCGCGCGTGGGCGGTCACCATCGCCCGCAACCGCGCGCTCGATCACATGCGGCGCCACCGCCGTCGGCCGAGTCTCTCGGTGCCGGTGCACGCTCTCGTGGACCTCGTCTCCACCGAGGACGTCACCGAGCGCGTCGACGAGCACTTGAGCAGCGACGTGGCGGTCGCGCTGATCGCCACACTCCCCAGAAAGGAAGCCGAAGCCGTACTCTTGCGGGCCGTCGTGGGACTGGATGCGGAGAGCGCGGCGCGGGTGCTGGGCCGCCGTCCCGGCGCGGTCCGCACCGCGGCGCACCGCGGCTTGCGGCGCCTCGCGCGCCTGCTGCGGCAGGGCGGCGTGGGCGTCGAGATGGCGCCCGATTCGCCCGAGCCATCCGAGCGACGGACGGTGGGGACGCCGCAGCGGCGCGAGTGTCGTGTGGAGCGGGAGGGGCCGTGGTGAGGTTCACCCGACGGGAGCCGGACCGCGCCGACGCTGAGCGACTGCTGAGCTCGCCCGCGGCGTCCGCTGATTCGCACGATCCCCTGGCGCGGCTGCTCGCCGCCGCAGCGGCCCCGCCCCAGCCGCACGAGCTCGCGGGGGAGGAAGCGGCGGTGGAGGCGTTCCGCCGCGCCCAGCACGCCCCATCCCCCGCGCGGCCCGTCGCCCCGTCCCGGGGGCGACCGCTCGCCGTCGCTACGCTCGCCGTTGCCGCGGTCGCGCTCACCGCGACCGCGGGCATCGCGGTGGCCGCCGGCCGCCTCGGCGACGGCCGGCCGGCCCCGTCGAGCCCGGCCACGTCAGCGGCGACGACCGCGCCGGCGGTCCCTCCCGCCGCGCCCGCCACCCCGACCGGTCCGCTGGTCGGCGATCCGGCGGAGACTGCGCCGACGTCGGAGGAGGTGGCGGAGTTGTGCCACGCCTACCTCACCGCCGAGCGCTCTGACGGTCCGCGCGAGGGGGCGGCGTTCCACAGACTCATTGAGCTCGCCGGCGGCGAGGACGACGTCGGCCGGTACTGCGCGCGGGCGCTGGCCACGCCGACGGGGCGGCCGTCGCCTCGGGGACTGTCGACGTCAGCCGAGGCAGGAGGTGATTCCTCGAACCGTGGGCCCCGCGGGCGAGGCGTCACCCCGCCGGGCCACGGCGGCACCCCGCCAGGGTTGGGGGGCACCCCGCCGGGGAAGGGCGGCACTCCACCGGGGCTCGGTGGCACCCCGCCAGGTCACGGCGGTGACGTGCCAGGGCGTGGGCGCGGCATCGGCGGACGCCCGTCGTGAGCGCCCGCCGATGCCAGTCGTCAGGGCGTGATGCGGGTCAGTGGGCGTAGCCGCGGCCTGCCATCCAGGTCGCCATGTCGATGGTGCTGATCCAGTAGGTGTGGGGGCCGACTCCTGAGGGGTCGGCTACCTGCACCTGACGGCCCTCGTCGGCGTAACCGACGATCGTGACGTAGTGCCCACCGGGGTAATCCCGCCAATAGCCCGAGTTGTCCGTCGCGCCACCCACGATGTTCGCGACGATCACCCGGCCCGCGGTGAGAGACCGCACCACGTCGGCCTGCAGCCGGTCCATCTCCGCGGGCGTCGCGGTCGGGCCGGGGATCTCCCGCACCTGGTAGGTGTCGCGGCCGACGACGTCGTTGAGCACCCGGGCGATGTCGTGGCTGGAGTCCGTGCCGTTGACGGTCGTGCCGAGCCGTCGCGCCAGGTCGTCCTGGTCCAGGGTGTAACCCTGCGCGGAGAGGGCAATACGCGTCGAGGCGGGTCCGCAGTAGTAGAAGTTCGGCTGGTATTCGAAGTCGTAGCGCAGGGTCAGCTCCGCCGGCGGGCGAGACGCCACGGCGCTGGCGACGGCGACGATTGTCGGGCGCTCGACCCGCGTCATCGGCGCGTCGGGGAGCAGGCCCCCGAGGGTGCCGCCAATGGCGAGCAACGCGACCGAGGCGAGCGACGCCGAATCGAGCCGGACATGCGCCAGCCGAGTGACGAATGCGCGTGCGAATGGAAATTCCACAGTGAAAACTCCAGTGCCGTGTCGACGCTGCGTAGGCGTCATCGGTCATGGCCAGGTCATCCGGCGCACGCGGGCCGCGGACGACGCGGCGATGCGGCACGAGGCCATGGGGAAACCCACGAGGCCATGGGGAATGAACCGCGGCGCCGGTGACAGTGCGAATTGACGTCAGTGGACACCGGTGAGGTGAGGACGAGACCGGTGTGACCCGTCGCGATTAGGTCGGGGTGGCCACGAGTCGGCGCTGCACGACATGTCTCCTTTCCACAACCGCTGACCGGGTTAGCTGACGGGTTCGGGCGGGAAAGGCGCCCTACCGCGGGACAGCCCGCGGATTCACCCCATGTGAGGTGGGTCCCCGGCTCGTGTGCACGATTAAGCGGGTCCGATCCGGTGAGGACTCATCGGGCCGGACAGAGATCGACCGTACTGGCCACTCCGGGCCGCGCAAACTGTTCGGCGGCCATTGCGATGTATCGCACGCGCATCCGCCCCCAGAGGGCCTCATCGGCGTCGCCGCGCCCACGAACAGGGCGAATGGGACGAGGTGTGTGGGGCGTGACCACGTGGCGGCGCGCCGCACCACCCGCGGCGCATCGGGCAACCCAGGCGTATCAGTGAGGAGAGAGAGGGAGACGGCCTGTCTGTCGCGGGGATGGTCCGCGCGATACGTCGCGGCGGGAGACAGCCCGCCCGCGCCCTGGCTGATCAGGCCGCTGACCTGTTGGCGGCGCCGAGAGCCGTGGCCCTGCGGGACGTGTGGTGCCGACCGGCCACCGGAACAACCAGCGGTGTCCCGGTCTCGGGGTCGTCGAGCACCCGGCAGCGAATCCCGAACACCCGTTCGACCAACTCCTCGGTCACCACGCTGCGCGGATCCCCCTCGGCCACCACGGCGCCGTCGCGCATCGCGATGAGGTGGGTGGCGTATCGGGCGGCCTGGTTGAGGTCGTGCAACACCGCCACCAGGGTGCGGCCCTCTTCCGCGTGCAGGCGGGCACACAATTCAAGAATCTCGATCTGATGGGCGATGTCCAGGTACGTCGTCGGCTCGTCGAGGAGCAGCAGCGGCGTCTGCTGCGCGAGCGCCATCGCGATCCACACCCGCTGCCGCTGCCCGCCGGACAGTTCGTCGACGTACGCCTCGGCCAGGTCGGCCACGCCGGTGGCCGCCATCGCCTCCTGGACGACGCGCTCATCCTCCTCAGACCATTGCCGCAGCAAGCCCTGGTGGGGGTAGCGTCCCCGCGCGACCAAGTCCGCGACGGTGATCCCGTCGGGCGCGATCGCCGACTGCGGCAACAGCCCCAGGGTACGGGCGACCGTCCGCGCCGGCAGGCCGTGGATGTCCCGCCCGTCGAGCAGCACAGTGCCGCGGCGGGGCCGCAGCGCACGGGCGAGTGCCCGCAACAAGGTGGACTTGCCGCAGGCGTTCGGGCCGATGATGACGGTGAACGACCGGTCGGGGATCGACACGGACAGGTCTTGGGCGATGATTCGCTCCTGGTAGCCCAGCGTGAGCGTGACGCCGCTCAGCCGGCTCGCGGCTCCGGTGGACTCCGTGTCGGTGAGGGGTGCGGTGCTCACAGGCGGTTCGCCTTTCGTTCCGTTCGAAGCAGCCACGTCAGGTAGATCCCGCCGAGCAGGCCGGTGACGACGCCGACGGGAAGCAGCCGGTCAGGCACGATGCGCTGGCTGACGAAGTCGGCGGCGACGAGCAGAGCCGCGCCGAGACACAGCGACGCCAGCAGGTTGGGGCCTGGTGCGCGCGTCAAGCGCCGGGCGACCTGGGGCGCGATGAGCGCGACGAACGAGACGGGTCCGGCGGTCGCCGCCGCGGCCGCGCTGAGCACGACGGCCGAGACGAGGGCCGTCAGGCGGACGAGGTCGCGGCGTACGCCGAGCCCACCCGCGAGGTCGTCGCCCATTTCGAGCATGTGCAGCGGGCGAGCGCAGGTGAGGAGGATGACCGGTGCGGTCACGGCGAGCGCGACGGCGAGCGGGAGGACGTCCTCCCAGCCGCGCCCGTCCACGCTTCCGGTCAGCCACAGCATGGCGCGGGCCGCCTCGATGATGTTGGCTCGGGTGATCAGGTAACCGTTGACGCCGGTGAGGAGTGCGGCGACGCCGATACCGACCAGCACCAGGCGGTAGCCGTGGAGCCCGTGTCGCCAGGCGAGCACGTAGATCAGCGCCCCAGTGGCCAGCCCACCGATGACCGCGCCGCTGGCGACCGCCGCGGTCTCCGCGCCGACCAGCACGATCATGGTGAGCGCGCCAGTGGCGGCGCCTTGGGTGACGCCGAGCAGATCCGGGCTCGCGAGGGGGTTGCGGATCAAGGACTGGAACACCGCGCCGGCGAGGGCGAGCGCGGCGCCGACCAGTAGGGCGGCGGCGACCCGGGGCAGCCGGAGTTCGCGCACGATGAAGACGTCGGTCGCCGGCGCGGTGCCGGTGAGCGCGCGGATGACCTCGCCGGGGGTCATCGGGTAGTCGCCGGTGCCGATGCTCGCTCCGGCGACGGTGACCGCGACGATCACACACGCGACCCCGACCGCCACCGCCCGGGGACGCAGCCGCAGCGACCAGGGGCCGCGGCGCAGGACAACCGATCTCATGTTGTGGCCCACCGCAACCGACGCACCGCCCAGATGAAGAACGCCCCGCCAAGGACCGCCGTGGCCACCCCGACCTGGATCTCCGCGGGGCGCGCCGCGACCCGCCCGACGATGTCGGCGCCGAGCAGGGTGATCGGGCCGAGGAGAGCACAGTACGGCAGCGACCACCGCAGGTCCGGACCGGTCCATACCCGCGCGAGGTGCGGCACGAGCAACCCGATGAAGGAGATCGGCCCGCAGGCGGCGGTCGCGGCGCCGCAGAGCAGGGTGATCGCGACGATGCTCGCGATCCGGATCCGAATCGGGTGGGCTCCGAGGGACCGCGCCGAGTCGTCACCGAGCGCCAGCGCGTTGAGCGGCCGGGCGAGCGCGAGCGCGAGCACCAAGCCGGCCACGACGAACGCCACGATGGCGGTGACCGTCTGCGGCCGTGCGGCCGCCAGGGAACCCACCGTCCAGAACCGCACCCGATCCAGGGTGGCGGTGTCGAGAACCTCCACCGCGGTGACGTAGGCGTACATCGCGGCGTTGAGCGCGGCGCCGGCGAGCACGATGCGCACCGGTGTGGCGGCGCGGCCCCCGCTGACTGTCCACACGAGAGCGGTGACGAGCACCGCACCGACGAAGGCGAACCAGATGTAGCTGCGGGTCGAGGTGACCCCGAACAGCGCGATAGCGGTCACCACGGCCGCGGCTGCCCCGGAGTTGATGCCGAGCAGCCCGGGGTCGGCGACCGGGTTGCGTGTGACGGATTGCATAAGAGCGCCGGCGACGCCGAGGGCGGCCCCGACGAGCAGCCCCAGCAGCGTGCGCGGCAGCCGCATCTGCCGAACGATGGCGTACGCCGGGGAATCCTCGTCGACGAGTCCGTGCCAGACCTCGGTCAGCGGTAGTGACCGCGCGCCGACGGCCAAGCTGAGGACCACCACGGCGAGGAGCAGGCAGCACGCGACGACCAGCCCAACGGCGCGGCCCCGGTTACGGCGCGGACGCGAATCAGGCCCGGGAGGCGCCGTCTGCCCGGGAGGATGCGATGCGGGCGCCGGTCGTTCGGCGATCCGCGGTGGGTGCGACGTCACGGGGAACTCCGGTGGACACGCGGGAACCGCTTGACAGTTAGGATTTAGGTAAGGCTAACCTTTCTGGGCCGTAACCGCGCAAGTACCTCGGAAATCCACCTCACATGTGACGGAGGCATCACCATGCCGACCTTCTCGTCTGCCCGCTTCACGCGGCGCGGGCTGCTGGCTGCCGGCGGCGCCGTCGGCCTCGCCGCGCTACTGGCCGCGTGCGGCGGCGAGGACAAGAAGAACGACGACAAGGCGTCCGCGTCAGGGGAGTGGACGTTCACCGACGACCGCAACAAGACCGTGAAGCTCGAATCGCGGCCGGAGCGGGTGGTCGCCTACATCGGTACCGCCGCCGCGCTGCACGACTTCGGCATCGCCGACCGGATTGTCGGAGTCTTCGGGCCGACGAAGAAGGCCGACGGCAGCCCGGACACGCAGGCCGGAGACCTCGACATCACCAAGGTCGAGATCCTCGGCAACGCGTGGGGCGAGTTCAACGTGGAGAAATACGCCTCGCTGCGCCCACAGTTGCTCATCACCCACATGTACGAGGCGGACGCCCTGTGGTACGTGCCGGACGAGAGCAAGGACAAGATCGAGCAGCTGGCGCCGACGATCGGCCTCAGCGTCGCCCGGGTGTCACTGCGCACGGTCCTCGACCGGTACGCCGAGCTGGCGCGGTTGCTCGGCGCGGACCTGAACTCGGAGCTCGTCACCACCGCCAAGAACCGGTTCGACCAGGCCGTGGAGGCGCTGCGGAAGGCGGCCTCGGAGAACAAGGGCATTCGGGTGATGGCCGCCTCGGCCGCGGAGGACATGTTCTACGTGTCCGACCCGAAGGTGTACCCCGACCTGAGCTTCTACCAGGAGCTCGGGGTCGAGTTCGTCGTCCCCGACAACGTCACCGGCGGGTACTTCGAGCACCTCAGCTGGGAGAACGCCGACAAGTACCAGGCCGACCTCATCCTGCTGGACAACCGCACCCAGGCCCTGCAGCCGAAGGACCTGGAGGACAAGCCGACCTGGAAGAAGCTTCCGGCGGTACAGAACAACCAGATCGTGCCGTGGCTGAGCGAGCCGCGCTTCAGCTACACCGGCTGTGCCCCGCAGATTGAGGAGCTTGCCAAGGCATTGAGCAGCGCCAAGCGCGCGAGCTGACACGCACTACCGGCTAGGGGAGGCCCGGATATGACAGTGCGCGAGCAGCACCGCGAGCTTGACGACGTTGGTGTCGACGACGCAGGAGGCTCGCTGGCCCTGGCGTACCGCGTGCACCTGCTCACTGGCGAGAACGCCGAGCGCTACCGCGACTGGGTGAGCGCCGGGGTGGATCGGGTCGTCAACCGTCTCATCGGATGCAAGCAGCCGTTCACCGGCATCACGCCGGAGCAGCTTGCCCCAGATATCGCCGCGGTGGACCTCGACACCCCGCTCGGCGACGTGACCGCCGCGCTCAACGAGCTGGAACAGGTGTACTTGCGGGACGCGGTGTGGTTCCACCACCCGCGGTATCTCGCCCATCTCAACTGCCCCGTGGTGATCCCGGCGGTGCTCGGAGAGACCGTGCTCAGCGCGGTCAACTCCTCCATGGACACGTGGGATCAGAGCGCGGGGGCGACCTTCATCGAACGTCGACTCATCGAGTGGACCGCGGCGCGGATCGGACTGGGGCCCAACGCCGACGGCGTGTTCACGAGTGGTGGCACCCAGTCGAACCTCCACGCGCTGCTCCTCGCGCGGGAGGAGACGTGCCAGCGCCGGCAGCGGTGTGGGGAGAAGCGCGTCGACGTCCTTCCGCGGCTGCGTGTCTTCGCCTCGGAGTGCGCGCATTTCAGCGTGACCAAGGGCGCGCGGTTGCTGGGGCTCGCCGACGACGCGGTCGTCTCGATCCCGTGCGACCGGGAGCGGCAGATGCGGCCTGAAGCGCTTGCGGACGCGCTGGAGCGATGCGTGCGCGATGGCCTGATCCCGATGGCGGTCGTCGCCACCGCTGGCACCACCGACTTCGGCAGCATCGACCCGCTACCGGCGATTGCCGACCACTGTCGACGGTGGGGAGTGTGGCTGCACGTCGATGCCGCCTATGGCTGCGGGCTGCTCGTGTCCCGCCGTCGGCACTTGCTCACCGGCATTGAGCACGCGGATTCCGTCACCGTCGACTTTCACAAGTCGTTCTTCCAGCCCGTCAGCTCGAGCGCGGTGATCGTGCGTGACCGGGCCACGCTCGCACACGTGACCTACCACGCCGACTATCTCAATCCCGAGCACGCGCACCTGCCTAACCAGGTCGACAAGAGCATCCAGACCACGCGGCGATTCGACGCGCTCAAGCTGTGGCTCACTTTGCGCGTCATGGGTGCGGAGGGGATCGGTGCGCTTTTTGACGTGGTGATTGACCGCGCGGCGCAAGCGTGGGAACTCCTGGACGCCGACCCCCGTTTCGAGGTGGTCGTCCGACCGCGACTGAGCACATTGGTCTTCCGTTACGTGCCCCCCTCGGAGGCGGTGCCGCCGGAGCGTATCGACCAGGCCAACCTGAGGGCACGGGCCGCGGTGATGGCCGCGGGAGAGGCGATGGTCGCGGCCACTGTGGTCGACGGGAGGCACTACCTGAAGTTCACTTTGCTCAATCCCTGCACCGAACTGCGTGACATCAGCGAGGTCCTCGACCGGATCGCCGATTACGCCCGCGGGTACCTGGGAGACAGCAGCCATGTCCACCCGTGATGACACCTACGATTTCGTCGCCATTGGACTCGGCCCGTTCAATCTCGGTCTGGCGTGCCTGACCGCCCCGATTTCCGAGCTCAGAGGGGTGTTCCTTGAGCGTCGCGGGGACTTCGACTGGCACCCCGGAATGCTGATTCCGGGAACCACGCTGCAAACCCCTTTCATGTCGGACTTGGTGACGCTCGCGGACCCCACCTCGCCGTTCTCGTTCCTCAACTACCTCAAGGAGAACGGCCGGCTCTACCGGTTCTACATCCGGGAGAACTTCTTCCCCGAGCGCATCGAATACCGTGACTACTGTCGCTGGGCGGCGAGCAAGCTCTCCACCATTCGGTTCAACCGACTGGTGACGCGCGTCGACTACGACAACGTCGACAAGGTGTATGTCGTGCGAGCGGAGCTGCCCGACGGGACGGTGGAGACCTACCGTGGGCGGCGGATCATCCTCGGCACCGGCACCGTGCCGTACGTGCCCGAGTGCGCGCGTGACCTTCGCGGCGATGTCCTGCACAGCGCCCGCTACCTCGAGGCGCGGGAGAGGCTGCTCGGCAAGAAGAGCATCACGATCATCGGCAGCGGGCAGAGCGCGGCCGAGATCTACTACGACCTCCTTCAGGAGATCGATCGGCACGAGTACCAGCTCACCTGGATCACCCGGTCGCCGCGGTTTTTCCCGCTGGAATACACCAAGCTGACCCTGGAGATGACCTCGCCGGATTACATCGACTACTTCCACGCGCTGCCGATGGAGGTGCGGGACCGTCTCGGGGCCAGCCAGGCGTGCCTCTACAAGGGAATCAACTCCAGCCTGATCAACGACATCTACGACCTGCTCTACCAGAAGAGCGTGAATGGCGCGCGGTGCCCGACCCGACTGATGACCAATACCGAACTCGTGCGCGCGGACTACGACGCCGCTGAGGACACCATCACGCTGGAGCTTCGCCAGTGGGAGCAAGGGCGCGGCTTCACCCTCACCACCCACGCGCTCGTCCTCGCCACCGGCTACCGCTACGAGGAGCCGGCGTTCCTCGCCCCCATCACCAACCGGATCCTGCGGGACGAACGCGGTCGGTTCGCGGTGCGGCGCAACTACAGCATCGACATCAACGGCAACGAGATTTACGTGCAGAACGCCGAGCTGCACACCCACAGCATCACCGCACCGGACCTCGGCATGGCGGCCTACCGCAACTCGTGGCTCATTCGGGAAATGCTCGGCTACGAGTACTACCCGATTGAGAAGTCCATCGCCTTCCAGGAGTTCGGCGCGCCCACGGAGGCGGTGTCCGCGTGACGATCGTCTTCACTCGGCACGACCGGTCGTTGGGCGAGTTCTCGGTCCGGACACTCGATCCGGTCGCCGACGGGGAGCTCCTGCACCGCTGGGTCACCCATCCCCGGTCGGTGTTCTGGCTGATGTCCAACGCCACGCTCGAGGACGTCATCCGGGAGTACTCGGAGATCGCCGCCCGGCCGGATCACGACGCCTTCATCGGGCTGCACGAGGGTGCGCCCGCGTTCCTCGTCGAGCGGTACGACCCGAGGCGGGAGCTCGGGGCCTACTACGAGGTCCAGCCCGGCGACGTCGGCATGCACTTCCTCACCGCGCCACCGGAGAAGCCGCTGCACGGCTTCACCCGGGCGGTCATCGTCACCGTGATGGAGATGCTGTTCTCCGATCCGGCGACCCGGCGGGTGGTGGTCGAGCCGGACGTGCGGAATACGGCGGTGCACGTGCTCAACGAGTACGTGGGGTTCCGGGTCGTCGACACCATCCAGCTTCCCCACAAGACCGCCTTGCTGAGCATCTGCACCCGAGAGCAGTACGAGTCGAGTCCCGGAGCACGTCGATGAACCCCAGCGACGCGGTCGCCCACCTGAGCCCCGAGCACTGGGGACACGCCAACCGGCTGCTCGTACGGAAGTGCCTAGCGGAGTTCTCCCACGAGCGGCTGCTCACCCCACGGCCGATCGGGCCCGGGCAGTACGCGGTGACCAGCGATGACGGCAAGACCGAATACCGGTTCACCGCTCGGGTGCGCGCCCTGGAGCACTGGCATATCGACCTCGACAGCATCACCCGACACCGGGAGGGCGACGAGCTGCCGCTGGACGCGCTCGACTTCATCCTGGACCTGCGGGAGTCGCTCACGCTCTGCGACGAGGTCCTGCCCGTGTACCTCGAGGAGATCACCAGCACGCTGGCGAGCAGCGCGTATAAGCTCGCCACGCATCGATTGACCGCCGCTGAGCTCGCGCGGGCGGACTTCCAAACCATCGAGGCGGGCATGACCGAGGGGCACCCCTGCTTCGTCGCCAACAACGGCCGCCTCGGCTTGGACATCGGCGACTACCACCAGTACGCCCCGGAGACCGGCTCGCGGGTCCGCCTCGTGTGGGTGGCGGCGGCCCGCGACCACGCGGTCTTCACCCACTGCGCGGACGTCGACTACGACCGGCTGATGCGGGCTGAGCTCGGCGAGGAGACGCTGCGGCGGTTCGCCGCCACCCTGTCGCGCCACGGGCGAGACCTTGAGGACTACCTGCTCATGCCGGTGCATCCGTGGCAGTGGTGGAATCGGCTCGCGGTCACCTACGCCGGTGAGGTCGCCCAGCGGCGGCTGGTGTACCTCGGGTTCGGCGACGACGAGTACCAGCCCCAGCAGTCCATCCGTACCTTTTTCAACCTCACCTCCCCGGCGAAGCACTACGTCAAGACCGCGCTGTCGGTGCTCAACATGGGGTTCCTGCGGGGCCTGTCGGCGGAGTACATGTCGACCACCCCTGCGATCAACGACTGGCTCGCGGGTGTGATCGCCAGCGATCCGGTGCTGCAGAGAACCGGGATGGCGATCCTGCGCGAGGCCGCCGCGGTGGGTTATCGGCACCCGCAGTTCCACGCCGCGACCCCGACCGGGTCGCCGTACCGGAAGATGCTCGCCGCGCTGTGGCGGGAGAGTCCGGTGCCGTTGTGCGGGCCGGGGGAGCGGCTGGCCACGATGGCCTCGCTGCTGCACGTCGACCGGGACGGCGACCCGCTGGTGCGCACCCTCATCGCCGATTCGGGGCTCGCGCCCGCCGAGTGGATCCGCCGCTACCTCCACGCGTACCTCACCCCGCTGCTGCACTGCTTCTACGCCTACGAGCTGGTGTTCATGCCGCACGGGGAGAACGTCATCCTCGTGCTCGACGAGCGGGGACGCCCGCGGCGGGCGTTCTTCAAGGACATCGCCGAGGAGATCGCGGTGATGGACCCGACGGTGAGTCTTCCGCCGGGGGTGGAGCGCATCCGGGCGACCGTGCCGGACGAGCTCAAGGCGCTGTCCCTCCTCACCGACGTCTTCGACTGCTTCTTCCGGTTCCTCTCCGCGCTGCTGCACGAGCACGGCATCCTGTCGGAGGAGGAGTTCTGGGCGGCGGTCGCCACCTGTGTCCGCGACTACCAGCGGGAGCATCCGGAGTTCGCCGACCGGTACCGCCGGTACGACCTATTCGCCCCGGAGTTCGCCCTCTCCTGCCTCAACCGGCTGCAACTGCGGAACAACCAGCAGATGCTGCGGCTCGGTGATCCGGATCCCACAACCGGGCTGATCTTCGCGGGTACGCTCGCCAACCCGATCGCGAGGTGACTCCCCGCACCCGGCTGCGTCCCACGTGCCATCCGCGCCACCGGCGCTCGTTATTTCCACGACGAGGGCAGGCGGCTGTTAGGTACGCCACCGCCTCCTTCGGGCCACCGCACCGGCTGCATGTCAGCGCCGCGGGCTACGCTCGCAGGTTGTTCTGTGGATCTGTCGTGCCTGGCCCGCGGCCGGCACGTCCGCCACGACCGGGGAGTACGACCACGTGACTGCGCAACCCGAGACGCTGTATGGCGCCGATGCCCTGACCCACCTGGAGGGTCTGGACGCTGTGCGGAAGCGGCCCGGCATGTACATCGGGTCGACCGACAGCCGGGGCATCAACCACCTCGTCAACGAGATCCTCGACAACTCCACCGACGAGGGGATCGCCGGGTACGCCACGCGGATTGAGGTCACGCTGCACGCGGACGGCTCCGTCCAGGTCGACGACGACGGTCGCGGTATCCCCACGGACGTGCACACCCAGTCCGGCCTGTCCGGGGTTGAGTTGGTGCTGACCCGTCTGCACGCCGGGGGCAAGTTCGGCGGCTCCGGTTACAAGACCTCCGGCGGTCTGCACGGGGTGGGGGCGAGCGCGGTCAACGCGCTCTCGCTGCGCCTCGACGTGACGGTCAAGCGGGGCGGCGCGGTGCACGCGATGTCGTTCCAGCAGGGCGTGCCGGGGGTGTTCGACGGAGAGGGGCCGTCCGCGCCGTTCACCCCGCAATCCGGGTTGCGCACCGTGCGGCGGATGAAGCGGGGCGAGTCCACCGGCACGTCGATTCGCTACTGGTATGACCCGCGCTACTTCGAGCCCGGCGCGACGCTCAACGTCGACGACGTGCGCGCCAAGATGCGCAACACCGCGTTCCTCGTGCCCGGCGTCACCTACGTCCTGAGGGACCTCACCGGCTCCGAGCCGACCGAGGAAGTCTTCCACTTCCCCAACGGCCTCGTCGACATGGTCGAGTTTCTCGCCCCCGCCGGCGACCGGCCCATCTGCGACACCATCCTCATCACTGGTGAGGGCACCTACAAGGAGAACGCGGCGGACGCCAACGGCGTCATGCAGGCCAACGTGGAGCGCCGCGCCGAGGTGGAGATCGCCCTGCGGTGGGGGACCGGTTACGAGCGCACCATCGAGTACTTCACCAACACCATCCGCAACGCCCACGGCGGCACCCACCGCAGAGGCTTCGAACGGGGTTTGGTGCGGGCGCTCACCGACGCGATCCGCTCCACCCGCGGCTTGCTCAAGCCCAAAGAGGAGCCGCCCATTCTGGACGACGTCCTGGAGGGCATGACGGCGGTCGTCCACGTGCGGATCCCGGAGCCGCAGTTCACCTCGCAGACCAAGGACGAGTTGTCCACCGCGGGCATCACCAAGGTCGTCCAGACCTTGGTCGAGCAGCACATCAAGGCGTGGGTCGAGGGGCGGCGGACCCGCACCGAGGCGCGTGCGGTGCTGCAGAAGATCGTTGACGCGGCGCGGGTGCGGCTCACCCAAAAGCAGCAGAAGGAGGCGGCGCGGCGCAAGACCGCGCTGGAGGGCGCGGCGATGCCCGCCAAGCTCGTCGACTGCCGCTCCACGGGGATCGAGCGCAGCGAACTGTTCATTGTGGAGGGCGATAGCGCGCTGGGCACGGCCCGGCTGGCGCGGTCGGCGGAGTACCAGGCCCTGCTGCCGATTCGCGGCAAGATCCTCAACGTCCAGAAGGCCAGCCTCCAGCAGGTGCTCGACAACGCCGAGTGCTCGGCGATCATCCAGGTGCTCGGCGCTGGGTCCGGGCGCACCTTCGACTTGAGCGCGATGCGCTACGGCCGGGTGCTCATCATGGCCGACGCGGACGTCGACGGCTCGCACATCCGCACCCTGCTGATCACGCTGTTCGCCCGGTACATGCGCCCGGTCATCGAAGCCGGTCGCCTCTACGCGGCCATGCCGCCCCTTCACAAGATCACAACGAAGGGGCGGAACCCGGAGACCTACTACACCTACACCCAAGCCGAGATGGAGGAGACCGTCGCCCGGCTCCAGCGGGAAGGCAAGCAGGTCGTCACCCCCGTGCCCCGCTTCAAGGGCCTCGGCGAGATGGACGCCGACGAGCTGTGGGAGACGACGATGAACCCGGCGACCCGCTCCGTCCGGCGTATCACCATGGGGGACGTCGAAGCCGCCGAGCACATGCTCGAGCTGCTCATGGGCGAGAAGGTGGAGCCCCGGAAGAACTGGCTCATCGAGTCCGCCAACCGGGTGGACCGGGAGACGATCGACGCGTAATCCCCGACGCGAACCGCCACACGCCACGCACCATCCGCAGTCGTCGAGGAGACAGCCATGGCACGCCGTAAGGAGTCTCGGTCGCGAGTCGACCTGTCGGCCTTTGACCAACCCGGGGCGCACGTCACCGAAAACCCCCTCGCCACCGAGATCTCCGACTCCTACCTGGAGTACGCGTACTCGGTCATCCACTCCCGGGCGTTGCCGGACGCCCGCGACGGGCTCAAGCCGGTGCACCGGCGCATCCTCTACGCCATGCACGAGGCCGGCTACCGGCCCGACCGGGCGTACGTGAAGTCCGCCCGCGTCATCGGGGATGTCATGGGGCGCTATCACCCGCACGGCGACGCGGCGATCTACGACGCGATGGTGCGGATGGCGCAGGACTTCTCCGTCAACGTGCCGCTCATCGACGGCCACGGCAACTTCGGCTCCCCCGACGACGGCCCGGCGGCCTCCCGCTACACCGAGGCCCGACTCTCCCGCGAGGCGATGCTGCTCGTCGGCGAGCTCGACGAGGAGACCGTCGACGTCAAACCGAACTACGACGGGTCGCTGACCGAGCCCACGGTGCTGCCGGCCGCGTTCCCGAACCTGCTGGTCAACGGGGCTTCCGGCATCGCGGTCGGCATGGCGACCAACATGATCCCGCACAACCTGCGCGAGGTCATCGCCGCGGCCCGATACCTCATCAAGCACCCCAACGCGACCCTGGACAAGCTCATGGAGTTCGTGCCCGGGCCGGACCTGCCCACCGGTGGGCTGCTGCTCGGGCTGGACGAGGTGCGCAAGGCCTACGAGACCGGGCGAGGTGTGGTGCGGCTGCGCGCCCGGGTGACGATCGGCCCGGCGGAGGGGAGCCGGGGCCGCCAGGCGATCACCGTCACCGAGCTGCCGTACGGCGTCGGGGCGGAGAAGGTCATCGCCGCGATCAGCCACGAGGTCAACAAGACCAAGCGCCTCCAGGGCATCGCGGACGTCAAGGACCTCACCGACCGGGAGAACGGCACCCGGCTGGTCATCGAATGCAAGGTCGGGGTAAACCCGCAGGCGCTGCTCGCGGACCTCTACCGGCTTACGCCCTTGGAGCAGTCGTTCGGCATCAACAACCTCGTCCTGGTCGACGGGCAGCCGCGCACCCTCGGGCTCAAGGAACTCCTGGAGGTGTTCCTCGCCCACCGCTACGACGTGGTGACCCGGCGCACCCAATACCGCCGCCGCAAGCGTGAGGAACGCCTCCACCTCGTCGACGGCCTGCTCATCGCGCTGCTCGACATCGACAAGGTGGTGAAGCTGATCCGCAGCAGCGAGAACGCCCAGGCCGCCCGCGATGGGCTGATGCGGCAGTTCAAGCTCACCGAGACCCAAGCCACCTACATCCTGGAGACCCCGCTGCGGCGGCTGACGAAGTACGACCGGCTGGAGCTGGAGGCCGAACAGCAGCGGCTGCGCGCGGAGATCGCGGAGCTGTCGCGGATCCTCGACGATCCCGCGGTGCTCCGGAAGGTCGTCTCCGACGAGCTGGCGCAGATCGCCAAGGAGTTCGGCACCCCGCGGCGAACGACGCTCGTCGATGGTGACTTGAAGGAGGCGCTCGCCGCGTCCACACCGACCGGGCCGCTGGAGGTCGCCGACGACCCCTGTCAGGTGATCCTGTCGGCGACTGGGCTGGTGGCGCGTACCGCCGCGGAGTCGGAGGAGGTCGCCTCCGCGCAGCGGCAGGAGGGCCGAGCCAAGCACGACGCGATTCGTGCCCGGGTGGACGCCACGGCTCGGGGCCAGGTGCTGCTAGTGACCAACTTCGGGCGCGCGTTTAAGACCGAGGTGCTGCCGTTGCCGGTGCTGCCGGAGCAAGCGGGCACGGTGTCGCTGCGGGGCGGGATGTCCGCCAGCGAGCTGGTGCCCCTGCGCCCAGGGGAGCAGGTCATCGGTTTGGCGCCGGTGGGGGAGCAAGCCGCCGGCTCGCCAGGGCTCGCGATCGGCACGCGCCACGGTGTGGTGAAGGTCGTCGCCCCGGAGTGGCCGGTGCGCGCCGACGAATTCGAGATCATCACGCTGAGGGAGGGTGACGAGATCGTCGGCACCACCTGGCTCGTCGACGGTAGCGAGACGCTGGTGTTCGTCACCTCCGACGCCAACCTGTTGCGCTACGAGGCGCGGTTGGTGCGTCCGCAAGGCCTCAAGGGTGGGGGTATCGCGGGCGTCAAGCTCGCCGCCGACGCGCGAGTCGTCTTCTTCGGCGCCGTCCGGCCTGGGGATGGGCAGCCGCTGGTGGTCACCTCAACCGGCACCACCGTCAAGGTCACCCCGCTGGAGACGTTCCCACCGAAGGGGCGGGCGACCGGGGGAGTGCGCGCCCACCGGTTCCTCAAGGGCGAGCACGAACTCACTCTCGCCTGGGTGGGGGTCCATCCCGCGGCGGCGACCGAGACCGGGGAGCCGCTGGAGCTTCCCGAGGTCGACTCGCGTCGTGACGGCTCCGGTCAGGCGGTGATGATGGTGCCTGGTGTCGTCGGTCAGCTGGTCGAACGCGGCTAGCGACGAGGGGGCGGCGGCGTGTGGGATCGCCGCTCGGATGTGCGGGTCCGACGGCGAGCCGGTGCCGGGGCAGTCCGGTGACGCGGTGACGTGTCCGTCCCCAGGGGAACGAGGCACGTCGTGCTCCAGCCGCGAGACGTCGGGGATGGCGGGCTGGTTGGTTCGCGGACGCGAGGTCGTCTGCGGGGCGCGTGGCCGCTGTGATCTCGCGCGGCGCGAGGCCGTGCCGCGTGGATGTCCATTGTTTATGGATATCTCTTCGTGTCACCAGCAAATACGAAAAGATTTCGATAAATGGAGAGAGGGCTGCCAACCACCGGGCATGGGAATGGCAGCCCTCAGAGCAAGACCCACCCTCGGCCCCAACGGCAGCGGAGCGGGCCCGCTACACCGTCTAGTTTGCTTTTCACCATGCGATGATCAATATGTCCTCATTGGATTTGGAAGGCTATGATGCCAATGCGAGCAGGCATGAGCAAGTAGGTCGCTCGCCCGAGCAGGTGCGAGGAGATCGATGGGGGTCATAACGGACTATGTCCGCGAGGAGTTGCGCATCTTCCGGGTGCAGAACAGGGTGAGCCAGGATAAGTTCGGGCAGATTATCGGATATTCTGGCTCGCACGTCAGCTCGGTCGAAACTGGCGCACGTCCCCCCACTCGCGAGTATCTGGAGGCGATTGATCGGGCCTATCACACAGATGGTCGATTCACCCGAATGATCGGGCTGATGCGCCAAGATGGCGAGCCGGTCTGGTTGCGGGAATGGATCAATGTAGAACGTGAGGCGCTCACGTTACGGTGGTACGAGCTTGCCTATATCCCCGGCTTGCTGCAAACCGAGCGATACGCCAGAGCCACCCTCACCGGCGGCCGCTTCTCACCGGAGGAGATTGAGCGCATTGTCAACTCGCGCCTCGAGCGCCAGAGTGTGCTGTCCAGGGAGAGAGCACCGCGGATTATCGCGGTCATCGACGAGATCGCCTTGCGACGCCCGGCCTCCAGCCAAGCCGACCTCATGCGCGAGCAATGTGAACGGCTCCGTGAATTGGCCGATCGCGATCACATTCACATCCATATCGTCCCCAACGAAGTGGGGATGTACCCCGGACTCCTCGGGTCTCTCATCCTCGCCGACCTGCCCGACGGCACGCGAATCGCGCACGCCGATTCCCAGCTCAGGGCCCAGATCACCGACGACCCCAGCGAGGTGGCCACGCTGACCTCGGCGTGGGAGGCGATTCGGGCTGAGGCCCTGTCCCAACGACAGAGTCGAGCCTTGTTGGAGGAGGTGATCAAAGCATGGACCGCGTGACGCCGGTGTGGCACAAGAGCTCGTACAGCGGCGCCAACGGCGGCGCATGCGTGGAAGTCGCCGACAACATGCCGGACCTCGTGCTCGTCCGCGACACCAAGGACCGCGACGGCGGCACGTTGCGGTTTACCCCGCGCGCCTGGCGAGAGTTCATCGGTTTCGTGAAGGAGACAGCGACCCGGTAACACCATGGGGTCCTGGTCCGCGTGGCCAACGGGGACCAGGACCCCCACGAGGTGCCGTGCCAGCTACCCGTTGCGGCGCGCCCGCCACCAGGTCGTGGAGAGGAGTCCGAGGAGCAGGACGGCCACCACGGAGATCGCGATCCCGTTGCGCAACGCGAGCGCTGTGGAGTCCGTGGCGGTCTCCGCCTGGAGTGGATACGGGGAAACCGTTGCGGTGGGCTTCGGATTGACTAGTTCCTCCGCTTCCTCTGGGGTGATGAGCCGGCCCACTGCCGCCTCCCGCGGCAGGGAGAAACCCCAGTCGAGCAGCTTCGCCCCCTGTTCCCAGCCGCGCAGCGGCTGGGCTTCCGCGCCGAGCAGGGTGACGACGAGTTTCCGGCCATTGCGCTCCGCGGCACCGACGTACGTGTGCCGGGCGAGGTCGGTGTAACCGGTCTTGCCGCCCAGCGCGCCGGGGTATTCAGTGATGAGCGGGTTGTCGTTCTGCATCGCGAAACCCTTGGCGCCGACGTGGGGCTGTGCGGGCACCCGCGCGGTGCGCGTGGTGGCGTAACGGCGGAAGTCCTCCCGGGCGAAGCAGGCGCGCGCGATCAGCGCGAGGTCGTACGCCGTGGTGTACTGCCCGGGACCATCCAAACCAGACGGTGTGGCGGCGTGGGTGGAGAAGGCGCCCAAGCGGCGCGCCTCGGCATTCATGGCCTTGACGCCCTCCGCGATGCTGCCGGCGCCCACTCGGGCCAAGGTGTTGGCCGCGTCGTTGCCGGAGTTGAGCATCAACCCTAGCCACAGGGTCTCGATGCGATACCGTCCCCCGCGGACCAGCCCCATCGCCGAGCTGCCGGGTTCGAAGTCCATGTCCTCGTCGGTGACCTCGACGACCTGGTCAGGATCCAACCGCGGCAGCATCGTGGCGGCGAGCAGGAGTTTTTGCACGCTCGCGGGTGCGGAACGCTCGTGGGCGCCGCATGCGCCGAGCACCGCGCCGGTGTCCAAGTCAGCGACCAACCACGAGGTCGCGGTGATCGCCGGCGGCGTGGGCGCCCCGTCGGGGATCGCCAGTCCGGGGGTCTGGAGCGCCTCGCCCCCCACCACCGGGAGGCTCGGATCCCGGCTCGGTGCGGGCGACCGGGCCGGCCGGGGCACCTTGACCGTCGGACAGGGGCGGTAGGAGCGCGCAGAGAGGGGTTCGGTGAGGCCTCGGCTCGTCGCCGCGTGAGCCGGTGGTGATACCGGAATGATCGCGACCGCGGCCACGGCGACCGCGGCCGCGACGCCGCTGCGGACCCGGCGAGGACGCCAGGTGCGCAACCGGTGTGAGGAACGCGTTGCGATCGTCACGGCACCTACCCGGTCATGGAGGACGGGATCCACCGGCGCGGGCCGCCGGGGACGCGACGGTGGGGTCGCCCGTCGGGCTGCTGACCGCGTCACGCGCGCGGTCACGGATTGTCGAAGGTGCGTCTGACAGGCGCAGCTTACGCTTCCGGCCGTACCGCGCCAGGCGCTTCCCCACGCCGCAGCCCTGATAGCCAACCTTCCCGCGCCGATTGCGTGGATCGTCCGTCGAACGGTCTGACCTTCCGGCGAGCGACGATCAGCCGGCGGCGGGCGCGGTACCCCGCAACCGGGCGATCCAGCGCATGAGGTGGTAGACCACGATCGCCGCGGCGCTGCCGATGGCGATCCCGTTGAAGGACAGGTCCCCCACGGTCACCGTGTAGTCCGCGGCCCCGATGATGACGGCGACGGCCGCGGTGGTGAGGTTCGTCGGGTCCTGGAAGTTGACTCGGTTGTCAATCCAGATACGGGCGCCGAGCACCGCGATCATGCCGTAGAGCACCGTGGTCGCGCCGCCGAGCACCCCGGCGGGCACGGTGAGGATGAGCGCACCGAACTTCGGGCTCATGCCGAGCAGGATCGCCACCACGGCCGCCACCGCGTACGCCGCGGTGGAGTAGACGCGCGTCGCCGCCATCACGCCGATGTTCTCGGCGTAGGTCGTCGTGCCCGAACCGCCGCCGGAGCCGGCGAGCATGGTGGCGAGCCCGTCGCCGACCAGCGCCCGCCCCATGACCGGGTCGAGGTTGCGGTCGGTCATCGCGGCGACCGCCTTGACGTGTCCGGCGTTCTCCGCGATGAGCACCACCACGACCGGGGCGACGAGCGCGATGGCGTTCCAGGTGAACGTGGGGGCGTGGAACTCGGGCCACCCGATCCAGTCAGCGGTGGCGAGGGTGCGGGTCGCCTCCGGGTCGAGCGCGCCGGTGACCGCGGCGAAGATCCAGCCGACGATCACCCCAAGCAAGATCGACAGTCGACTGAGGAAACCGCGGAAGACCACCGTGGCCAGCAGGATCGCGGCGAGTGTGACCAGCGCGACCCAGGGCTGGGCCTTGACACCTCCGCTACCGCCGCCGTCCCAGGCCACCGGCGCGAGGTTGAGGCCGATCAGCGCGACGATCGCCCCGGTGACCACCGGTGGCATCACCGCGTCGATCCAGCGAGCGCCCGCCCAGTGGACGATCAGCCCAACCAGGGCGAGGAGCGCCCCGGCGACCACGATGCCGCCGAGCGCTGGCCCAATGTCCCCGTCGACGGTGGCGGCCAGCACCGGGGCGATGAAGGCGAACGAGGAGCCGAGGTACGAGGGCACCCGGTTGCGGGTGATCACCAGGAACAGGAGCGTCCCCAGACCGGAGAAGAACAGCGTGGTGGCTGGGGGAAACCCGGTGATGAGGGGGACGGTGAACGTCGCGCCGAACATGGCGACGACGTGCTGCGCGCCGACGCCGATCGTCCGCGGCCACGAGAGCCGCTCGTGGGGGTGGACGACCTCACCTGGGCGGACGTGTTTGCCGTCGCCGTGCAGCGACCACAGCCTGGGGCGGGTGGTGGTGGAGTCAGATCTCGTCATCGGTGGGAACACGCTTCCTTCACGCTCGTGCGACACGGGACGCGCGGGCACCGCCGTGGCGCGTACCGGACCGGAGAGTACCCACCGTGATCATCTGACCGAATGGTGTGGCCCCCTGTTCCCTCGTGTGACTGAGGTCGTCACCCCCACGCGTGACGGCGTCCGTCCGCGCCCGTGTCCCGCCCCGGGGACCCCGCCGAGGTCGGCGCGCCGCCTTGGCAGGGGGTGGCGCGCGTCGGCCGCCGGTCATCGGCCTGGCATGAGCATTCCCTTCATCCGGCTGCGCATGCCCTTCGCGACCTGACCGGGCCGCTGCTGCTCGCCGGCGAAGGAGGTCATGACGACGAGCGCTCCGGTCAGCAGGGGAATGGCCCACTGGATGGCGCGCAGCCGCTTCTGCGCCATGGCGACCTCTTCGGGTGTCTGCTCGCTCGGTTCGGTCACCCCTTTGACAGGGGTGCCGTTCGCGTTCTCGATCCTCTTGCCGAGCGCACGGCCGTAGCCGGTGGCGCCGAGAGCCGCGAGGGTGAGGGCGGTCTTCGCGGCGCTCATCGTGCCGACCCCGGCCTGACCAGCGAGGCGCTTGCGCTCGGTGAGGAGCTGCCCGGTGGCGCCAATGAGGTGCGCGCCGATCGCGGCCGCGTTCACCGGGGTCCACTTTGACCAGCCGAGGGACGCGAGACTGCTCCGCTCCGCGGGATCCTTGGCGTGACTGGCGGCGCGGTTCAGACCGATCGCGCCCATCAAGGAGCCACCAAACCAGGCGGCCAGGCCGACGTCGTGCATCGAACGCAGTGCGGTGTGACGCTCGTTCATGACTCTCCCCCGTGCTCGTGCGACGCGCAGCCGGCTACCCACTTCCGGACGGGATATGCCTGGCTGTCGCCGCGACCCGGGGCGATCGCCGGGGGATGGGGAGGTGTACCCGGGCTCACGAGGGGAACCCCGCTCACGGCGATCAGGAGGTGTGCTATGGCGGACGTCGGCTGCGAGCTCTGTGCAGCGGACACTCCAGCCGAGTGGGTGCTGACTTACCAGGACGGCGACCCGGGCGAGGAGCGCGCTCGGGAAACGATGCTGACCGTCGGTAACGGCTACCTCGCAACCCGAGGTGCGGCGCCCGAGGCGGTCGCCGACGCTCACCACTATCCCGGTACCTACGTCGCCGGCATCTACAACCGGCTGACCTCCGTCGTGGACGGACAGACGCGGGAGGACGAGAGCATCGTCAACCTGCCGAACTGGCTGCCGGTGACGTTCCGACCCGTGCGGGGACGGTGGTTCGCGCCGGGGGTGTGGGAGCGAGCACACGAGCACACCGCGCTCGAGCTGCGACGCGGCGTGATGCACCGCGAGATCGTGGTCATCGATGACAAGGGGCGGCGGAGCCGCATCCGTCAGAGTCGACTGGTGTCGATGGCCGCCCCACACGTCGCCGCGTTGGAGACCCGGATCATCCCCGAGAACTGGTCGGGACGCATCGAGCTTCGGTTCGGTTTGGACGGTCGGGTCGCCAACACCAACGTTCCGACCTTCGCCGGTCTCGCCAACCAGCACCTCAATGTCACCGAGACCGGCTGCGACGGGGAACACCTGATGTGGCTGGTGGCCGAGACGGTCAACTCGAAGCTGCGGGTGGCGGAAGTCGCCCGGACGATGATCTACCAGGGTGGGCTGGAGCAGCGGGCGGATCGCCGTACCCTCAGCGAGCCCGGGTTCATCGGCCAAGCCCTCGAAGTCGACATCGGTCAGGGCGAAGAGGTGGTGATCGACAAGTGCGTCGCCATCTACACGTCTCGAGACCGGGCGATCGCTGAGCCGCTCGTCGCCGCCCGCGAGGAGATCGCCTACGCGTCCTCGTTCGAGGATCTGCTCCACGCGCACGCCGCCGCCTGGAACCGGTTGTGGCAGCGGTTCCGCGTGGAGCTGGAGGACCGGGACGACATGCGGCTACCGGTTAACGTCCACATCTTCCACCTCTTGCAGACCTTGTCGCCGCACACCGCCGACCTCGACGCGGGGGTTCCGGCGGCTGGGCTGCACGGGGAGTCGTACCGGGGGCACATCTTCTGGGACGAGCTCTTCGTGCTGCCCTTCCTTAACTTCCGCTTGCCGGAGCTGACCCGCGCCCTCCTGCGCTACCGGCACCGCCGCCTTCCCCAGGCGCGCCGCCGTGCTGCGGCGTTGGGGATGAAGGGCGCCCTCTTCCCCTGGGAGAGCGGCAGCGACGGCCGCGAGGAGACGCCACGCGCGTCGTGGAATCCCCACGCCGGCCGGTGGCGGCAGGACTTCTCAAGCCGGCAGTACCACGTCAACTGCGCGATCGCCTACAACGTGTGGCAGTACTGGCAGGTCACCGGCGATTTCGGCTTTCTCGCCTCGTACGGCGCGGAGCTGCTGTTCGAGGTCGCCCGCTTCGCCGCGAGCATCGCGACCTACTCGCCGGCGGACGACCGGTACGACATTCGGGGCGTCATGGGGCCCGACGAGTTCCACGACGGCTACCCCGAACAGCCGGGGTGGGGCATCGACAACTCGGCGTACGTCAACATCATGACCGCCTGGACGCTGGCGCGGGCGCTGGATGCGCACGAGTTGCTCGGTGCCCATCGGAGTGACCAGCTATGGCAAGGGCTTCAGCTCTCGGAGTCTGAGCTCGAGAAGTGGGACCACATCTCGCGTCGGCTCCGGCTGCACTTCTTCCCCAACGGGATCCTGGAGCAGTTCGAGGGCTACCACGAGCTCGCCGAGTTGGACTGGGATGACTTTGCCCGCCGCCACGGGGACCTCAAGAAGCTGGGCATGATCCTGGAGGCGGAGGGCGATACGCCGAATCGGTATCAGGCGTGCAAGCAGGCGGACGTCCTCATGCTGCTGTACCTGTTCAGCGCCGAGGAGCTGACCGAGCTCATCCACCGGCTGGGCTATCCGTTCGATCCCGCGATCATCCCAGAAATGATCGACTTCTACATGCGACGGACGTCGCACGGTTCGAGCCTCAGCCGAATCGCGCACTCCTGGGTGCTATCCCGCACGGACCGGTCCCGGTCGTGGCGGATGCTGTGCGAAGCGCTGGAGAACGACATCGCCAACAAGCAGTCCGGTAGCACCAGTGAGGGCATTCACCTTGGCGCCATGGCCGGCACGCTGGACATCCTCCAACGCGGCTACACCGGACTGGACACGCGGCACGACATGCTGTGGCTCAACCCGATGGTTCCGGAGGAGCTCCGGTCGCTCAACATCGACGTGCGCTACCGGGGCCAGTGGATCAACCTGCGGGTGAATGAGTCCGAGGTCACCGTCCGGGCGTTGCCCGGCGGTGGACACACCACGTCCAAAGTGGTCATCCGCGACAAGGTCTACGAACTCCAGCCCGGCGGGACGATCACCGTACCGCGTGACGAGTGAGCGCGCCGCGGTCTAGCTGACCGGCGTGCCCCACAGCCAGGAGACACCACGGTCGATGACGGCCTGGGGCACCTCGTGCCCGCCGTCGAACTCCTGGTAGGTGACCTCGTACTCCAGGCTGGTCAGGCGGGAGACGAGGTGACGGCTGCACTGGTCGATGGGGAGGACCCGGTCACCGGTGCCGTGTGCGATGTAGATGCGCGGCCGACCGTGCACCACCATGGGCGCGGCGAAGCCCGGAGAGAACGCCAACACCGCGTCGAAGAGGTCGCCGTTGGTGAGGCCGAGGGTGAGGGCGTACGAGGCCCCGTCGGAGAATCCGCCGATGATCATTTCGGAGACGGGGTACGAGTCGAGGATCTCCTCGAGGACGCGGTCGATCCGTCGCACGTCCACACCGAACCCGTCCACGATGAGGTCCCAGGTGGTTCCGGCGGATTTCGGCGCGACGAGGAGAATCCGGTGGCGGTCGGCGATCGAAAGCAGCAAGTTGAGGCCATCCCGAGGTGAGCCACCCGCCCCGTGGAACACCACGGCGAGGCGGTAGGGCCGGCCGTCGACGGGCTCGGGGACATAGGCGAGCGCCAGGAGTTCCCCGGTGGGGCCGTCCAGCGGGAGGAGTCCCGCCGTCGAGGAGGGAGAGATCGGCGGACCGGGCCGTACCGTCAACCGTCCATGGCCGGAGTTCTCCGCGGGCTGCGGATGCGGTCTGACCGGTTCTCTCACCTGGCTCACGACTCCTCAGCGTTCGAGCGGGATACCCATGCCCTAGCGCGGAGCGGGTACCCCGATCCCGCCGCGCCATGCCGAGGAGACGCGCCCGGGGATCGTGGCCCGCGGCAGACGCGCGCCCAGCGCCGCCGGGTGGCGACGCTGGGCGGGACGACCGCGGTGAACAGCCGCTGGCCGCGGGCGGTGCTTACCCCACCGCCACGAGCCGCTTCTTCAGCAGCTCCTTGCCCTGCTCACCGGCTTTCAGGCTGTTGTGCTGGATCTTGCGGAACCACTCGGCGAGCTCGGTGTCGCCCTCCTGTTCCGCGTCCCGGATGTAGTTCTCCATCCGCCACGCGTTCTCCAGGGACATGTGCAGGATGCTGAGCAGGTCGTAGTTCTTGTCCTTGACAGGGCTAGTGGGCATCGCCAACCTCCGGGTGTTGTCGGTGTCCACACGTTTGCCCGCCACGCGGCCCGTTACGCATGGCATCTGCCCCTCGCGACCCCGCCGGACGCCCGGCGGGCGAATCCCCGCAGCGGCTCTGATCCCACCGGCCCGAAAACCCGGTGTCTGGTCACGCTCGTGGTCGGCGACGACCATTCGACCGAAAATAGGGGGAGTTTGTCGTAATCCACCTCGGGTATTGGGTAGGACATGACCGTACCGGAACAGCCTCCGGCTCAGGAGCAACCCTATCCCGGCGAAACCGATAAAATGCGGCCGCGTCCGCGGGACGAGATGGCGATGTACGTCGGCCGGGGTCTCCTCGACGGGCGCCGCGCGCTGATTACCGGTGGCGATTCCGGAATTGGGCGGGCTGTCGCGGTGGCCTTCGCGAAAGAAGGTGCTGATGTGGCCATCGCGTACCTCTGTGAACACGGCGACGCGCGCCACACCGCGCGCCTGGTCGAGGCGGCCGGCCGCCGGTGTGTTCTCATCCCCGGAGACCTCGCCGAGCCTGAAGCCTGTCAGCGGGCCGTCGACACCACGGTGGCGGAGCTCGGTGGGGTGGACGTCTTGGTGAACAACGTCGCCTATCAGCAAACCGCCGATTCCCTCGAAGGGATTTCCGCCGAGCAGTGGCAGCGGACTTTTGACGTCAATATCCACAGCTACTATCACGTGACCAAGGCTGCACTGCCGCATATGCGGTCGGGTTCCGCCATTATCAATACCGCGTCCATCAATGGGCTCCGCGGAAATAAGCATCTCATTGACTATTCGGCGACAAAGGGCGCGGTCATTGCGTTCACGTACGCGTTGGCACAGGCGTTGCTCAACCGCGGAATCCGCGTCAACTGCGTCGCACCCGGTCCGGTGTGGACCCCACTGATCCCCGCGACATTTCCCGCGGAGCGGGTCGAGGGATTCGGCGATCACGTGCCGATGAAGCGGCCGGCACACCCCGACGAGATCGCACCCTCGTACGTCTTCTTCGCCAGCGCGCAGCTCTCGTCCTACTACACCGGCGAGGTGTTGGCGCCTATCGGCGGACTCACCCTGCCCGGCTGACTGGTTCCCAGTCGGCGGCCGTCGTGTCTGCGCGTAACCCGCCTCGCCACCGCATCGGGATTCTGAGAATTGGGCCTGGGACCGGGGAGGCAGCGAGGTGGGGCCATGCGGCGACGTCGGTTGCGCGCTGAGCTGGTCACGGTGGTGCCCTTCGTGCTCGCTGGCTGCGTCGCGCCGGTGAGCGACGCGGCGCAGCCGCCCGAGGTCACGCTCACCCCGGCCCGGGGCAGCCGGAACGTGCCGATCAGCGCGGAGTTGGGGATCGGGGTGACGGGCGGCCGGGTCGCTGACGTCCGGCTGGCCGACGATCAGGGCACCGTCGTGCCGGGGGCGATGCGGGATGACGGGTCCTCGTGGGTGCCGAGCCAGCCCTTGCAGTACGGGCGCTCGTACATCGCCCAGGTCACCGCGGTCAACGCCTACGGCCGCACGCGCACGCGGACGACGACGTTCACCACGATGGCGCCGCCGGACAAGCTGCACCACAGCACCCTGTATCTCAAGGACGGCGAGACGTACGGCGTGGCGATGCCGGTGACCCTCCGCTTTGACCCGCCGGTGCCGAAAGAGGCGCGGGCCGCGGTGCAGCGCCGGCTGTTCGTCACCACTGATCCCCCGCAGCCCGGCGTCTGGCATTGGGAGGCGGACGGCCGTCAGGTCTACTACCGCGCGCGACAGTTTTGGCGGCCCGGCACCCGGATCACCGTGCGGGCCGCGCTCGCCGGTGTGCCGATGGGGGAGGGGCGCTTCGGGGCCACCGACCACGTCGCGTCAGCGACTATCGGCAACAAGGTCGTCATCGAGATCGACAACGCGACCAAGCACATGTCGGTCTTCATCGACGATCGGCTCGCCCGCCGCATCCCGGTCAGCCTCGGCAAGCCGAGCACACCGACGTCGAGCGGCACCATGGTGATCATGGAGAAGCTCGAGCGCACGGTCTTCGACACCCGCGGCGAGCCGAACGGCGGCTACGTCATTGAGGTCGAAGACGCCCAGCGGCTCACCTGGGGTGGGGAGTTCATCCACGCCGCGCCCTGGTCGGTCGCGGCGCAAGGGCGAGAGAACGTCTCCCACGGCTGCACGAACATCTCTCCGGCGGACGCGGACTGGTTGATGTCGGTCACCCACGTCGGCGACCCCGTCACGGTGACGAACACCGAGGTGCGCCTCGCCCGCGGCAATGGGTGGACCGCCTGGGATATGAGCTGGGAGGAGTACATCCAAGGCAGCGCGCTGCCGGTGCCGGAGGAGCTGCGCACCGCGGCCTGACCGCGAGGCCGGATGGCGCGGCGGCGGGGCGGGAGGCGTCACCGCCCGGCGTCGGAGAGGTAGAGGACGACGACCCCACCCGCGACAGTGCGCTTGGTGGGCTGCGTGGCGGCCACCGTGTGCGGGGGACAGGGTGACCGCATCGGCCGAGCCTCCACCTCCACCTGGAAACCGGCGTTCCGCAACCGGCGGACGGCCTGCGCGACGCTCTGGCAGGTGACGTTGGGGATCGCCACCTGGTCGCCGTAGGCCAATCGGCGCGGAGGCTTGGGGAAGTCCACCGGCGCCTTGCCGCGCATCGCGTCGGCGAGCGTGTGGTACACCGCCGGGTCGACCACCGCGTGCGTCATCGTCGCGGTGGTCTCGGGCCAATCGGGGTCGGCGAGGAATCCGGCGACGGTGAGGGATCGCGTGGTCACCACCATCGAGGCGGCGCGGTAGCGGTCCGTCGTGCCCGTCTTACCGGCGATCGGGTGACCGACCACTCGCCGGGCCGCGCCCGCCGTCGCCCCCTTGCACTCCCGAAACGCGGACTGATCGCCCACCGGGCAGCGCGCGACGTCAATCGCCGCCCGGGCCACGTCGCGGTCGATCACCCGTCGGCAGCGGGGATCCGCGACGGTGAGCCGGCGGCCCGCGCTGTCCCAGATCTCCTCGACTGGGGTGGGCTCGCAGAACACCCCTTCTGCGGCGAGGGTGGCGTAGGCGGTGGCGACGTCCAAGGGGGTGGTGGCGGATACGCCCAGGGTGAACGCTCCCCAGCGATCCGCCGCCGCCCGGTCATTGGCGATCGCTGCCTCGCGCGGGTCTCGGAACTGGATGCCCATCCGTCGGGCCACGTCCACGACGTGTGCCGCGCCGACGCGCTCCTGGAGCGGAACGAAATAGGTGTTGACCGAGTGACCGAACGCGGTCCACGCGTTGTGCACCCCCGCCACGGCGGCGGTGAAGTTTCGGGGGCAGTAGCGCGTGCTGTTCGGGCACGTCGAGTCCTTGTCGCTGCTGAGGTACGTCGACCGATAGACCTGGGGTGCGTTGATCGGGTAGTCGAGGGGGTAACCCCGCTCCAGGGCGGCGACGACCGTGAAGATTTTGAAGATCGAACCGGCCTGGTAGCCCGTGATGTCGCTGCCCCCCGTCACGATCGGGTTCATCGTGTAGGGGTAGGTGCCCCGGAGACCGGCACGGGCTTTCGCGGGGTCGCTGGCTGGCCCGTTGCGCGGCGCGCGCGGATCGTCGAGGCCGAAGATCCGGTTGGCGGCGAGCGCGCGGACCCGACCGGTGCCCGGCTCCACCGCGGCGATCATGAGCGCGTTGGGGTCGGTGTCCGCGATCCGGCGGGTGATGTGGCGGCGGGCCGCCGCCTGTATCGCCGGGTCGAGCGTGGTGATGACCCGATAGCCGCCGCCTTTGAGCTGCCGTTCCCGGTCGTATGGGGTCGCGCCGAACGCCGGCTGGGCCAGCCACCAGCGGGAGAGGTAGTCGCAGAAGAATCCGGCGTCCGGGACGCCGGTAGCCAGGCAGCCGTTCGGGGGGCGTTCGCCGGTGACGGTGAGGGGCGCAGCTTGAGCGGCCGCCTCCTCCTCCGCGGAAATCGCGCCGGTCTTTCGCATCTGCCGAATCACCCAGTTGCGGCGCTCAAGGGTCGCGCGGGCCCCCTCGTCGGTCAGCGGGTTGAAATCGGTCGGTGATTTCACGATCCCCGCGATCATCGCCGCCTCGGGCAGGGACAGGTCGCGCGGGTGTTTACCGAAGTAGAACTGGCTGGCCGCGTAGACCCCGTAGGTCCCGTTGCCGAAGGGGGCCATGTTGAGGTAGCGCTCGAGGATCTCGTCCTTAGTGAGGTGTCGCTCGAGGCGGAGGGCGAGCTGCGCCTCCCGCACCTTCCGCACCCCGGTGTCCACGTTCGCCGCGATGACCGCCTCAGGGCTGGCAGCGGCGTAGGTGAGCGCCATCCGGACGTACTGCATGGTCAAGGTCGAGGCGCCCTGGTGGTACCGCCCGGTGCTGTTCGCGATGAGGGCCCGCAGGACGCCCTTGAGGTCGACGCCGGTGTGCCGGTAGAAGTTCTGATCCTCCGCCGCGATGATCGCGTCCCGCATGACGGGGGCGATCTCCCGTAGGGGCACGTTGCGTCGGTTCTGGTCGGCGAAACGGGCGAGCAGCGTGCGGCGGTCCGCCGCGTAGACCTCGGTCGCTTGGGGCGCCCGCGGTGTGATCAGCTCGGCGGGGAGCGTCTCGACCACGCCCGCGGCTGCCTTCGCCGCGAGTCCGATGATGCTCACCAGGGGAAATGCCGCCACCGCCAGGACGAGTCCGGAGAGGACACCGCAGCTGAGCAGTCGGACGAGTGGTCGGGATGTGACATCGGGAGCTCGTGCCGTCACATCACTGCTCAACGCGGCATTGAGGGGGAAGTTCCGATTTTTTACGGTTATTTCCTGACAGATGTCGCGTGTCGGACCGGGTCAATCGCGCGGCTGGTGCGGGGCCCGTCGCTTGGCCGCCTCGCGTACCAACACGTTGGCCTCCTCCGGGCCGATGCCGGTCGCCTGCAACAGGTCGATCGCGGTCGCGCGGACCTGGGCGATGATGACGCTGCCTGAGAAGCCGATCCCCGCCGCGTACGCCTCGCCCGCGTCGCTCGCCGCGTCCAGCAGTCGTTCGCGGGCGCGCAGCGGCTGAGCGCGGTGGGCGAGCTCCCGTTGCAGGACGCGCACGGCGTCGCTGAGGATCGCGATGGTCGAGGCGAGCTTCTCGGGGATGGGCTCCCCGCCGTCGAGGGCGGTGACGCACCGGCGCGTGAGCACCCGGCCGTTGCGGACCGCGCGCATGAGGAACTCCGAGGTGTGCACGTAGCGCCGCAACGGCGTGCGCGCGCTCCAATGCACCGGCGCGAGCGCGGCGGTTTCCTGACCTGCCTGGAGGGCCTCTCGCATGACGGTCAGCGCGTCCTCGGAGCCGCGCAGGCGCTCGAGCGCGGCGTTGGCGCGGTCCCGGTTGCGTTCGGCCAGGGCGGCCCCGGCATCGGCGTACGCGGTGATGAGGGTGTCGAGAACCGGGTCGCAGGCGCTGCGGACCAGCGTCAGCGGCCGCATCGGCGCGATGATCATGACGGCCAGACTGACCATGCCCCCGAGCAGGGCCTCGGCGAACCGTGACGCATAGATGCCCGTGGTCGTCGGGGGAGACAGGGTCGCGATGAGGACGGCGGTGCTCGCCGCCTGGGTGACCAGCGCGGGCCCGCCGCCGAGGACGAACGACGTGGCGATCGCGACGGCGACCACGAGGCCGAGCTGCCACCATCCGGCGCCGATCGCCGCGATGACCGCGTCCCCGATGGCGACCCCGAGCGCGACCCCGAGGACCAGCTCAGCGGTGTTCCGCAAGCGTTGCCCGCGTCCGGAGGCGAGGGTGCCGACCGCGGCGATCGGGGCGAAGACCGGCTCGGATTGATCCAGCACGTGCAGCGCGAGCCACCACGATATGGCCGCCGCGAGGGCGGATTGGAGGATGAGTCCGGCGTTGCCCCGCACCCGGTGCCAGCGTGTCCGCAGTGCGTTGGGCAGGCGTCGCCTGAACTCCCGAACGCGGCGCCGGACTTCCGGTCTCGGGATCACCACAAGCTGACGCTACCGAGCGCGTGATCAGGTAAGTCGGGGAAAGCGGGGATCCACCCCTGGGCAACGGCGCGACTGACCGGACATGTGGGGCGGCACGTCCTTCTACCGCCTAGGGGTAGGGGGTATATGATGGCGCGAGGTACCCCCCAGGGGTACATGAACGGGAGTGCCGGTGCCGCGGCACCATGGACCCAAGGAGAATCCCATGGCCATCACTCGTCGCTACAGCGTCACCGGTATGACGTGCGGGCACTGCGTCTCCGCGGTCACCGAGGAGCTGCGTGCCCTGCCCGGTGTTCAGCAGGTCGACGTCGACCTCGTCCCCGGAGGCGTCTCCACGGTCACCGTGACGAGCGACGCCCCGCTCGCCGAAGCGGATGTCCGTGCCGCGGTCGACGAAGCGGGGTACGAGCTCGCCGGCGTGCAAGCGTGACGTCGACCCGCCCGCGGTCGACCTCGGAGAGGAGCACCCGCGTGAGCGCCACCTCGGGCCGGGATCCCCGGGCCGCGTCGCCGAGTCACACCATCGAACTGTCCATCGGCGGCATGAGCTGCGCCGCCTGCGCGGCCCGGATCGAGAAGAAGCTCAACCGGATGGCGGGTGTGCGCGCCACCGTCAACTTCGCCACTGAGAAGGCCCGCGTGAGCTACCCGCCGACGGTGACACCGGAGGAGCTGGTCGCGGCGATCGAAGCCGCCGGATACACCGCCTCCCTGCCCGCGCCGGCGGACTCGGCCTCCGCGCGGTCCGGTGACGATCCGCTCGTCCCGCTGCGACGCCGGTTGGCGGTGACGGTGGCGTTGACCGTGCCTGTCATCGCGCTCGCCATGCTCCCGGCGCTGCAATTCCCCTACTGGCAGTGGTGCGCCCTCGCCCTGGCGACGCCCGTGGTGACGTGGGGGGCGTGGCCATTCCACAAGGCGGCCTGGACCAACCTGCGGCACGGCACCGCCACCATGGACACGCTCATCTCCCTTGGCGTGCTGGCCGCGTTCGGCTGGTCGCTCTACGCGCTCGTCTTCGGCGGAGCAGGCGAACCCGGGATGACGATGCGGTTTGCGCTCCTGCCGTCCCGGGAACCCGGCGCCACGGACATCTACCTCGAGGTCGCCGCCGCGGTGACGATGTTCATCCTCGCCGGGCGCACCATCGAGGCTCGCGCCAAGCGACGCTCGGGAGACGCGCTGCGCGCCCTGCTCGCGCTCGGCGCGAAGGACGTCACGGTCATCCGCGACGGCGTCGAGACCTCGATCCCGATCGACCAGCTCGCCGTTGGCGAGGAGTTCGTCGTCCGGCCCGGTGAAAAGATCGCGACCGATGGGGTCGTCGTGCGGGGCACCAGCGCCGTGGACGCCGCGATGCTCACCGGGGAGTCGGTGCCGGTCGAGGTAGGGCCGGGGGACCCCGTCGTGGGCGCGACGGTGAACGTGGGCGGGCGGCTGGTGGTTCGGGCCACCCGCGTGGGCGCGGAGACCCAGCTCGCCCAGATGGCGCGGCTCGTCGAGGAGGCCCAGCATGGCAAGGCGGCCGTCCAGCGCCTCGCCGACCGAATCGCCGCGGTGTTCGTCCCCGTGGTCGTCGTCCTCGCACTCGCGACGTTGGTGGGGTGGCTGGCGGTCGGCGCGAGCGTGGAAGCGGCGTTCACCGCGGCCGTGGCCGTGTTGATCATCGCGTGCCCGTGTTCTCTCGGCCTGGCTACCCCGACGGCTCTCCTGGTCGGCACCGGGCGTGGCGCGCAGCTCGGCATCCTCATCAAAGGGCCGGAGGCGTTGGAGTCCAGCCGGAGAGTGGACACGGTCGTCCTCGACAAGACCGGCACGATCACCAGTGGCCGGATGTCCCTGGTCGAGGTCGTGCCGACCGCGGGCGAATCCGCCGATCAGCTCCTGCGCCTGGCCGGCGCGGTGGAGGCGGCGTCCGAACATCCGATCGGGCGTGCCATCGTGGCGGGTGCGCGGGAGCGCCTCGGCGAGGCGGTGCCCGAGGTGCGGGAGTTTCGCAACGCCGAAGGGTGGGGGGTCACCGGAGAGGTCGACGGGCACACGGTCGCGGTTGGTCGACGCGACGGGCTGCCGGTGACTGGCCCTCTCCCCGCCGATCTCGAAGCGGCGGCGGAGGCGGCGGAGCGCGCGGGGCGGACGCCCGTGTGGGTGGTCTGGGATGGGCGTCCTCGGGGCGTCCTGGTGGTGGCGGATACGGTCACGCCGACGAGCGCGAGCGCCGTGGCTCAACTCCGGGAGCTTGGGCTGCGGCCGGTGATGCTCACCGGAGACAACGCCCGCGCGGCGCGGGCGGTCGCCGCGCAGGTCGGCATCCCCGTCGAGGACGTCATCGCGGAGGTCCACCCCGCCGACAAGGTCGAGGTCATCCGCCGCCTGCAGAGCGACGGGCGCGTGGTGGCGATGGTCGGCGACGGGGTCAACGACGCGGCGGCGCTTGCGCGCGCCGACCTCGGCATCGCCATGGGGACCGGGACGGATGTGGCGATTGAGGCCTCGGACCTCACCCTCGTCCGGGGGGACCTGCGGGCCGCGGTCGACGCGATCCGGCTGTCGCGCGCGACCCTGCGCACCATCCAGGGCAACCTGTTCTGGGCGTTCGCGTACAACGTGGCGGCGATTCCCCTGGCAGCCGCCGGGCTGCTCAACCCCCTGATCGCCGGCGCGGCGATGGCGTTCTCGTCGGTGTTCGTGGTCACCAACAGTCTGCGGCTACGCCGGTTCCGTCCGATGAGCTGAGGGCCTGACCGGCCGTGGGTGGCCGGCCAGGCCCGAGCGTGCGTGAGAGGGATCACTCCTCCGCGCCAAAGACGCGTTCGCAGGCTCCCTGCAGGTCGAGCTGGGCCCGCGAGATCGACAGGTTGGCGTCGATCGGATCCTTGTCAGACGCCGTCGAAGCGGCGTTGACGAGCGCTTTGCCTCGAGAGGCGATCTCTTCGTAGTTGGAGCGCTCGGCGAGTTGGCCGATGTTCTTGTTGGTGGTGCGGTCGAACGTCGTGGCCCCCAAGTCCTGCAGCCGGCGGCACGCTTCCCAGCCGTAGGGGTCGATGTCCCGTCCGGAGGGAGTGGAGGGGGAGGTCTCGGCCGTGCCGGCCGCCGTGCCCGGCTCGCTCGGTGAATCGGTGGATCCGACCGGAATCCAACCCTTGACGAAGAGGAACGCGCCGATCACTGCGGTGGCGCCGGCGACGAGCACGCCCCACAGCCAGGGAGGGCTCCTGCGTGGCGCGCGCCGGCGGAGCGGTGCGTTGTGGGGCCGCGGATGGGGGTGGGTCACGTCGCGCCTCTCTCACAAAACGGACTCGTCAGGGCGGCGCCCCTGTCGGAGGTCCCGCGCCGACGGCAGCGCCGCCGTGGGCAGGTGTCGATGCGCCGCGCCTGCGACGCGGTCACTGATCGTGGATCTTATATCGACGGCTGGCAGTGAAGGGGGCGGGGGAGGGTGGCGGATCGGGGATATATGCACAGGAATCACAGGTGATGTCAGGAATACTCCTTTGGTGAGTTGTCCGTTCCTGCGCGCCATCCCGCGTACCCACGCGGACCGCCCCGCTACGAGGCGCGAATCAGCTTGTGCGGCTGAGCGTCGGGCCGAATGAGGGTGCCAGCAGCGAGGGCGTTGGTGAGTTCGGCGGCCGGCATCGGGCGGGCGAAGTGGAAGCCCTGCGCCAGCCGGCACTCCATCTCCCGGAGCAACTTGGCTTGCGCCTCCGACTCCACGCCCTCGGCGATGGTCTGCAGGTCGAGGCTTCGACTGAGTTGCAGGATCGCCCGAGTGAACGCGACGTTCTCAGTGGATTCCTTGCTCCCGTCGGTCATGCCGCACGTGAACGCTCGGTCGATCTTCAAGATGTCCACCGGAAGCTGTCGCAGGTAGGACAAGGACGAGTACCCGGTGCCGAAGTCGTCCACGGCGATGCGCACCCCGTGCCGGCGCAGCCGCTCCAACCGTTCGATCACCGTGTAGGTCTCGGTCCCGCCCGCGGTGACCAGCGCGGTCTCGGTGATCTCCAGGATGAGTGCGGAACCGGGGAGACCGCAGGTGCGCAGCGTCTCGAGCACCATGTCGGGAAACTCCGGTTCGCGAAGCTGCCGCCCCGAGACGTTCACGGTCACCGCGATGCCGTACTGCTGGTACCACAACCGCGCGTCCGAGCAGGCCCGATTGAGCACCCACTCACCGATCGGCACGATCATCCCTGTCTGCTCGGCGACGGGAATGAAGTTGGCGGGCGACACCGGTTTCCCGCCCGGTGGTGTCCAGCGCAACAGCGCCTCCGCGCCGATCACCGCGCCGGTGTGCAGGTCCACGACGGGCTGGTAGTGCAGGGTGAATTCGTCGCGGTGGAGGGCCAGCCGCAGCCCGGTTGCGATCCGGGTGAGGTCGAGTTGCGCCTCCCGCATCTTCGGCTCGTACACCGCCACCCGGTTCTTGCCCGCGTTCTTGGCCGCGTACAGAGCCAGGTCCACATCCCGCAACGCCTCCGCGGGCTCGGCCGGACCCATCAGGGTGAGCAACCCGACGCTGGTCGTGACGTAGAGATCGCGGCCGGCGATGTGGAACGGCGCCTGGAGGGCGTCCACGATCCGGGTGGCGATCGCGGTGGTCCGCTCCTCGGGGCTGTTCTCCAGGAGGATGGCGAACTCGTCCCCACCGAACCGGGCCACCGTGTCCTCCGGCCCGACGTGCTGCGTGAGCCGTTGCGCGACGTGGATCAGCAGCTCGTCGCCGACCGGATGCCCGTAGCTGTCGTTGATGTCCTTAAATCCGTCGAGGTCGAGCAGGAGGAGGCCGCGTGGCGCGTCCGGCCGAGGCGCGCGCTCGAGCGCCCGCTGGAGGAGCAGGCGGTTGCCGAGGTTGGTCAGCGGGTCGTGCAGGGAGCGGTAGCTGAGTTGCTCGCGCAGGACGCGTTGGTCGTGGAGCGCCCGGCCCAATCGGGCGGCGTGCGCGTCGAGGTCGGTGGCGCGCCGATGCGCGACTGCGGCGACGAGCCCGAGGCGCAGCACCGATAACACGGACACGGTGGTCGCGAGGATCGCGATGACCACCAGTCGCCCCCACTCACCGGAGGGGACCTGAGCCGCGGCGAAGACGGTCGACACCGCGGTGACCGCAGCGGCGACCGTGAAGAGGGCGAGCTGTCCCCGACCGGGCACGGGCTCGTCGAGCTCGATCAGGTCTTGGGTGTGGGCTACCGACGGGTGCAGCGCGGCGGCGCCGAGCAGGAGGCTCCACAGGAGCCAGCCGACGTGCGCCGGCGGGTGGCCGTAGACATCCTGGATCTGCAGGAGCGCCACGATGTCGCTGGCGAGCAGGACGCCGAACGCCGCCACAATCAGGGTGTTCCCGAAGGTCAGCGACCGCGTGGTGAACACCAGCCGCAACGTGAGGACCAGCAGCACCACATCGAGCAGGAGGCGCATCGCGGTCAATGCGGTGCCGCCGTGGCTGGCGTGGGCGACCAGCGCCTGTTCGGCGATGAACACCCAGATCAGCGCCGCGAAGGCTCCGCCGACGACCCCCGCGTCGAGCAGGCCGTCCCAGCGCGGGCGACCGTGACTGCGGGCCAGGTCAGCGAGGGCAAGGGTCGCCAGTCCGAGCCCGACGAGCGGCAGCACGTCGTGGATGATCGTGCTCTTCACGCCGGGGGGTGCCGGCAGCCAGCACGAGGCGAGGTGGGTCCCGGCGAACACCGCGATCGCGGCGGCGAATAACGACCAGGCCAACGCCGCGGTGGGGCGGTAGCGGTGCAATCCATAAAGGACACCTGCGGCCCCGATGACCTGGATGAGAGCGATGAGCGCGTCGGCCAGCCCCGCGGGTACGACAACCGTCGCGATCGTGCTCAGAACGACGAGCGCCACGTACCAGCCGAGGGGCGTGCCGCGCGCCTTCCACGAGTGACGGTGCGGCGCCGATACGGCTGCCCCCGGCTGGATCTCCTCCATGGAGGACGTTGTAGACAGCAGAAGGTATTCAATGGGCTGTCAGTCAGTTGCAGAACGGGAGCATTCGCCGGTACGTGATCGGGCCAGAGAGGCCAAGCGCCGGTGCGGTCTCATCTGGCGGTCAGCGCAGTGACATCCCGATGAGCGTACCGAGCAGCATGAACGGGCCGTGGGGGAGGGCGGTGGTCCGGCTGGCGCGGCCGGTGGCCAGCAGGGCGGCGGCGAGCAGGCCGGAGAGCAGGAAACCCGCGGCGGTGCCGACGACGGCGCTGGCGGGACTCCGCCAACCGAGCACGGTCCCGGTGGCCAGCGCCAGCTTGACGTCGCCGAAGCCGAGCCCGCCTGGGCGGAGCAGCATCAGCAGCAGGTACCCGGCCGCGACCGCGACTCCGGTGAGCACGGCGCGGCCCGCCGCCGCAGGGCGGTCATCCATGAGGGCGGCGCCGGTGAGCAGCAGCGCCGCGCCGGCGAAGGCGGAGAGGGTCAACCGGTCCGGCAGGCGGCGTACCGCGAGGTCGACGAAGGCGAGGATGACGCCGAGCGTGGCGACCCACGCGTAGGCCGCCAGCTCCAAGGGCGCCTTGGCGAGGGGAACGAGTGATCCCAGGGTGGCGGCGGTCACCACTTCCACGACGCCGGCCGGCGGGCCGATTCGGTGGTGACAGTGGGGGCAGCGGCCCGTCCACGGCAGACGGGCGCCCCGGGGGACGCCGCAGCGATGGCAGGTGTGCCGCCACGGCCGGCCGACCGCAACGGCGTGCCGCTCGATCGACCGACGGAGCCATGGGGAGAGGATCACCCCGGCCGCAGCAGCGACCGCTATCGATATCGTCACTCGTCGTCCTCGATGGGCGTAGTGGTCGCCAGTCCTCGTTCGACGCCATCGTCGCGGTTTCGGCTGAGCCGGGTGTGACGACTGGGGAAAACGTCATTCTGGGTGACGTTAGCGGAGCGAGTTTGTCGGCAAAATGTGAGACTTCCTCACCCTTGTGGCCACAGAATGGGCGAGCAGCCATTTGGAATGGGGTGGGGATCATGAAGCGAGAGCGTCGGGCGGGGGTGCTCGCGGCGATACTCGCCGCGGCACCGTTGCTCGTCACGAGCTGTACCAGCAAACCCGTCAAACAATTGCCGCCGCCGAGCCTCACGATCACACCAGCCGCCGATTCGAAAGACGTTCCCGTCAGTACGGAGATCGGCATCTCCGTATCCGGGGGCAACGTCACCGACGTCACCCTGACCGATTCCGCGGGCACCAAAATCGAGGGCGCCATGCGCCCTGACGGTTCGAGCTGGGTGCCGAATGCCCCATTGAAATTCAAAGAGTCGTACACCGCTCAGGTCACCGCGGCGAATGAGCAAGGACGAACGTCGACGCAGACGACGACGTTCACCACGATGGCGAAGCCGAAGAACATCACCCGGACCACGCTGCACGTCCAGAATGGCCAAACCTACGGGGTGGCCATGCCCATGACCATTGACTTCAACCCGGGCGTCCCCAAGGAGGCGCGGGCGGAGGTCCAGCGCCGCCTCTTCATCACCACCGATCCACCCCAGCCGGGGGTCTGGCACTGGACGCCGGATGGCCGGCAGGTCTACTACCGGGGCCCGGACTTCTGGAAACCCGGCACGAAGGTGTCGATCCGGGCGGCGCTCGGCGGTGTGCCGATGGGGAACGGCAGCTACGGCGACACCGACCGCACCGCCGAGGCCACCATTGGCCGAAAAGTGACGCTGGAGATCGACGGAAAGACCAAGAAGATGAAGGTCTTCAAAGACGACAAGCTTATCCGCACGATTCCGGTGAGCTTAGGCAAGCCGAGCACGCCGACCTCCAGCGGAAAGATGGTGATCATGGAAAAGTTTGAGCAAACGGTCTTCGATACGACCGGCTCCCCCGACCCATACGTGATCACCGTTCAGGACGCGCAGCGGTTGACCTGGGGCGGCGAATTCATCCACTCCGCGCCGTGGTCCGTTGGTGCCCAGGGCTACGCCAACGTCTCCCATGGCTGCACCAATGTCTCTCCCGAGAACGCGCGGTGGCTGATGAAGACCACCCACATCGGCGACCTGGTGACGATTACAGGCACCGAGGTCAAGCTCCAGCACGGCAACGGGTGGACCGCCTGGAATCTGAGCTGGGAGGAGTACATCAAAGGCAGCGCTCTGCCGGTGCCCGATGACCTGAAGGAGGCCGGCAAGCCCTCACCGTCGCCCAGTGGCGAACCCAGCGGAGAGCCGGAGCCGACGCCCTCCAGCGTGGGGCGCTGATCTCAATTCGATATCGGGCCGGCCAGGGGACGCGCGAGCGGACCCTGGCCGGTCGTGTTGACGGACTACCGTCGGCGGTGATCGGGTCGCGTGGATCGCGCCACACGGAGCTAGGAGGAGACGCTGGAGAGGAGGAGGCACGGGCCGTCCGGCTGACGAGGGATCAGCCGGAATGAGAGTAGTGCGTCTGGTTGACGCACGTTTCGTCCGTGATATTGGAATAGTGGAGAATGTGCCCATCTATCACGGCGAGCTCACCCTCCCGGAGGCGTTCAGCAGCGTCGCGGAGGCCCGCCGGTTCGTGCGCGCCACCCTCGCGGACTGGCCCGTTGACTGCTGCCTGGACGACGTCGAGCTCGTCGTCTCGGAGCTGGTCGGCAACGCGCTGCGGCACGGGCGGGGACGCCCGGTCCTGCGGCTCCACGGCATGCCGGATCGGCTTCGGGTCGAGGTGCTCGACGAGAGCCCGGACGTTCCCACCCCGCGCGCGTGCGGGGCGGACGGCGGGTGGGGCCTGTACCTGGTCGAGCGGATCGCGACGGCGTGGGGTGTGCTCCCCCACCCCAAAGGCAAGGTCGTTTGGTGTGAGCTGCCGGCGGCGTCGGCGGGGATGAGCGCCGCGGGTCGGCACGGGTCTCGGTGAGGACAGCGCGGGACACCCAAGTCTTCGGATCGAACGCGGCGAATCGTGTCGCGTCTGGTCTCCGTCGCCCCCGTCAGCGATCCGCGGACGACCCGGCGCCCGCGGTGTTGCCGATCGGCACCAGTTCGGGGGACCCCTCAGGTGGGGTGGTGGGGTCGGCAGGAGTGCTCGTCTCCGCCGTCGGCGGCGGGGGCGGGCTGGTCGTCGGCTGCGCTGGCGAGGACGACGCCGGGGTGCTCGGTGGGGTCGTGGTCGGCCGCGGCGTCGACGGGCGGATCGTCCGCGTCGGAGTCGGCGACGGCGACGTGGACGGCGACCGGGTCGGCGGCGCGGACATGCCGGCTTGACCCCCCACCGGGGTCGAGGTGCCGCGTCCGGAGACGGGTTCACTCAGCTTGCGGGTGGGCTCCGTCGTGGCGGGAGCGGGCGCGGGGGCCCGCTCGGTCGGCGCGTCCGCGTGCGGAGTGATCGCCAGGGCGCCCGCCAAGCCGACCACCGCGACCACCCCGCCGGCCAGGGCGGCCGCGACGCGGCGGCCAGTGGCGCGGGGCCGACGGGACGTGACCGGCCGGTGGTCGACCGCGGTGAGCGTACGGGTGCGGGTGGTGTCGCCTCCGATACTGGCGGCGGGCGACAGCCGGATCCGACGTCCGGCGAGCAGCGTCCGGATGTCCGCGGCGAGCGTCGCCGCGTCGGGGTAGCGCTCGGCGGGATCCTTCGCCAACGCCCGCTCGACCACCGCGGCGACGGACGAGGGCACGTCCGCGGGGAGCGGCTCGGGAACGTCGTTGAGGTGCCGCAGCGCGACTTCCACCGGGTTGCTGCCGGGGAACGGCGGACGTCCGGCGAGGCAGTGGTACGCGACCGCCCCGAGCGCGTAGACGTCCGTGGCGGCGGAGACCGGCTGGCCGCGGGCCTGCTCGGGCGCCATGTACAGGGCGGTGCCGACCACCGCATTCGTTCCGGTCACGCTGCTGATCGCCATTGACCGGGCGACGCCGAAGTCGAGGAGTTTGACCGTCCCCTTCGGCGTGATCAGCAGGTTGCTGGGTTTGACGTCCCGGTGGACGATGCCTTTGCGGTGCGCCGCGTGCAGCGCCTCGGCGGCCTGCGCGATGAGCGACAGCGTCTCGTCCGGACGAAGCCGGCCGACGCGGGCGATCCGCCGGGACAGGGGTTCGCCGGCGACGAACTCCATGACGAGGTAGAGCACCCGCCGGCCTCCCGGCAACTCATCCTCGCCGCTGTCGTAGATGTCGACCACGTTGGGGTGGCGCAGGGAGGCCAAGGTCGTCGCCTCGGCGCGGAATCGCGCGGTGAACCCGGCGTCGGAGAGCAGGTTCGGCAGCAGGATCTTGACCGCGACGGTACGGCCGAGTGTCGTATCGGTCGCGCGCCACACCTCACTCATACCGCCGGTCGCGAGATGCTTCTCCAGGCGGTAGCGACCGCTGAGGACGAGACCTGGACTTAACACCGCGTCGCTCGTAAGCAAGGCCGGTTATCGTGCCGAACGATCGGCAGGACATCGAGTGACGGCTGGCTCACTGCTCACCTCGACTCGTGTGGCCACCCACCACGTGGCGATCCACTCCCGACAATAGCGCCGCTCCCTGAGGGAGCCGCTGTGATGTGTGTGTCGTTGGCAGTGCCGACCGTGACCGATCGAGCCGTCGAGCCGAGCCGCGCGAGAGCGAGCGGGGTCACGCCTTCGGGCGGATCGGGACCGCGGGCTCGTAGATGCGGTAGCCGTCGAGCTCGATGACGCGGGCCGGGATTCCGCGCGACGCGAGATGGGCGCGCAGCGCGCGATCAGCGGGGTCGTCCGCCACCACCGCGTACGCCGCCGTCGGCGCCGCCTGCACCTGGCGCAGGTACGGCGGGTAGCGGTTGTGCCCGAGGCCGAGGTCCGCCCGGACGACCGCGCAGATCACCCGTTCCCGCGTATAGAAGATCAACCGGTTGCAGGTCCAGTATTCGCCGTAGACGTGGGTGATGCCGGCGGCGAGGAGGGTGTCGGCGAGGGCCCGCGCCCGTCGCTCCTCCGCGCGCACCGCCCCGATCGACGCGATCTGGCCAGCGGTCGCCACCACCATGGCGACGGCCGTGGTGGCGAGGAGGACCAGCGCGAGGTGCCCACCGAGCCGGCGCCACCCGCCCGCGGCGGACCACGCCGCGGCGCCCGCCCGCCACAGTGGCCACAGCATCACCGGCAGGGATATCTGCAGATAGGTCAGGTAGCGCGCGCTGGCCAGGGGAGTGGCCGCGGACGCGGGACTGCGGGCGTACGCCACCACGGTCACCAGCGCCGCCGCGGCGAGCCCGAGCTGCGCGACGCCCCGCGCGGTCCGGGTATGGGTGTCGTCGGTCGCGACGGCGCGCTGCCGCCACAGCTCCGCGCCGGCGAGCGCCGCCGCCACCAGCAGGAGAACCACCGCGAGGATCCCCCAGGCCTCCTGCCAGGGGGCGCACCCCGAGGCGCGGCACACCCCGGTCGCCAGCGGCACCCCCTCCAGGAGCGCGCCGTGCAGGCGATCAGTGAGGGGAGCCGGCGGCCCCGCCTCGGCGTGGAGGCGGCGCAGCACGGACCAGGAGTCCTGGCCGGGCGGAGCCGTCACGTTATCCACGATCATCGGCAGGGCGCCGACGATCCCAGCCCCCACCAGCAGCACCCAGCCTGTGCCGGGGATGCGGCGCGCGCTGACGAGGAGCACGGCGACGGCCGCGGCGAGGTACGGCGCCACGAGCCAGTCAGACCACAGCGCCGCGCCGGCGATGAGTCCGAAGACCGCGAGCGTGGCACGCGGCCGGCGGACCCGTCCGGCGGCTAGGGCGATCGCGATGAGCAGGAGGGCGAGGACCGCTGGCTTGGCCTCGGCCCGGCCGCCGACAGCGGTCATCTGGTCGCGGACGACTCGCTCGGAACCCAACGCGAGGAGCCCGACGGTGACCGTGGCCAGCCAGGGCGAGTAGAGCTCTCGCGTCAAACGGTAGGCGAGGACGAGGAACAGCGCGTACAGCAGCAGAAGCGGCAGGCGCAGCAGCAACCAACTCGGGGTGAAGACGACGAAGAGCGGGGCGGCCAGGTATGACTCCACCACCCCCATGTAGTGCTGTCCGTATAAATAGATCGGCCATCCTCGGCCTTGCGCGATGTGCAGGGCCACCAAGCCGAACGTCCCCTCATCGCTGTTGGATCCGGGGACGTCGAGCAGGAGGAGGATCAGCCGGTAGCTGATCCCGATGAGGCCGAGCAGCAGCGCGACCGTCGCCGCCCGATCACGCCAGCCGCTCGTGGCTCGCCGTTGGCGTCGCACCACGTGGACCCTCCACCGCCACCCGGGGAGCATGGCACGGCCGCGCGTGGGAGCGGGCGAGGGCGGATCGGTTTCGTCGGGGTGCGGGACGGGCGTGCCGAGTTGGCTGGCTGGGGCGTCCGCGTGCGTACGCGCTGCGCGCTGGGCAGGTAGACGAGACACGCCGATCAGCGGCGGGGTAGGCGACAGACAGGGGACGCCGGCCCGACGACCGGTGAGGGGACCGGAGTCGCACGGTGCGACCCGTGGCGCAGCCGTCCAGTTTCGCGCGTACTCGGTCTCCCCGCTCCGGACGCGCGCCGAGTCTTCACTTGTACGATCGGCCGCTATGGCCGAGAAGGTGAGCCTGAGCGCTGACACCCTGGCGCGGGCCCGTTCTGCCGCTCGGGACGAAGGGCTGCCCCTCTCCGTGTGGCTTGAGCGGGCGGTGCGGCGCGCGGCGCTGCGGGACGCGGCCCGTCGGCAGGAGGAGTGGCTCGCGGCTAACCCGGACGTTCGTGAGGAACTCGACGGCTTTGACCGACTCGCCGACACACTGGAGTCCGGATGGTCCGACCTGACGGGGGCGGCATGAACCGAGGTGAGATCTGGACGATCGGGGCACCCGGCGACCTGCGGTATCGGGTGGTGGTCCTCTCCGGCAGCGCCCACAACCAACGCCCCGGCGCCGCGCCCTACTGCGCCCCCATCGTGCGACACCACGGCACCGACGACCTGCCCCCGTTCGTGGTGCCGTTAGCGGAGACCGACCCGCTGTCGGGAGTCGTGGTCGTCAACCGCATGCGGCGGTTGAACGTCTCAGCCGCGGTCGAACGGATTGGGATGGTCACCGGGGCGAGCATGGCTCGTCTCGACGCGGCGATGCGCGATCTCTTCGAGCTCTAGGCGGAGGACCGGGGACGACCGCTTGCCTCACCGCGCGCCGTCGATCCCGGCGGCGCCGATCGCGCGGTCGCCAGGTGGTCCGTCGGACCGCTGTCGACCACAGGCCCCGCGCGATCGGCGGCTGCGCTCGCGAGACGACGCCCGTCAGGCGGGGAGCTCGCGCCGGTCGCCACTCCAATCGGTGTGGAAGCTGCCCTCCCGGTCCACCCGCCGGTAGGTGTGCGCGCCGAAGTAGTCACGCTGGGCCTGAATCAGCGCGGCGGGCAGCCGCGGCGCCCGCAGACCGTCGTAGTAGGCGAGCGCGGAGGAGAAGCCGGGCGCGGGGATACCGAGCTCGACCGCGGTGCGCACCACGCGCCGCCACGCGTCCTGCGCCCCGCGAACGGCGTCGAGGAAGTACTCGTCGACGAGGAGGCTGGGGAGCTGGGGAGTCGCGGTGTAGGCGGCCCGGATCCGATCGAGGAAACGGGCGCGGATGATGCAGCCGCCCCGCCAAATGCGCGCGAGGGTCGCTGGGTTGATATCCCAGCGGTACTCCTCGCTCGCGGCGCGGATCTGGTGGAAGCCCTGGGCGTACGCCACGATCTTTGAGGCGTACAGCGCCTGCTCGATGTCTCCCACCAGCGCCTCGGAGACCCGCTCAGGGGCGTTCACCGGGCCGGGCAAGCCTCTGGCCGCGGCTCGAAGCGCGGCATGCCCGGAGAGCGACCGGGCGAAGACGGCCTCCGCGATACCGGTGACCGGCACGCCCAGATCGAGTGCACTTTGGACCGTCCAGCGGCCGGTGCCTTTCTGCTCGGCCCGATCGAGCACCACGTCCACGAAGGGCGAACCGGTCGCGGCATCGACGTGGCTGAGCACCTCCGCGGTGATTTCGATGAGGTACGAGCCGAGCCGACCGGCGTTCCACTCCCGGAAGACCGCGGCGATCTCCGCCGGGGGCATGCCGATGCCCCAGCGCATCAGGTCGTACGCCTCCGCGATGAGCTGCATGTCGGCGTACTCGATGCCGTTGTGCACCATCTTGACGAAGTGCCCGGCGCCGTCTGGGCCGATGTAGGCGCAGCACGGCTCCTCGTCGACCCGGGCGGCGATGCTCTCCAAGATGGTGCCCACCGCCGCGTACGCCTCGGGGGACCCGCCGGGCATGATGCTGGGCCCGTTGAGCGCCCCTTCCTCACCGCCGGAGATTCCCACGCCGAGGAAGTGGAGCCAGCGCTTACGGAGCGCCTCCTCGCGGCGGCGGGTGTCGGCGAAGTGCGCGTTGCCGCCGTCGATGATCAAATCGCCGGGGTTGAGCAGCGGGACCAGCTCGTCGATGACCTCGTCGGTCGGTGCACCGGCCCGCACCATGATGATGATCTTGCGAGGGCGCTCCAAGCTGTCGACGAACTCCTGCAGAGTCTGTGCCGGTCGGAACTCGCCCTCGTGCCCGTACTCCTCAACCAACTCCTTGGTTCGATTCGGCGTGCGGTTGTGCACCGCTACCACGTGGCCGTGACGCGCGAGGTTACGGGCCAGGTTCCGTCCCATGACCGCCAGACCCGTGACCCCGATGTGCGCCTTCTCCGCCATGCTCTTCCCCTTCATTGCTATCGCGCTGTGCCCCGTCGTACGCGGCCGCCGGGGCCACGGTTCGATGACTATACGGCGGCCCGAAAGTCATTGTTATAGGTAGATTCGCCTGTCAGAAATCCGATTGCCTCGCATGAGCGCACTGCAACCGACTGATTACACCGGTATGGTGGCGCTCGATTCGCCAACACGGAGGGTCACGTCGGGGCATGCGTTGTGCGATGTCACTGCAGCGACTGGCGCGTGACCGCGCCTGGCCCGCAGGCCCTCGCCGAGCGCCCGTTCCGCTCACCCCGTGCGGCGCGTGTGTCCACACCGGGGGTGTCCACATACCGATCAGTCGCCGGTCGCGCAACCGCCCGACGGCCGCGGCTCGCCCACGCCGATCGGGTCCGCACGGTGCGCTCGACGTGGTGGCTCCCATGCCGCGGTCGCTGGCCGATTCGGGACCGTCGGCCAGCGACCGCCCCGGGTTGCCGGCTCGTCGTCAGCCACACCGCCCCCGGCGCTCCGCCGAGCCATCGATGGGGCGGCCCCGCCTGGCCTCGGCCACCACGTCTGTCGGCGCGTCCACCCTGCGCGCCGACGGACCCGACGGATCACCCCTCGCACCCCTCTCCTCGTGCGCTGTCGGGGCTCCTCGGCTCCGCGGGGTGCCCGCGATCGACGCGGGTGACATCGAGTCCTCGTCAGCCGCGGACGTCCCCACCTGAGCCGCCGGCCGGCGTACCCACCGAAATCCCCCTGATTGGCCCGGGGCCACCGGAGCCGAATGTCGACCCCGGAGATCGGAGCACATCGGTGATCCGCATCATGATCGTTGAGGAGATGGGCCTGCTGCGGGGGGCGTTGCGGGCCCTTCTGTCCAGCGAGGACGACGTCGAGGTCGTAGCGGATCTCGCCAACGGAGCGGAGGCGCCGGGTGTGGCCGCGCGGACGCGGCCCGACGTCGCGCTGATCACGATCGATTCCTGTGACTCGGACATGCTTCAGGTGGCCCGCACGCTGGCGGCCGAACCGCTCCGGTGCGCGGTCCTCGCCCTCAGCCGCCAGCGGAGCCCCGAGCTGCTCCAACAGGCGCTGCTCGCCGGCGTGCAGGGCTTCGTGGGGAAAGACATGCCTCCGGCCGAACTTGTCAATCTCATTCGGGCGGTAGCCCGAGGGGAGCGGGTGGTCGATCCGGCGACGGCGGTGGCCGCGCTGCGCGACGGCTCGCGCAGCCCGCTGACTCCCCGGGAGCGGGAGGTGCTCCGGGCGGCCGCGCAAGGGCTCCCGTCCAAGGAGATCGCTCGCGCCCTCTACCTCGCCCACGGCACAGTCCGCAACCACCTCTCGGTCATCCTGCGCAAGACCGGAGCGCGCAATCGGCTTGAGGCGATCCGTCGCGCGCAGCAGGAAGGCTGGCTGTAGGGCATTCACGTTGGCACCCACAAGGTGGCAGACCACGACAGGAGCACCTCCGATCGTGGCGGAGACTGTGGTGACACGCGCTGGGGGGGACCGTGATTCGGACGCTGCTGGCGGTCGACAACGCGCTCGTGCGAGGCGCGCTCGCCTTCGTGCTCGCCAGCCAGCCGGACATCGCTGTCGTCGCCGAACTCGGCCGCACGGACCAGATCGCCGCGGCGATCTGCGAAACCCGGCCGGATGTCGCCGTCGTCGACTTTGACCTCGTGGGCCCCACGGGTCCGCCCACCTGCCCCAACCACCCTCAGCGCGCGTACTCGCTGCTCATGCTCGTGGATCCCAAGCGCTCCGGCGCCCTGACGAAAACCCTCCAGGCCCACCCGCGGTCGTCGGTGGTGGGGTTCCTCGGGAATCACGTGGCCCCTCAGCGGGTCGTGGACGGGGTGCGGCGGTTGTTCCGGGGCGAGCCGGTCGTCGACGGTGAACTCGTCCTCGCGGCCCTGAAGCGGAGCAATCCGCTGACCACGCGTGAGGCCGACATCCTCCGGCTGACGGCGGAGGGGTGGCCGGTCCGCGACATCGCGAGCAAACTCGGGCTGGCTCCCGGCACGGTCCGCAACTACCTGTCCCGATCCGTCGCCAAGGTCGGGGGACGGACCCGCATCGAAGCGGTGCGCATCGCCCGGGAATCCGGCTGGCTCTAGGGACCGGGTCGCGCGTGAGGGCGAGGACGTCGCGGCGGTGGGCGGCTCACCGAACGATGGGTGCCATCGACGTCTCCGGTCCATAACCGAGCAGGTCCCGGTACGCCGCGGAGCCCGCCACCAGCTCATCGTGGGTGCCGATCACCGGCCGCCCGTCGTCCAAGATAAGGATCCGTCGCGCGCGCAGCGCGGAGCTGAGGCGATGCGCGATGACCACGAGCGTGCCGGGGCGCGCCGCGAACGCCGCTTCGACCCGGGCTTCCGTCGCGGGATCGAGATGGCTGGTGGCCTCGTCCAAGATGACCAAGGGAGCGGCGGCGAGGTACGCCCGCACCGCGGCGATGAGCTGACGCTCTCCGGCGGAGAGGGTGGCCGGATACACCATGCTGCGCAGCCCACCGAGGCGGCAGAGCAGCGGCCACATGCCGAGCGCCTCGATCGCGGCGCGGATTTCGGCGTCGGCGGCGGAGGGACGCAGGTAGCGGAGGTTATCGCCGAGGGTGCCGGTGAAGACGTACGCCTCCTGAGGAACGAGAACCCGCAGCCGAGCCAGGGTCGGTGGGTCGAGGCGGTCGACGGGGACGCCGGCCAACCGCACGGAGCCATGCTGCGGGCGGAGCAGTCCGGCGGCAACCGCCGCCAACGTCGATTTGCCCACCCCGCTCGGCCCTACTACCGCCACGTGGTCCCCGGGGGGGAGCGTGAGGTCGACGTGGTCGAGCACCGGGCGAGCATGAGGTCCATATCGGACGACCACGCCGCGGAGCTCGACCGCGGGACGCGGACGTGGTGCCGGGAGGAGGCGCGGCGGTGGCGTCGGGGGTGTGAGGGGTGGCTGCGGTGCGGCGCTGAGGAGTCGGTCGAGGGTGACGGCGAAGTGCAACCCGCCGTCGGCGACTCCCTGCACCAGGGTGTGCAGCGCGGGCTGCAAGCCGGTGGAGACGTAGACCAAGCTGCCCAAGATCTCTCCAGGGGTCAGCCCGCGTGACGTGAGCCAGGGCACGGCGAGCAGCAGCACCGCGATCGGCAGCCAGCCGCCGATCGCGAGGATCACGCTGCGCAGGGCCGCCATGCGGGCCAGGGTTCGCTCCGCCTGAGCTTGCGCGTCGATGAGTTCGCCTACCCGTGCCGCGACAGTGGGTTGGGCGCCGCAGGCCACCACGTCCCGCTGTCCCGCGAACGTCGCGGCCGCCGCCTCGCCGAGCCGCTCGCCGGCGTGGACGAACTCCCGCTGGCGCCGCGCCATCGTCGGTATCGCGGCGGCGAACAACGCCACGCTCAGCAGAAGTGGGGCGGCCACGAGCGCGGCGACCATCGGATCCAACGACAGCAGGCCGAGTAACGCCGCTCCGGCGGTGAACAGGAAACCCCGCACCGTGATCACTAACCCGGCCAGGGTGTCGCGGACGATCTCGAGCTGCTGGGTGAACCGGCTGACCGCGGCCGTATCGGGTCGCGCACCGGTGCTGGTCGACCGGTGCAGCGCTCCGGACACGACCCGCTGGGCGAGCTGATCACGGAATGGTTCGACGAGCTCCCCGACACAGTGGAAGGACCGGCCGCTGCCGAGAGCACCGACCACGACCACCACGGCGAGCCCCGCGAGCCAGGCCATGGCAATGCCGGGGCGTCCGGCGAGGAAGCCGTCGTCGATGGCCCGCGCGGTCACGACACCGGTCAAGAGGCCGGGCAGCGCTTCCGCCGCCGACCAGGCGCCGAGTCGAGCCATGACCCGCGGCTGGGACCACAACGCACCGACGGTCAATCGCGCGAGCCCGGGCTCGCGCCGGGCTGAGGCGCGGGCGGCGTGTTGGGTGTGGTGCGCTCCCGAGCGGCTCACCGTGCGGCCTCGACTCCGGCGGTGAATACGGCCCGATACGCGGGATCGGTCCACAAGTCACGATGTCGTCCGACCGCGCGGAGTCGCCCCCCGTCGAGCCACGCGACGAAGTCGGCGGCGTCGGCCGTGGCCGCTCGGTGGGTCACGACCAGCCGGGTCCGTCCGGCGAGATCGACGGCGAGCGACCGGGCGATCCGACGTTCGGTCGCGACGTCCACACTCGAGGTCGCGTCATCGAGGATGAGCAGGCGTTCCGCGCGTAACGCCCGCGCCAGGCCGAGCCGCTGCGCTTCGCCACCGGACATCGGCGCGTCGGCGAGAGGGGTGTGGTACCCCTTGGGTAGCCGTTCGACGTACCCGTCGATCGCGGCGAGCTGGGCGGCCCGACGGACTGCCGGGGGGACCTCGCCGCCCGCCGGCCATCGCTCAGGGCCGAGCGCGATAGCTTCGCCCACGGTCTCTCCGACGAGCACGGGTCGTTCGAAGCCGTAGCCAATGGCGCGCCGCAGCGCCTCCCGGCTCAGCAGACGCAACGGGATGCCGTCGAGGAGGACCTCACCGGAGTCGGGGTCCCGCAGCCGGCCGGCGACCGCGGCGAGGGTGGACTTTCCCGATCCCGAGCCACCGACCACCGCCACCATGCACCCGGCCGGGATTCGCAGGGTGATATCGCGGAGGATCACGTCGCCTTGGTCGTCGCGGACCGTGACGTTGCGCAGCGTCAGCTCGCCTCGCCCCGAGGCGGACACGACGGGGCCGTGCGGCTGTGGCGGCTCGCGGAGCACGTCGTCGAGGCGCCGCGCCCCGGCGCGGGCGCGAACCACCTCGCTGAGCATGGTGACGACGGCGCCGAGACCAGCGCCGAGGGCGGCGTAGCGGAGCGCGGCGAAGAGCTGCCCCGTGGTGAGGCGTCCCGCCGCCACCGACCACCCGGCGACGCCGAGAATGGCGAGCTGGAGAAGCGGGGCGAGGGCGGCGTTGCCCGTCGCGGCACGGGCGAGCGTCGACCAGGTCCGGCGGCCGTACGCGGCGAGGCGGCCGAGTGGCGCGAGGACCCGCTTGATCTCCGTGGTGACGGTGCCCGCGGCGGCGATCGTGCGCGCCCCCGCCAGCGCTTCCACAAGCCGTCCAGCGATCAAGCCCTGCACGCGCTGGTACCCGGAGACCGCGGCAGACGCGTCGGTCACGAACGTCCGCATCAAGACGGCGAGGAGGAGGAGCCCGGCCAGGAAGGTGGCGCCGAGGAGGGGATCGAGCAGGGTGAGCGCGACCAAGCTGCCCGCGGCGGGCAGTAGGGCGGCCCCACCGAGGACCACCGTGGTGCCCACCTTCCCCGCGTCCGTGGCCTGACTGATGAGACGGGTGACCAAGTCGCCGACGGGGTGGCGCGCGGCGGTGCGCGGATCCAGGTCGAGGACGTGCCGCAGGAAGCGATGCCGCAGCCGGCCTGTGGCCCGGGCGGTAGCGAAGCCGGTGGCGACCTCACCGAGGGTGTCGGAGGCGATGAGGACGACGAGGAGCGCCCCGACCACGGCTATCCACTGAGGACGCGCCGTGCCGAGCGCGGCGTCGACCGCGTAACCCAGGGCGGCGGGGAGGAGGAGTTCTGCCGCCGCGCCCACCAAGGCGACGGCGCTGAGGAGCGGAAGCCATCCGCCTCCGTAGCGCAGCGCTTGCCGGATGGTTCGCTCGCTACTCGCCGGACGGCTCGGCACGCTCCACCCTCCCCTCATGGAAATCCGGCAGACAACGGGTTGCCCCGGGTGGTACGCGGCCCACCCGGGGCAACGCTGGTGAGGGTCAGTGGCAGGTCACGACGGAGAGCGTGCTGTAGCCGCAGAGCAGCAGGCTGGCGCGGCTGACCGGCCCGTAGCCACGGTTCTCCGCCGAAAGCTCCATGGCCTGGAGGTCGAGAAGTGCCATTTCGTACCTTCCTTTCGGGGTAGTGTCCCTCACCCTCGCGGTCGCGAGGGGAGCTTGTGGGCGCCACTGAGGGGCGCGAAGAAGGGCAGCGTGACGGGCGTGTCGTGGAGGGCTGCGCCGACCGCGAGCAGCACTCCCGCCCCACCGGTGGCGAGATCCATCGACAGCCGCAGGAGCTGCTCGCCGGGGAAGGCGACGACGCCGCGGTAGGGCACGGCGTGCCAGGCGAGTCGCCGCACTTGGGCGGCGAGCTCCCGGCGGTCCTCCTCGTCCGCCGTGTCACCCGCGTTTGCGACGCGCGAGGCGAGGTAGACGATGATCCCCGCCCGCCCGGCGAACAGTCCGGATTGGATGTAGAAGGGTGCGCGTGCGGCGCGACGGATCGCGCCTGCTGTCTCACGGAATTGCTCGTCGTCGCGGTGCTGGAGGTATTGGTCGAGGACGAGGCCGATACCGACGCTGCCGGCGGCGAGGTACGGCATGGTCCGCCAGCCTTCGTTCACCTCCATCGTCCCGTCGGGACGGACAACGCAACGACGGAGGTCCTGACGGAGCGCGGTGGCGGCGTGCTCCAGCAGGGCCGTGTCTCCGGTGAGCTCGTAGAGCCGGAGGAACATCAGCGCTGGCCCGGTGCGCCCGCGCGCGAGGCCCGCGTACCGGTGCTTGCCGCCGCTGATCGTGGCGTCGGTGTCGGTCGCGATCTGGCCGGCCACCAATTCGGCCGCTCGCCATGCGGCGTCGCGGAAAGCCGGATCGCCTGTCCGCTGGGCGAACTCCGCGAAGTTCAACGCGATGCCCGGCAGCCCGCCGATGAGATCCAGTCCGGACTTCTCCCACGGCTCGGCGAGGCATCGGTCGAGCACGGCGAGCGCCTCCTCGCGCCGGCCGAGGAGCTCCAGGGTGTACGCCACCCCATGCAGGCCGTCCCAGAATCCCCAGCTCGTGCCGGGCGGGGGAGTGAGGGCCCGCTTGACCAGCCACTCCTCGTACTCCGGGTGCCGCCCGGCCCCGGTGACCGCGAGCGCGTACAGCACCCCGGCCGCGCCATACGCCAGGTTCAGCCCACCCGTGCGGAACTGCTCGATGTCGCCGGGGAAGAGGCGGTCCTCGCGGTACGGCGTCGCGCTGGCGGTGATTCCGGACGCGAGATGTGAGCGGAACGTCGGCCAGTCGTCAATCGGCGGAATGACAGGGGTGGGCTTGGTGTCACTCGCGGCGATCGGGGTAGAGGGAACCCCGGTGATTTCGGCCACCGCCTCATCGAGGAAGGACCGGGGCACCGGGAAGTGCTCGGCGATGATCTCCGCGAAGTGCATCGCCTTCGCCGGCGCGAGCCGCAGCACCTCGGTCAAGGGGAGGAACAGCGCCAGTCGCAGGCAGGCCAACGCGTATCGGTCGATGGCGGCGCCGGAACGTTCGCGTGGCGCGGCGAACCCTTGGCTGCGCAGCGCGGGGTGGCGGTGCTCGCCGAACGGCGCGGCGACCTCGAAGTCGACCAACGCGATCGTGTCGTCCGGCCGCACCATGATGTTGAACAAGTGGAGGTCGCCGTAGACGACGCCCCGTTCGTGAATGGCGTTGATCGCCTGCTCGACCTGCTCGTAGATGTGCAGCGCCCAGGAGGTGTATTCGGCGAAGCGCTCGGACGGCGCGTCCAGCTCGATGAGGGGGTAGCGTTCGACGAGGACACGGTTGAGCGGCCGCCCCTCGATGAACTCCAACGCCAGGAATTGGTGGTCGCCGAGAGTGAACTCCTCGTGGACGCGCGGGACCTGCGGAATGTCGGAGAGCCGACGGAGAACCTCGGCTTCGCGGCGGAGGCGTGTCACGGCGTCCGTGCCCGCGGCGTCGAGGCCGGCGTGAGGGCGGGCTTCCTTGAGGACGACGGGGGTGCCCGTGCGGGTGTCCCGTCCGGCGTAGAGGCCGCCGCCGTTGGAGAAGTGGATGACGCGCTCGATCTCGTACGGGAGATCCTTCGTCGTGACCGCGTTGCGGGCGGCCAGGTGGGGTGCCAGGAAATCCGGGAGGGTCACCCATTCCGGAACGCGAAAGACGGGGCCGCGCTCATCGGGAACGAGGACGCCGTCCGGATTCTCAATCGCGGGAACGAGCTTTCCGTCTGGCGAGTGGCAGTAGCGCGCGGCGAAGCCGCCGTAGCGGATGTAGACGGGGCCCGCGCCGTACCGCAGGTCGCTCAGAATGTACGGGCCGGGCTCGCCGTCCAGGAGTTCGGCGAGTTCCTTGCAGACGAGCTCTAGATCCGCCTCGTCCTGCGGCGGGTAGATGGTGATGAACTTGCCGCTGGATTCGCGCGAGGCGTACTTGGAATTGCGCATGAGCAGCATGAGCGGACTGCGGATGAACTTGAACGACAGTCCGCGGGACATGCAGTAGTCGTAAACCCGATCAAGGACGCGCTCGGCGTTGTCGAGACACGCCGAAATGTGGATCTTCCATCCTTGAGCGGGAAGGGACGTCCCCTCCGGGCCGTAGACGATCCAGTCCTCGCTCGTCTCGCAGGTCCAGCCGTCCGGCAATGGACGTTGAGCTGCGGCGAACTGCCCAGAACGAGAGGTCGTGGCAAGCGAGTCGTAAAAGAGTGGGTCGACCGCGCAGTACGCGTCGTACCGTTCGTCCATCCCGGCGGCTCCCTCGGTGATCCCCCTGGGGATTGGGGTAAATCCCTAGGTGGATTCCCTGATTCCTTGCTGCGTCGAGTCTGGACGTTTCGATGAGCGACCTCAAGTGTGCAAAGTCACGATATCGAATGATCAATGCACACTTTCGTCATGACAAATGTCATGGCTTCGGTGGTCCTATCGGGGGTCAAAAATGCGAATGCCTTTACAATAGCGGATATTCCTCAAGGTCGTCGCCGGGATTGGCGCGGTTATATGAATACTCGTCACAATTGACGTCGCTGGCGGGGAGATCCGCGGCGGACGTTCGGGCCCCGGATACGCAACCGGGGCGCGGTGATATCCCGCGCCCCGCGTCCGCTCACGGCACCCCGGGTCAGCTCTGTGCCGGTGCGGGCGCCTGGTCAAACGGTTCCTCTTCGGTCTCCGATGCCTCGCTGCCGGGCTCGGATGTCGTACCCGGTTCCTCAGTGCTGCCCGGTTCCTCGTCCGCCCCCGGCTCCTCCGTGCCCGGTTCAGCGGTCGCCTCGGGCTCAGTGGGCAACCCCGGACTCTCCGACTCCGTGGGCTCCGCCGATGGGGAGGCGGTGGCGCTTTCGCCCGGTGACGGCGAGCCACCGGTGGTGGGGACGCCGAGGCTCTGCGCCAAGTTCTGGAGGGCCTGGAGGTGCTCCTGGACCACGGGCTGCGCCTCCTGCGCGACGCGCTTGGCGTGCTCGTCCGAGCCCTGCGCGAGCTCGGTCTCGATGAGTCGAAGCATCTGTTCGTGCCAGGCGAGGTCGGTCGAGACGAACATCCGATCGAACTCCTCGCCGTTCACCCCCTGCAGCTGGGTCAACGCCCCCTGCTGTTCGGGATTCGGCGAGCCGGGGAGGGTGACCTTCAACCGCGAGGCGGTGTCCTGGAGTGCCTGATCGAGGCGGGTGTGGTCGGTGACGAAGCGGGAAGCCAGATCCCTGACTTCTTGGCTGGCGTCCTTCTGCTGAGCCAAGTTCCCTTTGGCGATTTCCGCCAGATTGCCCTGGTGGGCCGTTTGCAGGAACGAGGTGTCCTGTGCGGACGGCTCAGCGGCGGCGAGCGCGACGGCGCCTGGCACGAGCGCGAGCGTCAGCGCCAGCCCACCGAGCAGTGAGCCGCGTGTGATGCGTGCCATGCTTCCCCCCTGTCTCGTACGAACAGGGCAGCGGGTACCCCGCCTGCGCGCACCCATTCCCGCTGATGGTCAGCTCGCTGGCGAATGCGGCAGAGGAAGGGCGCTGGTGGGCGGGCGGTACGCCCCGGGTGCGGGACATGGCACGGGCTGACGGCGAACCTGCCAGCCGTTCCGCCGTGCGCTATCTTGAACGACTCGGGTGCATAAAAAAACAGACCGCGACGCTCGCAGGTCCACAACTAGGATAAGGCCGAGGAGAAGCGTTGTCAAGCTCCGCGCTGCCGCACCGGACACGCGACGACGAGCTCGCCCATGAGCAGGAGTACGTCGGACGGCTCTACCGCCGTTTGGACGAGCTGCGTGAGCAAGCCGCCGCGCGGCTGAGTCGGGCCTTGCGCCAAACCGGCGGCACTCCCCAGGAGCGGTCGCAGCGAGATAGCGTCATCGCCCTGTACACAGAGAAGCTGGCGCAGCTGCGCGCGGTCGAGGAAGGGCTGTGCTTCGGGCGGCTGGACTTCTACGAGGGGAAGCCGCGGTACATCGGCCGAATCGGGCTTTTCGCGGATGATGACGGGCACGAGCCGCTGCTCATTGACTGGCGCGCTCCCGCGGCCCGTCCCTTCTATCTGGCGACCGCGGCCTCCCCGCTCGGCGTGGCCCGTCGCCGCCATCTCCGGACCCGAGGCCGCACCGTCGTCGACTTCGACGACGAGGTCCTCGACCTCAGCGCCGCGCGTGACCGGGACCGGGCCGGGGTCGCGGGCGAGGCGCGGCTGCTCGCCGCGGTCGCCGCGCAGCGTACCGGGCGGATGCGCGACATCGTCGAGACGATCCAGGCGGAGCAGGACCGTGTGATCCGGGCGGACCTCAACGGGGTGCTCGTCGTCCAGGGTGGACCCGGCACGGGCAAGACCGCCGTCGCCCTGCACCGCGCCGCGTACCTGCTCTACACCCATCGACGTGAGCTATCCACCCGGGGCGTGTTGATCGTCGGTCCCAACGCGACCTTCCTGAGCTACATCTCCCACGTCCTGCCGTCCCTGGCCGAGACCGGGGTCCTGCTGCGCACGCTGGGGGAGCTCTTTCCCGGCGTCACCGCCACCGGCACGGAGCCGGCCGCGGCCGCGGAGATCAAGGGCCGGTTGGCGATGGTCGAGGTGATGGCCGCGGCGGTTCGGGATCGGCAGGAGGTCCCCGAAGAGCCGATCGAGGTCGTCGTGGACCGGGAAACCCTGATACTCGACCCCGAGACGGTACGCGCGGCGCAGGCGTCGGCGCGCCGGACCGGGCGTCCACACAACCTCGCCCGGCCAATCTTCGACATCGAGATCGTGCACGCGCTCGCCAGGCAGCTGGCTGACCGGATCGGCGAGGACCCGTTCGGAGGGGAGAACCTCCTCGACGAGGCCGACGTCGCCGAGATTCGCCGTGAGCTGCGGGAGGATCCGGCGGTCCGCGCGGTCCTGGACGAGCTGTGGCCGATCCTCACGCCGCAACAGCTCCTGGCTGATCTCTTCAGCTCCCCGGAACGGCTCGCGCGCGCCGCCCCGAATCTCACCGAGGATGAACGGAAGCTGCTGCTGCGCCAGCCGGGGCAGGAGTGGACACCGGCCGACGTGCCCTTGCTGGACGAGGCCGCCGAACTCCTGGGGGAGGACGATCGGGCCGAGGAACGGCGGGCCGAGCAGCGCCGCCGTGAGCTCATCGAGTACGCCGAAGGCGCCCTCGAAATCCTCATGGGTTCCCGCTCCATCGACGTGGAGGACGAGGCGGAACCGGAGATCCTGCTCCCCACCGACCTGCTCACCGCGGGGCGCCTCGGGGAGCGGCACACCGAGGTCGACCATCGGACCACCGCCGAGCGGGCCGCCGCGGATCGACGGTGGGCGTTCGGCCACGTCATCGTCGACGAGGCGCAGGAGCTGTCGCCGATGGCCTGGCGGATGCTCATGCGGCGGTGCCCCAGCCGCTCGATGACGATCGTCGGCGATGTGGCGCAGACCAGTGATCTCTCGGGAACCGGATCGTGGGCCGAGGTGCTCGAGCCCTACGTGGCGGATCGGTGGCGGCTGGCTGAGTTGACCGTCAACTACCGCACTCCCGCAGAGATCATGGAGGTCGCCGCCGCGCTCCTCGCCGACATCGACCCGACACTCGCCCCGCCGCGCTCGGTCCGCGCGACCGGAGTGCCCCCGTGGGCGGTGCAGGTGAAGGCCGATCAGCTATCGGAGCGCTTGGTCGAGCTGGTGCACCGGGAAGCCGTCGCCGTCGGGGACGGGCGCCTGGGGGTGATCGTGCCCGAAGGGCGAGTCGACGAGCTCGGGCAGGCGGTCAGCGCCGCGGTGCCGGACACCGCGGTAGGCGATAACCCGGACCTAACCCGGCGGGTTGTCGTGCTCACCGTTCGGCAGGCCAAAGGCCTGGAGTTCGACACGGTGCTCGTGGTCGAGCCGGAGGAGATCCTCACCGAGTCGCCGCGCGGGCTGAGCAACCTGTACGTCGCGTTGACCCGGGCCACCCAACGGCTGGGGGTGCTGCACGCCGGGCCGCTGCCGGCGGCGCTGGCGGGTCGGTTGCAGTCCGTGGATTGACCGGACCGGGGAAGGGCCGGCGTGGACCCTTCCCCGGTCAGCTACGTTCCCCGTCAGATCAGCCCTAGCGCCCTTAGATCAAGCCCTGCTCGAGCATCGCGTCGGCGACCCGGCAGAAGCCGTTGATGTTGGCGCCGGCGACGTAGTTGCCCGGCATTCCGTACTCCTCAGCCGTGGCGTAGCAGCGGTCGTGGATGTCCTTCATGATTTCCCGCAGCCGCTGCTCGGAGTAGCTGAAGCTCCAGGAGTCGCGGCTGGCGTTCTGCTGCATCTCCAGCGCGCTGACCGCCACACCACCGGCGTTGGCCGCCTTGCCAGGCGCGAAGGCGACCCCCGCCTCCGAGAAGATCCGGATCGCCTCCGGAGTCGTCGGCATGTTCGCGCCCTCGATGACGGCGATGCACCCGTTGTTCACCAGCGTCCGGGCGTCCTCAGCGCTGATCTCGTTCTGGGTGGCAGAGGGGATCGCGATCTGGCACGGTACGTCCCACACCCGTCCCGTGGCGAAGGAGGCGTGCGGCCGAGCGTCGACGTACTCGCTGACCCGACCCCGGCGAACCTCCTTGATCTCCTTGAGGAGATCGAGGTCGATGCCCTTCTCGTCGACGATGTAGCCCGAGGAGTCCGAACAGGCGACGACCGTACCGCCGAGCTGGTGCACCTTCTCAATCGCGTAGATCGCGACGTTGCCGGAACCGGAGACCACCACCCGCTTGCCCTCGAGGCTGTCGCCCCGCGCGCGCAGCATCTCCTCGGCGAAGAAGACGGCGCCGTACCCGGTCGCCTCGCGCCGCACTTGGGCGCCGCCGTAGTGGAGGCCTTTGCCGGTCAGCACGCCCATCTCGTACCGGTTGGTGATGCGCTTGTACTGACCGAACAGGTAGCCGATCTCGCGCCCGCCGACGCCGATGTCACCGGCGGGTACGTCGGTGTGCTCGCCGATGTGGCGGTAGAGCTCGGTCATGAAGCTCTGACAGAAGCGCATCACCTCGCGGTCGGAGCGCCCCTTCGGGTCGAAGTCCGACCCGCCCTTGCCGCCCCCGATCGGCATGCCGGTGAGCGCGTTCTTGAAGATCTGCTCGAAGCCGAGAAACTTGATGATCCCGAGATATACCGACGGGTGGAAACGCAGGCCGCCCTTGTAGGGGCCGAGTGCGCTATTGAACTCCACGCGAAAGCCTCGGTTGACGTGCACCCGGCCGTGATCGTCCTCCCACGGCACCCGGAAGATGATCTGCCGCTCCGGCTCGCAGATCCGCTCGATGATCTTCGCCTCGACGTACTCGGGGTGTTTGGTCAGCGCTGGGGCAATGCTCTCGAGGACCTCGCGAACCGCTTGGTGGAACTCGCTTTCCCCGGGATTGCGCTGAACCACGTTCGCGAAGATCTCGTCAAGGTGTTCGTGCATATGACAGGTCCTCCGGGGCGTGGATAAAATGTGAAATTGTTTTCCGTACGGGCGGAAATGCCATCCCGCGGTGACGTCCACGCCGTTGTGGACCTCGCCGCTGTCTACGGCAGCGGCATCCACCGTACGTATGTGCGCGCCAGGTTAACTGTGGATCATCTCCGAGTTGCACGCCACTACCCGGCACGTGAAGTAGATCGCCCGGCGATGCTCCGCGTCGTCGCGCGGTCACTCACGGACATGGGCGCTCCCCTGGTTCGCACCGATCCGTTCCGTTGATCGCCGGGGAACGCGCGAACCGGGATCACCGGCGCCGAGGCCGCCTCGCCGACTCGCGCAAGCCCTTCCTAGTGAACTACGGCCGACGCGATCTAATCAACCGTCATCGATTCCTTGATTCCTTTCGGTGCTCCCAGGAGCTGGGCCGCGAGCTGAATCGGGCGCGCCGACGAACCGGACGGTGGGCCCCGCCGGGGACGGGGTCACCGCGACAGGGCTCGTGTCACCGTACCAGAGGGCGCCGGCGCGGCGGCCGGGGCCATCCTCGGCAGCCGACGAACGTGCTCGTAGAGCTCCACGTATCGTTCCGCCATCACCGCGGGGGTGAACCGTCGGGCCGCCTCCCAGCAGCACTCCCGCGGATCGAGCCGATCAGCGTAGGCGACGAGCTCACCGAGCTCCTCCTCATCCCTGGTGAGCAGTCCAGTGCGACCATGTTCGACCAACTCCGGTACGCAGCCGCGGGCGAGCGCGACCACCGGAGTGCCGAGGGCTAGGGCCTCGACGACGGCGGTCCCCCCAGGCTCCTCCCAGCGCAGGGGGAAGAGCGCGCAGCGCGCGGTTGCCACCAGCTCGTCGCGCGCCCGGCCCGAGACCGTGCCGATCCACTTCACCCGGACCCCGTCGACGTAGGGCTCGACGCGTTCGCGCCAGAACTGGACATCCGGGTTCTGTTCCGCGATCGGATCGCCCCGCGCCGCGAGGAGATCCTCCGGCCGGTGATACGGCCCGACCGGACCGGCCAGGATCACGTCGAAGCCGAACCGGTGGGCGAGGTGGGCGCCGAGATCTTGGCCTTTGCCCGGGTTGATTCGACCCAAGATCACAACATGGTTGCCCTTGCTTGGCAGGGGACGGGTCGCGGCGTCCACCGCCAGAGGCGTGGCCAGGTGCACGTATCCGATCGCGTGCGCCCGCAGCGCGGCCGGTGCGCGGGCGAGCTGAGCGGCGGAGACCCCGTTCACCCGGACTCGGTCGCCGCCGTCGAAGGTGCCGTACAAGTCGGGATGCTTGGCGAGGTCCCAGTGCAAGGTGTGCAGCGCGGGTGGCGCGTCGCGGCCCAGCGCGGTGACCGTGGCGAGGCCGATCGCCTCGACGTGGTCGTGAATAAGGTCGATGTCGTCCCGTTCGCGCACGGCCCGGACCACGGCCTGCATGTGGGCCTGGGCGATGCCGCACACCTGGTTGTACGGCCGCTGCAAGGCGCTGAACTGCCCTTCGGCGTACAGCGCGATCCGCTCGTCGACGGGGAGGGTGCTGGCGCCGACCGAGGCGAGCACCACCCGGACGCCCAGGCGGCGCAGCTCGGGCACCAGCGTGGCGACCACGTTCTCGATTCCGCCGTAGCCGTTGGGGGGTACCGGGAGCCACGGCCCGGCGTTCATCAGCACCGTCAGGCCCATACCGCCGCCCTGCTGTTGTATCGGCCGCGCATCACCTCCCGCAGCGGACCGGCTGGCGGGCGTTCCGCCACGGAGATGTCCGTGACGACCACCTCTCGCTCCAAGCCGGGCAGGAGGTTGTTGGTTCCTCGCCGGAACTGCGTGAGGAAAGACGCCGGCGGGGTTTCGGTCGTCACCCAGCCGTTGCGGTACAGCCGGCTCCACGCGGTGAGGATGATCTGGGCCGCCATCCGCCCCAGCGCCTCGATGCTCTGGTGGCGGTGCAACCGCTCGCCCAGGTCGACCTGGGCGAGCGCGTCGAGCCCGACCTTCTCGAAGACGTCGATGAGCATCGCGGTCTCGACGCCGTAGCCCGACACGAAGGGCAGCTGGTCGAGCAGGGCTCGCCGTCCGGCGTACTCACCGGCGAGTGGCTGCACGAACCCGGCCAGCTCCGGCCAGAACAGGTTGAGCAGGGGGCGTGCGACGAGCTCGGTGACCCGGCCGCCTCCCTCGGCGTCGACCATCCCGGTCTGCGCGAGCGGTCGGTGGTAGAAGGCCTTGACGAAGTCGACCGACGGATCGGTGAGCAGCGGGCCGAGCAGACCGGTCACGAATCGTGGCTGGAACTCCCGCAGGTCCGCGTCGAGGAAGGCGACGACGTCACCGCTGGCGGCGAGGAGGCCGCACCACAGGGCGTCGCCTTTACCGTCCAGCCGGGGCAGCCCGCGGGTCATCTCCTCCTGGCTCACCACACGGGCACCGGCAGCCGCGGCCACTTCCGCGGTCCCATCCGAGGAACGGGAGTCGACCACGATCAGCTCGTCGACGAGCGGAAGCCGTTCCATCAGGTGCTCACGGATCGTGGTCACGATCGCTCCGATGGTGGCTGCCTCGTCGCGAGCCGGTAGCACAACGCTGACCGTCGTGTCGCCTTTTCCGCGCACCAGTTGCCGTGCCGTCCACTCGTCAGCGGAACGGGTGCGGTACGTCGCCCAGGCTTCTACCACCGGCGACAGCGGCGTTTGCGAGTGCCCCACAGTCGTACCCCCAGATGCGATCTGACAAGCCCCGAACGGGTGAATAGTTCCCAGCCAGTCGGGCTTCAACCGTCGCCCCGGCTCCCTGCGATCATCCGCCCTCTGATCATTGCGCGCCGCGGCGCCCGCGGCACCGTGTTTCGACCGGCCTGCGGCGTGGCACTGGAGCAGGTGCGGTCAGGAAAGGACGGTAGCCAAGGGACGGAGCTCATGAGGCGCTGCCGGGTGGCTTTGGTCGGCGCGGGGAATGTCGCGCGGCGGCACGCGCGCGTGCTGGCGGGCTTCGACGACGTCGACCTCATCGGGGTCACCGACGTGCTGCCCGCAGCGGCCCGATCACTCGCCCACGATTACGACACTCAGGTCTTTCCGGATTACGTCGCGCTGCTCGACGCCGAACCGGACGCGGTGTACGTCTGCGTGCCGCCATTCGCTCACGGGCCGATCGAGGAGGCGATCATCGAGGCGGGTCGGGCGATGTTCGTGGAGAAGCCCTTGGCGGCGGACCTTGCTACCGCCGAGCGTATCGGGGCGCGCGTGGCGCGCCGCCGGACGCTCACCGCGGTCGGCCACCACTGGCGTTACCTCCCCGTGGTCGCCCAGGCGCAGAAGCTCCTCGCCGGCAAGACCCTCCGCCTGGCCAACGGCGCCTGGCTGGACCGGGTGCCGCCGGTCGCCTGGTGGGTGCGGCGAGATCGGTCCGGAGGGCCCGTCGTCGAGCAAACGGTGCACGTCCTCGACCTGCTCCGCGTCCTCGTCGGGGAAGTCCGCGAGGTTTCGGCCGTCGCCGACGGCACCCCACCCGCCGTCGACCAGGCGGACATCGACGCGGTCACCGCCGCGACGCTTCGCTTCACCAGCGGCGCGGTCGGCACTCTCGCCGCCGCTTGCGTGCTGGGCTGGCGTCACCGCGCGGGGCTCGACATCTACGCGGACGGACTGGCGGTGGGCATCAGCGAGGACGCCCTTGTGGTCCGGGACAGCACCGGGGAGCACACGGTGCCCGGCAACCCCGAGGATGGGCGGATCGCGGTGGACCGTGCGTTCGTCAACGCCGTCCGCGGCATCGACGACGACATCCGGGCTCCCTACGAGGAGGCCCTGCGGACGCACCGCCTGGCCTGGGCGGTGGCGAGATCGGCGGCGGAGCATCGACCGGTGGTGGTGAGTGGTGACTGACCGGGACCGCGTGGTGGTGCTGCGCGCCCCTGGCGAGGTGACGATCCGTGAGGACGAGGCGGCACCGCCGAGGGACGGGCAGGTGCGGGTCCGCACCCGCTTCAGCGGCATCTCGGCGGGCACCGAGCTGAGTTACGTCAAGGGCACCAATCCCTATCTCACGTCCCGGTTCGACCGCACTCTCGGGCTGTTCCTTCGGGGCACACCCTCGGTGAGCTACCCCGTGGATCGGCTCGGCTACATGGCCGTAGCCGAGGTGGTCGAGAGCCGCAGCCCTGTGGTAACGGAGGGGACGCTGGTCGCGATGCCCTACGGCCACCGCACCGGCTACGTGGCCGACCCCCTTGTCGACCGGATGGTGCCGCTGCCGAGCGGACTAGATCCGATTTTGGGTGTATTCGTCGCCCACATGGGCCCGATTTGCGCGAATGGGCTGTTGCACGCGGCGGCCGACCTGCACGGCACGGACGTGCGCGGGCTCGGTGACGGGG
>DATCMA010000064.1:0-25181 GCA_036563645.1 Micromonospora sp.
GTTGCGATCCTCGTCCGGTCCGAAGACCGGACGCAGCGGCACGCGACCTGCGGATATGGACAACCATAACTCCATGACCCCCAAGTACGCGAGCCGAAATATCACCTTTCGCCCCATTTATCGGTTCGGAACCTCCCCGGGTTTCCGGGGTCACTAGAGGTTCCTAGATCAACTTGGTGCTGGTCGGAGCCGGCTCACCGCCACCCCGTCCTCGCTCACGGTAACCGATACCCCCGACACCTCCGCCGCCCTCGCGAGTGACACCCAGGACACCTACACGCTTCCTTCGGTAATCCACCATTGTCATGGCACGGGGCCCAAGCTGGATCCGTGTGACGGGAATATCCGCCAGGTCCGTAGCATTGTGGTTGAGGCGGGCGAGCCGACCGGGCGGCCGCGTCGGCGGGGTCGCGAGACCCCGTCGCCGAGGAACGTCCGGACTCCACAGGGCAGGGTGGTTGCTAACAGCAACCCGGGGTGACCCGCGGGAAAGTGCCACAGAAAACAGACCGCCGGGTTCTCTCGGCTACGAGGGGCCCGGTAAGGGTGAAACGGTGGGGTAAGAGCCCACCAGCACCTCGGGTGACCGAGGTGGCTAGGTAAACCCCACCCGGAGCAAGGCCAAGAAGGGTCCAGCGCCCCTGTGGGTGCTGGCCCGCGCAGGCGCTTGAGGGCGGCCCGTCCGATGCCTGCGGGTAGGCCGCTAGAGCCTGTCGGCGACGGCAGGCCGAGATGGATGGCCGCCGCCGGCGCCACCGAGCTCGGTGCGCGTCGGTACAGAATCCGGCGTACAGGTCGACTCGCCCGCCGCACGTGAGGTCACAGCCGCGATCAAGGCTGTGGCCTCGTTTTATTTCGGTCTGTCTATGGGTGGTTGGCGGTGGGTTCGTGACGCTCTGGAGACGCCCTGACCGGTAGCCGAACGGCGTGGGCAGGCGTTCTCGTGCGCGGTGGTGGCGTGGGGATCTCCGAGGCGGGCGGGGTCCGAGACAGCGCCCCGGAAATGCACTGTGGACGAATTCGTCATGGGGTTGGGCTGGCGTGTTGGTCCGTCACGCCACCTCTGGGTTGTGGCGTGTTTGTCCGGGCCGTTCGTGGGAATGCGGGCCGCGGGTCGGCGCGTGGTCGGCCCCGCCATGGTCGCCACGATGGTGAGAGGTGATGCGCGCTGTCGACTGGTCGACCATCCGCCGCGACCTTGCGAGGAGGAGAAGCAATGGCCGTCAGGAGCAGGGCCACGACCCGTCCAGCCCCGCGACCGGCGCGGGCGATCGCCGCGGTCAGTAGCGGTGTCTCGGCCCGCAACACGGTGACGAGCGCAGTGCCGGCGAAGAAGGCCGCCGCCACGCGCACGCCGACGCGGGCCGCGACGAAGACGACCGCGACCCGCGCCCGCAAGGCCAGCACCGCGACGGGCGCGGCGCGCGGGACGACCGCGGCGAAGACCTCCGCGCGCCGAGCAACCGCCGCTACGGCCACCACCACGACGACGACCGCGAGGCGGCGTCCCGCAGCGCTCAGCCCCACGAAGCGGGCGCCGGCGAAGAAAGCCACCGCCTCACGCGTGACAGCCCGCTCGACCGGCTCCGGTCGCGCTACCCGCACCGCGGTCGGCCGCAGCGGTGCGGTCACCGCGACGAAGTCGACCGCCGCGAAGACGGCCGCCGCGGGGCGGAAACTCACCTCCCAGCGGGCGGCGAAGAAGGCGACGGCGACGGCCACGGCGAAGACCACGACGCCGGCGAGCGCCGCGGCGCTGGCCAGGGCGGCGGGAACCCGGGTGGCGGCGGAGCGCGAGGCCGCGGTGGCGGCGCAGGAGGCGGAGAGGAGGGCGCGCACCGCCGAGAAGGCGGCGCAGGAGGCGATCGTCGCGCGGCGCGTGTCGAGCGCGCGGAAGACCGCGCCGGCGAAGAAAGCCACGAAGAGCGCGTCAGCGAAGAAGACCGTCCGCAAGTCCCAGACGGCACGCGGTGGGACGACCGGACGCAAGCAGGTCGCGAAGCGCCCGGAGACGGCGCGAAAGACGGTGGGGAAGAAGACCGCGGAGGCCAAGAAGACAACCGCGACGCAGACCACGGCGCGGCGCGCCGTGAAGAAGACCGCCACGGCGGCGAAGCGGACACCCGCGGCGGCGAAGAAGGCCACGACCCGCCCGGCCACGACCCGCACGGCGAGCGCGACGCGAGCCGCCGCGCGGAGCGTGGCGAGCCGTAAGGCCACCCGGATGACCGCCCGGAAGGTGGTGGGTTAGACGGTTGGCGTCGCCACAGGTAGCGGCCCGGCGTGGGAGGGTCACGCAGGGTTTGCCATGATGATCGCATGGCATACGACGCGAGCGCTCTCCCCGACGTCGCCGGGCTCACCCTCGGAATCATCGGCGGCACGGGTGATCAAGGGCGGGGTCTGGCTTACCGCTTCGCCCGGTCCGGGCAGACAGTGCTGATCGGCTCCCGCAGCGCGGAGCGAGCGCGCACGGCCGCCGAAGAGATCAAGGCGATGCCCGGGGTGCCGGCCGAGGCGTCCGTCACCGGTGGCGACAACGCCGAGGTGGCGAGCCGGTCGGACATCGTGATCATCGCGGTGCCGTGGGAGGGACACGCGGCGACCATCTCGGAGCTGCGAGAGCCGCTCGCGGGGAAGATCGTCATTGACTGCGTCAATCCCCTCGGGTTCGACAAGCAGGGGCCGTACGCGCTGCGCGTGGAGGAGGGCAGCGCGGTGCAGCAGGCCGCCGCGCTGTTGCCGGAGTCGCGGGTGGCGGCGGCGTTCAACCACGTCAGCGCGCCGCTGCTCAGCGACCCGGAGGTGGAGCGGATCGAGCTCGACGTGCTGATCTGCACCGACGACCGGGAGGTGGCCGCGACGGTAGCCGCCCTGGTCGCGCGAATCCCCGGTATGCGCGGTATCTACGGCGGTCGGCTGCGCAACGCCCACCAGATTGAGGCGTTCACCGCGAACCTCATCGCGATCAACAAGCGGTACAAGGCGCACGCGGGTATCCGCGTCACTGACGTCTGAACGGCGTACGGGCCCCGGAACCCGGGGCCCGATCGCATCTCGCCGCCGGTCGCCGCGCCGACGACCGGGAATCAGAAGGTGTGTTCGGGGGCGGGGAAGGTGCCGTCGCGGACCTCGTCGGCGAAGCGACGGGCTGCCTGCTCCAACACGTCCGCGAGATCGGCGTAGCGCTTCACGAAACGCGGCGTCTTGCCCCGGCGCAGACCCGCCATGTCCTGCCATACCAGGACCTGGGCATCGGTGTGGGGTCCCGCGCCGATGCCGATCGTGGGGATCGGCACCTCCTCGGTGATCCGCTTGGCCACCTCGCCTGGGACCATCTCCAGCACGACGGCGAACGCCCCCGCCTCGGCGACCGCGCGTGCGTCGGCGACGACGTCCTCCGCCGCCTCACCCCGACCTTGCACGCGGTAGCCGCCCAAGCTGTGCTCGCGCTGCGGGGTGAAGCCCACGTGCCCCATGACCGGGATCCCCGCCCGGGTCAGCGCCCGGATCTGCTCGGCGACGGCCCGGCCTCCTTCGAGCTTGACGGCGTGGCAGCCGCCTTCCTTCATGAACCGCACCGCGGTCCGCAGCGCCTGTGCCGGGCTCTCCTCGTACGACCCGAACGGCAGGTCACCGACGACGAGGGCGCGGCGGGTCGCGCGGACTACGGCGCGTACCAGCGGCAGCAGCTCGTCCACGGTGACGGGAAGGGTCGTCTCGTGTCCGAAGACGTTGTTGGCCGCGGAGTCGCCCACCAACAGCACGGGAATGCCGGCCTGCTCGAAGATCGCCGCGGTGTACTGGTCGTACGAGGTGAGCATCGCCCACCGCTCGCCGCGCTCCTTCGCGGCGATCAAGTCGCGGGTCCGGACCCGCCGATGCGCGGGCCCGCCATAGAGGGTGGGCGCCTCTGGCGTGGACTGGGACATATCCGCTCCTCTCACCCTCGCGGCCGCCCTCGCGGTCCCCGGGGTCGTCACGATCGTCCCATCGGGCCGTGACCGCCCGTGAGAATTCGTGTCGCTGATCACACCTCGGCGCCGGCGTGGTCGAACGCGGGGAACGCGCCCTCCCGCCACCGGTTGGTGATGGGCAGTCGGCGGTCCCGGCCGAACGCCTTCATCGAGATCTTCGGGCCGGGCGCGGACTGCCGGCGCTTGTATTCGGCGATGTCGACCATCCGGAGGACCCGATCGACCAACGCGGGGTCGTGGCCGTCGCGGATCAGCTCGTCCCGGCCGCGGTCTCCGTCGACGTAGCCCGCCAGGATCGCGTCGAGCACCGGGTATTCCGGCAGGGTGTCGGTGTCGAGCTGGCCGGGGCGCAGCTCGGCGCTGGGCGGTTTGGTGATGGAGTTCTCTGGGATCGGCGGTGTGGCGCCTCGGCGGATCGCTTCGGCGTTGCGCCAGCGCGCGAGCTGCCAGACCTGGGTCTTCCACACGTCCTTGATGGGGTTGAAGCCGCCGACGGAGTCCCCGTAGAGCGTGGAGTAGCCCACCGCGAGCTCGCTCTTGTTGCCGGTGGTCAGCACGAGGTGACCTTCCTGGTTAGACAGTGCCATGAGGATCACCCCGCGTACCCGGGCCTGGAGGTTCTCCACCGACACCCCGGACAGGGACAGGTTGGCCAAGAAGGCGTCGACCATCGGCTGGATCGGGTGGACGCGATAGTCCAGGCCGGTCCGCCGGGCGAGTTCGGCGGCGTCGGCGCGGGAGTGTGCCGAGGAGTGGGCGCTGGGCATGGACACCCCGACGACGCGCTCCGGTCCGAGCGCGTCCACCGCGATCGTCGCCGCGACCGCGGAGTCGATCCCGCCGGAGAGCCCGAGCACCACCGAGGGGAATCCATTCTTGCGGACGTAGTCGCGCAAACCGAGGACGAGCGCCTGCCAGATCTCCGCCTCCCCGGTGAGGGGATCGGCGATCCCGCCGACCGCGCGCGGGCCGGGCGGCGGGGTGAGCGCGTCACTGAGCCGCACCCGACGGACACCGAGCGGCGTCTCACCCGGCGCCGCGGGGGGCAGCGGGTGCGCGCCGTCGCCGCCGTCGGGGGAGGGCGGCGCGGCCGGTACGTCGAGGTCGTGGACGAGCAGGTGGGGCACGAACCGGGGGGCGCGGGCCAGCAGCTCCCCGTCGGCGGCGACGATCATCGACCCGCCGTCGAAGACCAACTCGTCTTGGCCGCCGACCATGTTGACGTACGCCACGGTCGCGCCCACCTCGGCGGCCCGGCGGCGGACGAGCGCCAGCCGGTGGTCGTGCTTGTTGATCTCGAAGGGTGAGCCGTTGAGGGTGACGACCAGGCCGACTCCCGCGCGGCGGGCGGTGGCGACGGGGCCTCCGTCCTGCCAGAGGTCCTCGCAGATGGTCAGCGCGACGTCCACCCCGCCGACGCGTACCACGGTGAGGGTGTCCCCGGGGACGAAGTAGCGATCTTCGTCGAAGACCCCGTAGTTGGGGAGGTGGTGCTTGTCGTAGCGGGCGGCGACGCGGCCGCGGTAGAGCACGGCGGCGGCGTTGCGCGGGCCCCGGTCGCCGCGGGCGCCGCTGCTGACCGGTCCGTCGGCGTCGAGGCAGCCGACCACGACCGGCAGGTCGCCGAGGCCGTCCGTGACGAGATCGGTGGCGAGCTGGCGTAGGGCCTGACGGGCGGCGGCGACGAAGGACTCGCGGAACACGAGGTCCTCCACGGGGTATCCGGTGAGGACCAGCTCCGGGAAGACCACGAGGTGTGCGCCGGCTTGCGCGGCGGCGCGCGCCTGCTCACGGATGAGGCGAATGTTGCCGTCGAGGTCGCCTACGGTGGGGTTGACCTGGGCGAGAGCGAGACGCATGGTCGGCATGGGGCACATCTTCTCTTAGGCGGTGATCCTGAGCCGGGCCGGTCGCCATATAGGACAACACCGCGCGGGGCGTACGCTGGCGGCAAATTGAGTCGGCCATTGACGGGTGCCGTCCCGTCCATGATCGTGGTTGGCGCCCGAAATGGTCTACGACGCGTAACGTGGCCGAAATTGTGGCGGGGCACACTGGAACGCCCCGCCTGGCCGACTGTTGTGGCACGGACGCGGAGGGTAAGGGTCTGTCGGTGGCGGTGAACAGACTGCAAGGGGTGGACGTGGATCGCCAGAAAGAGTTCGTGCTCCGCACGCTGGAGGAGCGCGACATCCGGTTCGTTCGGTTGTGGTTCACCGACGTGCTCGGGATGTTGAAGAGCGTCTCGGTCGCGCCGGCGGAGCTGGAGGCTGCGTTTGAGGAGGGAGTCGGCTTCGACGGATCCGCGATTCATGGATTCGCGCGCGTCTACGAATCGGACATGATCGCGATGCCGGATCCGACGACCTTCCAGGTCTTCCCGTTCGAGGGCGGCGGCAGCGGGGAGAGCGCCCGGATGTTCTGCGACATCCTGCTGCCGGACGGCACGCCCTCCTGGGCTGACCCGCGGCACGTGCTCCGGCGCGCGCTGGCCAAGGCGGCGGAGAAGGGCTTCACTTTCTACACCCACCCCGAGATCGAGTTCTTCCTGCTGAAGGAGGTGCCTGAGGACGGCTCGGTCCCGGAGCCGGTGGATTCCGGCGGATACTTCGACCACACCACCCACGCGATCGCCCGGGACTTCCGGCGGCAGGCGGTGCTGGCGCTGGAACGGATCGGGATCTCCGTTGAGTACAGCCACCACGAGGTCGCCCCGGGGCAGCAGGAGATCGACCTGCGGTACGCGGACGCGCTGACCACGGCTGACAACATCATGACCTTCCGGCACGTCATCAAAGAGGTCGCGCTCTCCCACGGGGTCCACGCCACCTTCATGCCCAAGCCGTTCAGCGACCAGCCGGGCAGCGGCATGCACACCCACCTGTCGCTCTTCGAAGGGGAGCGCAACGCGTTCCACGATCCGAGCGACCCCATGAAGATCTCCAAGGTGGCGAAGGCGTTCATCGCCGGCCTGCTCACACACGCCCGGGAATTCACCGCGGTGACCAACCAGTGGGTCAACTCGTACAAGCGGCTGTTCCCGCGGCCCTTGCCGCACCAGATCAATGAGTCGCCGGCGTACGTGTGCTGGGGTCACCGCAACCGGTCGGCGCTGGTGCGCGTGCCCGCGTACGGCAAGCCGAACTCGGCGCGCATCGAGTTCCGATCCCTGGACTCCGCGGCCAACCCCTACCTGGCGTTCGCGGTGTTGCTCTGCGCTGGGCTCAAGGGCATCGAGGAGGGGTACGAGCTGCCCCCGGGCGCGGAGGACGACGTCTGGTCGCTCACCGACGAGGAGCGCCGGGCCATGGGGTACGAGACGCTGCCGCGGAACCTCGGCGAAGCGGTGGAGGTGATGGCCTCCTCCGAGCTGGTCGCTGAGGTGCTCGGGGAGCACGTCTTCGACTTCTTCCTGCGCAACAAGCGCGCGGAGTGGGAGGAGTACCGGCGCGAGGTCACGCCTTTCGAGCGGCAGCGCTACCTCGGCGTGCTGTAGTCGGCCGCGGCGCCGGCGGCGCGCGCGACCCGGGGCGAGGGCGGTGTCGGCCGCCGGCGCCGGTCGGATCAGCGGACCGCGGGGGCGACGGTGAGCGTGCCGGCCGCGACGTCGAGGGTGGCGCTCACCCCGAGCGGCACGGTGAGCTGGCCGTGGCCGTGCCCGATCGGCAAGCCGCCGAGCACCGGCACCCCCAGCCGGGATAGCCGCTCGCGCAGCACCTCGGCGACGGTGACCGGCCAGTGGTCGGCGCACCCCGTGAACTGGCCGACCGCCACCCCGGCCACCCCGCGCAGCGCCCCCGAGCGGAGCAGCTGGGTGAGCATCCGGTCCACTTTGTACGGAGGCTCGTTGACGTCCTCGATGAGCAGGATCGCCCCGGTGAGATCGGGCATGTCGGGGGTGCCGAGAGAGGAGACGATCAGGGAGAGGTTGCCGCCGAGCAACGTCCCGGTCGCGGTGCCGGGGACCAGCACGGAGGCCGTCTCCTCCGTCGCGACCCGGGATACGGTGACCGGAGTGGGCTCCATGAGCGCTCGGCGCAGGGACTCGGCAGACGCGGCGGGGGTACGCGTGTCGCGCCACGCCATCCCCGGGCCGTGCACAGTGGCGAGTCGCGCCCCACGCCAGAGCGCGAGCTGCAGGGCGGTGATATCCGAGAAGCCCGCCACAACCTTCGGGTCGCGCCGGACCGCCGCCATGTCGATGGCGTCGACGATCCGTTGGGCGCCGTAGCCGCCGCGGGTGACGAGGATCCCGCGGACCGCGGGGTCGGCGAAGGCGGCGTTGAGATCGGCGGCGCGCGCCTCGTCCGGCCCGGCGAGGTAACCGTGTCGGGCGTAGACGTGGGGCGCGAGGACCGGTCGCAACCCCCACGAGGCCACCAGCTCGATTCCGCGAGCCACCCGCTCCGGCCGGACCGGGCCGGACGGGGAGACCAGCGCCACCACGTCCCCCGGGCGTAGCGCCCGCGGTCGCACCACCGCTTCACCCGCCACAGGCCGCAAGGGTAGGCGTTAGACCCGTGGCGTCGGCCGCGGCGGGGCGGGCGTTAGCCTCGACGAGTGGCGAGCGCGTTGGTGATCGAGAACGATCCGACGAACGGTCTGGGCCGGCTAGGGGAGTGGCTGACCGAAGCCGGGCTGGAGCTGGCGGTGCGGCGGCCCCACGCCGGTGATCCCCTCCCGGAGAGCCTGGACGAGTACGCCGCCCTGGTGGTGCTCGGCGGAGAGCAGCGGGCGTACCCGGGGCCGGACGGCACCCCAGGAGCGCCCTGGTTTCCCCAGGTGGAAGGGCTGCTGCGCAAAGCGGTCCGCCACCGCGTCCCCACCCTCGGCATCGGGCTCGGGGCGCAGCTGCTCGCGACCGCCCACGGCGGCACGGTGGAGCAAAGCCCGTCGGGTCCGGAGATCGGCCCGAATCTCGTGGGCCGGCGAGACGCGGCGCAGCGGGACCCGCTCTTCCGGTTCGTCCCGCTCATGCCGGACGTCCTGCAGTGGCACTGGGACGAGATCACCGAGCTGCCGGCGGGCGCCGTGCTGCTCGCGGCCTCCACGCGCTACCCCCACCAGGCGTTCCGCCTCGGCGAGCGGGCCTGGGGACTCCAATTCCACATCGAATGCGACCCCACGATGATCGCCACCTGGGCGCTTCAGCCGCGCGTCGTCGACCTCGGATACGACCCGGACGAGGTCGTCGCCGCCTGCACGGCGGTGCTAGCCGATATTGAGGAGGTGTGGCAACCTTTCGCCGTCCGGTTCGCCCTGCTGGCGCTCGGCCAGCTCGACACGGGGCCACGCCCAACCCTGCCGCTGCTCGGACAGTGACGTGGGATGACCAGGCCGACCCTCGCCCGACTCGCCCGATACGGGTTTGAAACGACCCGCACCCTGGAGATGCTCGGGCCGGACGGGCTCGGGCTGTGGGACGCCACGCGGCAGAGCCCGGCCGACGCGGGCGCGGACGAGGTGCTCACCGCCCTGTCCCGCTCCGCCGACCCCGACCGCGCCCTGCGGCAACTCCACCGGATCGTCGAGACGATGCGCCGCGACGGCGGGGAGATCCGGGAGTTTCTCGACGCGCTGCGGGCCGACAGCGGCTTGCGCCACCGGCTGACCGCGGTCCTCGGAGCCTCCGAGGCGTTCGGTAACCAGCTCGTCGCCAACCCCGACCAGTGGCGGGCGCTCGCCGCGGATGGCGCGGCGCTCGACGCGCTGCGCGAGCGGGTCCGCGCCGCCCGCGACATCGGAGAGCTGCGCCACGCGTACCGGTTGGCCCTCCTGCGCATCGCCGCGGAGGACCTGACCGGTGAACTCGACCTGGAACAGGTCATGGCGGGGCTCTCTGAACTCGCCGACGCCACCTTGCACGCAGCGTACGCGATCGCGGTCGCGGAACGCCCCCCGGAGACCTCGCCACCCCGTCTGGCCGTGATCGCGATGGGGAAGTGCGGCGGGTGCGAGCTCAATTACGTCTCCGACGTCGACGTGATTTTCGTGGCGGCCACGGACGAGGACCTGCCCGCGGCCACCACCGTCGCCACTCGTCTGATCAACATCTGCGGGCAGGTCGCCTGGCCTATCGACGCCGCGCTGCGCCCCGAGGGGAGCCGGGGACCGCTGGTGCGCACCCTCGCCAGCCACCTCGCCTACTACCGTCGCTGGGCTCGCACGTGGGAATTCCAGGCGCTGCTCAAGGCCCGCCCCGTCGCGGGCGACCTCGCGCTCGGCCAGGAGTGGATCGATCAGCTATCGCCGCTGCTGTGGACGGCGGCTGAGCGCCCGGAGGCGGTCGAGGACGTCCGGGCGATGCGGCGAAAGATCATTGACAATATCCCGCCCAAGGTCCTTGAACGCGAGATCAAGCGGGGCCCAGGCGGGCTGCGCGACATTGAATTCGCCGTCCAGCTCCTGCAACTCGTCCACGGCCGAGCGGACGACACCCTCCGCCTGGCGGGCACCATACCCGCGCTGCGCGCCCTCGTCGACGGCGGCTACGTCGGGCGTGCCGACGGGGAAGCGCTGCTGCGGGGCTACCGCTTCCTGCGCACCGTCGAGCACCGCCTCCAGCTCCAAGGGCTGCGCCGGACGCACACCGTCCCCGCCGACCCCGCCGGACTCCGCTGGCTCGCCCACGCGCTCGGATACACCGCCTCCGGAACACGTGACGCGGTCGAGGCGTTCCGCGCCGACTGGATCACCCACGCCACCGAGGTCCGGCGGCTGCACGCCAAGCTCCTCTACCGGCCGCTGCTCGAAGCGGTGGCCCGGGTCCCGGCCGAGGCGCTGCGGATGACCCCGGAGGCGGCGCGGCAACGGCTGGAGATCCTCGGGTTCGCCGATCCCGCGGGCGCGTTGCGGCACATCGAGGCGCTCACCGAAGGGGTATCGCGGACCGCCGCCATCCAACGGACGCTGCTGCCGGTGCTCTTGGAGGAGTTCGCCGACGCACCTGAGCCGGACCGCGGCTTGCTCAGCTACCGCCAGGTGTCGGAGAAGCTGGGCCGCACCCCCTGGTACCTGCGGCTGCTGCGGGACGAAGGCCCGGTCGCCGCGCGACTCGCCCGCGTGCTCGCGCTCTCCCGGTACGTCACCGACCTCCTCGCCCGCGAGCCCGAGGCGCTGCGGCTCCTCGCCGACGACAGCGAACTCACCCCGCGCCCGCGCCAGGTGCTGCTGGAGGGTTTCGCCGCCGCGGTCGACCGACACCTGGACGGCGGCGGATCAGACCCCGTGCAGGCGATCTCCGCGCTGCGCGCGCTTCGCCGCCGCGAACTCCTCCGTCTGGCCTGCGCCGACGTGCTCCACACCTCCGGGCCGCTGGCTCCGGAACACCCCGTGGACACCACCGAGATCGGGATCGCGCTCTCGGAACTCGCCGACGCCACCCTCGCCGCCGCGCTGCGGGCCGCCGTCGCCGCCGTGTCCCCACCCCCGGGGTTGCGGTTCACGGTGATCGGAATGGGTCGGCTCGGCGGGTACGAGATGAGCTACCCCTCCGACGCCGACGTGCTCTTCGTCTACGACCCGCCGCCCGGGCTCGCGGACGAGGACGCCAGTGCCGCGGCGAACGCCGTCGCGGAGGAGCTGCGGCGGCTGTTGGGGATGCCTGCGCCGGACCCACCCCTCGGTGTCGACGCCGATCTGCGCCCGGAGGGGCGGCAAGGTCCGCTCGTGCGCAGCCTGGCCGCGTACGCCCAGTACTACGAGCGGTGGGCGAAGGTGTGGGAAGCCCAGGCGCTGCTGCGGGCCCGGTTCGTCTGCGGCGATCCCGACCTCGGCCGCGAATTCCTCGCCCTCGTCGACCCGATCCGCTATCCCGAGCAGGGTCTCCGTCGCGAGCAGGTGATCGAGATCCGGCGTATCAAGGCGCGGGTCGAGCGGGAACGCCTGCCGCGCGGGGCCGATCCGGCGACCCACACGAAGCTGGGGCGCGGTGGCCTCGCCGACGTCGAATGGGCCGTCCAGCTCGTGCAGCTCCGGCACGCCGGCCACCTGCCGGCTCTGCGCAGCACCCGGACGCTTGAGGCGCTCGCCGCGGCTCGCGACGCCGGGCTGATCGATCCGACGGACGCGGCGATGTTGGCCGCGGGGTGGACGATGGCGTCCCAGGTCCGCAACGCCCTCACCCTGGTGCGCGGCCGGGCCACCGATCAGCTGCCCCGATACGGCCCGGTGCTCGCCGGGGTGACCCGCCTGCTCGGCCGCGCGGACACCGGGGAGTTCCTCGACGAGTACCTCCGCACGGGCCGGCGGGCGCGGGCCGCCGCGGAACGGGTCCTCAACAGCTAGGTCGCCGGCGATGCGTACCTCGGCCATGGCTCGTCCACCGCGTCTGTCACCCCCGCCGGCCCCGGCTCGCCTCACGCGCGCCCTCGACGGCGCGCGGCGGCGCCCGGTCGTCACCACCGCCGGGCTCGCCGGAGCGCTCGGGGTCGCCTTCCTCCTCGCCCCTCCGATGGGCACGGACTTGTCGGCGCAGGTCGCGCGGGCGGCCTTCGCGAGTCGCCACGGCGCCACCCCGGTCGACTTCGGCTGGTACGGCGGCGTCTCGCCGTACGGGTACAGCCTCGTGACACCCCCGCTAATGGCCCTGTTCGGCCCCCGCCCCGTCGGGGCGGTGGCGATGGTGATCGCGGCGATCGCGTTCACGGTGATCCTGGGCCGGACCCAGGCCGTGCGGCCCGTGCTCGGCGGCGCGCTCGGGGCGCTCTGCCTGGCCGGGAATCTCGTCTCGGGTCGGATCACCTACGCGGTCGGGGTGGCGATCGGGCTGTGGGCGCTGGTCGCGCTGACCGCGTGGCCCGCGCCCCCGAGCGGGGCGCGGGCACGCCCCGACGGGAGGAGCCGCTGGCGCTCGGTAGCGGCGGTCGCCGGGGCGCCGCTCGCCGCCCTGCTCGCCTCCGCGGCGAGCCCGGTCGCGGGGCTCTTCGTCGGTCTCGCCGGTGTGGCGTTGGCGCTCGGCGATCGGACCCGCTGGCGCGCGGGCCTCGCGGTGGCGGGGGCCGCCGCCGTCCCGCTCGGCGTCACCGGCCTCGTCTTCGGCGACGGAGGCTGGATGAACATCAGCGCCCTCGACGCCGCCCGAGCCTGCTCCGTCAGCCTGCTGGTCGCCGTGGTGGTGCCGCGACGACCGGTGCGGATCGGCGCGCTGCTCTCCGCCGCCGGGGTTGCCCTGGCGTACGCGGTCCCCACCCCGGTCGGGCTGAACGCCACCCGCCTGGCGGTGATGTTCGCGCTGCCGCTGCTGGCCGCCTATGGCCAACTGCCCCGCCACCGGTTCCTGCCCGCGCCCGCGGGGCTCGCCGCGCTGCTCGTGATCGTGGCGATCTGGCAGCCACCGGTCTCTCGCGTCGACCTGCGCAACGCCGGTGACCCCACCGCGGACCCCGGCTACTTCCGGCCCCTCCTCGACGAGCTGTCCCGCCGAGACCCCGCCGGGCGAATCGAGGTGGTCCCCACCACCAACTACTGGGAGGCGGCGTACGTGCCCCAGCGGGTCCCCCTGGCCCGCGGGTGGCTGCGCCAGGCGGATCTGGCGCGCAACCCGCTGTTCTTCGACGGGACGCTCGATGCCGCCGCGTACGAGAGCTGGCTGCGGGACAACGCCGTCGCCTACGTCGCCGTCGCCGACGCGCCCCCCTCGTGGGTGGGGCGGCGTGAGGCGGAACTCATCGCCCACGGGCTGCCGTACCTCACCGAGGTGTGGCGTGACCGGCACTGGCTGCTGTACGCGGTGCGGGACCCCGCGCCGATGGTGGCCGCCCCAGGGCAGCTCGTCCGAGCTGACGCGGCCCGCGTGGTGTTCGACGTCGACCAGCCCGGGGAGGTGCTGGTGCGGGTGCGCTGGTCGCGGTGGCTGCGGCTGAGCGGGCCGGAGGGGTGCCTCGCCGCCGGGGAGCGAGGGTGGACGGTCGTGCGGGTGCGGACCCCGGGGCGGTACGTGGTGTCGGGAGGATTGCGGCCGGGGCCGCGGTGCGGGCCGGTACGGTGACTGCCATGCCGCAGCCGCGCTATCGCGTCATCCGCTACGCCGGATTGGCGGGCGCGGTGCTCCTCGCGATCGCCGCCCAGCTCGGCGGGGCGTTGCCGGAGCTGCCCCGGCACCACCATCCCGTCGCCATCGCCCAGCACGGCCACGGGGCGTGGGTGCTGCTCGCCTGGCTGGTGGGCACCACCCTGCTCGTGTGGGCCTGGTGGTCGGCCCGGCACGCGGATCCGCCGCCGCGGTGGGTGGGCGTCACCGTCGGGCTCTGGTTCCTGCCGCTGCTCGTCGCGGCCCCCCAGGGCAGCCGCGACATCTACTCGTACGCCTGCCAGGGGGCGGTGTACGCCGCGGGCGGCGATCCGTACACCTACGGCGTCGCTGACCTCGGCTGCCCGTGGCTGTCGACCGTCACCCCGATGTGGCGGGACACCCCCGCGCCGTACGGGCCGGTGTTCGTGCTGCTCGCCGGTCTCGCGGTCCAGCTCGGCGGGACGCTGTGGGGGAGTATCGCGCTGCTGCGCGCCCTGGCGGTGGCCGGAGTCGTGCTGATGGCGCTGTGCCTGCCCCCGCTCGCGCGGCGGGGCGGTATCCCGGCTGGCCGGGCGTTGTGGTTGGCGACCGCCTGCCCGCTCGTCGCCGTGCACCTGGTCGCGGGGGCGCACAACGACGCCCTCATGGTGGGGCTGCTGGTGGCGGGGTTGCTCGTCGTGGCGGTCTGGCCGGGCCGTCCCTGGGCGCTGCTCGGGGCGGGCGCGCTGCTCGGCCTCGCCGCCGCCATCAAGATCACGGCGGTGGTGGTGGTGCCGTTCGCCGCCCTCGGCGCCATCCCTGGGCGGTACCGCCTGGCCGCGTTCGTGCGGCACGGCGCGTGGCTGGCGCTCGGCGTGGTCGCCGCCATCGGTGGGGCGACGCTCGCCTCCGGCCTCGGCTTCGGCTGGATCGCGGGCTTGAGCCGCAGCGGCGACTCAGTGCAGTGGACCTCGCCGCCGACCGCCGTGGGCCTCTTCCTCGAGTACCTGGGGCGACTGGTCGGGGTGCGGCTGTCCGCCGTCCCGCTGACCCGGGTGCTCGGCCTCGTGGTGCTCGCTGGGGTGGTGGCGGTGCTGTGGTGGCGGGCGCGGACTCGGGACCCGTTCCTCGGCGCTGGCATGGCCCTGGCCGCCACGGTGGCCTTGTCGCCGGTGTTCCACCCCTGGTACGCGACCTGGCCGCTCGCCGTGCTCGCCGCGACCGCGCGACGGACGAGGTGGTTTCTCCTTCCGGTCCTCGTCGCGTGTTTCCTCACGCTGCCCGACGGCAACAACCTGGCGCGCTTCACCAAGTTCCAGGGCACCGTCGTCATGGTCGCGCTGATCGTGTGGGTCACGGGGCGGGGTATCCGGTGGGCGCGTGCGCAGCGTCGGTCCGCCGCCTCGGCCGTCACCTCACCGCGCTAGGCCTCCCAACGCGATCCGCCTCGGCGGCCACGAGGGCCACCGAGGCGGATCTGGGCGCACTGGGATGGGTCAGCAGGCGGTGAACAGGTGCCGATCAGCAGTTGAAGTAGAGGGCGAACTCGTGCGGAGTCGGGCGCAGCCGCACCGGGTCGACCTCGTTCGTCCGCTTCCACTCAATCCACGTCTCGATGAGGTCCGGCGTGAACACGCCGCCTTCGAGCAGGTATTCGTGGTCGGACTCGAGAGCGTCGAGCACCTCGGCGAGCGAGCCCGGCACCTGCTTGACGTTCTGGTACTCCTCCGGAGGCAGGTCGTACAGGTCCTTGTCGATCGGCTCCGGCGGCTCGATCTTGTTGCGGATACCGTCGAGACCCGCCATGAGCATCGCCGAGAAGGCCAGGTACGGGTTGCACGACGGGTCAGGAACCCGGAACTCGATGCGCTTGGCCTTCGGGTTGTTGCCCGTGATCGGGATGCGGGTGCAGGCCGACCGGTTGCGCTGCGAGTACACCAGGTTGACCGGCGCCTCGAAGCCGGGTACCAACCGCCGGTAGGAGTTGACCGTCGGGTTGGTGAAGGCCAGCAGCGACGGCGCGTGGTGGAGCAGGCCCCCGATGTACCAGCGGGCGATGTCGGAGAGCCCGCCGTAGCCGGTCTCGTCGTAGAAGAGCGGCTCCCCGTTGAGCCACAGGCTCTGGTGGGTGTGCATGCCCGAGCCGTTGTCACCGAAGATCGGCTTGGGCATGAAGGTCACGGTCTTGCCAGCCGCCCACGCCTCGTTCTTGACGATGTACTTGAACAGCTGGAGCTGGTCACCGGCGTGCAGGAGCGTGGAGAAGCGGAAGTTGATCTCCGACTGGCCGGCGGTACCCACCTCGTGGTGCGAGCGCTCCACCGGGATCCCGACCTGGAGCAGGCGACGCACCATCGCGTCCCGCAGGTCGGCGTAGTGGTCGGTCGGCGGGACCGGGAAGTATCCGCCCTTGTAGGCGGTCTTGTAACCCCGGTTGCCTCCGTCCTCCTCGCGGCCGGTGTTCCAGGCGCCCTCGATCGAGTCGATGTAGTAGAAGGCGTGCTGGGGGGCGGTGTCGTAGCGGATCGAGTCGAAGATGTAGAACTCCGCCTCGGCGCCGAAGTACGCGGTGTCGGCGATACCGCTGGCCGCGAGGTACTCCTCCGCCTTCCGGGCCACGTTGCGCGGATCCCGGGTGTACGGCTCTCGCGTGATCGGGTCGTGGATGAAGAAGTTGAGCCCGAGTGTCTTCTCCTTCCGGAATGGGTCGACGAACGCGGTCGTCACGTCGGGCAGCAAGAGCATGTCCGACTCGTGAATCGCCTGGAAGCCGCGGATCGACGACCCGTCGAACGCGAGTCCATCGGTGAATATCTTCTCGTCGAACGCGTCCGCCGGCACGTTGAAGTGCTGCATGACGCCCGGCAGGTCACAGAAGCGCACGTCGACGAACTTGACGTCCTCGTCTTTGAGGTACCGCAGCAGTTCTTCGGGAGTGGCGAACATTCGGTCCCTCCTGGCACGTCCCGGGTGGCTGGGCTGCTGGCGACGCTAGGGCCCGCGCATTGCCCAGGCGTGTTCGGACTGTTTCCGCTGTGTTACGTCACGTTCCCCTGTGTTACGTCACGTGGATTCACTGGCCATTCAGGGATCAGATCAACATGCCGGCTAACCTGCCTCTTCGTGGCAAACCAGCACCTGGAGAGCGAGTCGGCCTCCGCCGCGGCGCGCGCGAGTGCCGCTCCTCACGAACCTGCGAGCCTGGGACGGCGCTTCGGCGCTCTCCTGATCGACTGGCTGCTCTGCATCCTGGTCGCCCGGTTTCTCGGTGATCCGCTGCGCGACGGGTGGCCGCCGATCGTCGTGTTGATCGCGGAGTACACCTTCTTTATTGGGCTGTTCGCCCAGACCCCCGGGATGCGGCTCCTCAAGATCCGTTGCGTGTCCGTCGCCGATGGTGGCGCGATTGGGATGCTCCGGGCGTTCGTCCGGGCAGTGTTGCTCTGCCTCGCGCTTCCGGCGGTGATCATGGATAAGTGGCAGCGCGGGCTCCACGACCGGGCGGCCGGCTCCATCGTCGTGCCGATGCCGAGCGCGCACCCCGATCTGCGACGGTGACGGTCCCGCGCGAACGGCGGCCGGCCGAGGGCATAGATACGTCAGGCGCCGCTAGCCAGATTCCTGGCCGCGGCGCCGTGGCGTCACCTGAGTCGAGGCCCGACTAGCGGCCCCGGAGCTGCCGGAAGGCGCCCTTCGGCGGGCGCATGTTCTTGGGGATGAGGTTCTTCGGGATCGCGCCCTTCGGAAGCTGCGGCCGCGCGGTGAGCGCCGTGAGCCGCTTGTCCAGCGCGTTGACGTCCTTTCGGCTGAGGTGGTGCGGCAGGCGGTACAGCGTCACCCGCAGCTTCCGGATCGGGATCTCGTTCTCGCCCTGACCGATGATGTAGTCGTACAGCGGCGCGTTCCCGATCACTTTCGCCAGCCGCTTCTTCTCCTGCCCCAGCAAGGCGCGCACCCGCTGCGGCTGCCCCTCGGCGAGGAGGATGACACCGGGGCGGCCGATGACGAGGTGCACCATGTCCATCTGCGTCGTCGCGCTGACGGCGGGGGTGACCCGCCAGTCCCCGCGCAGGGTTTGCAGGATGGACGCCGCCGCTCCCGGCTGCCCCTCGGCCAGGCTCATCATCGCCGCGTTCGACCGGACGTTCAGCACGATGAGCAGGGCGAGCAGCGCCACCAGGACGCCGATGGGCAGCCATATCCAGCCCCAGGCGCCGACCGCGACCACGGTGAGGACGAGGGGGATGAGCACCGCGATGATCGCGAGCGGAACGAACCACCGGTCGCGCTTCGCGGTGAAGGAAAAGACCATCCCGATCTGCTTCAACCGCTGCGCGAACGTGACCTTCTCCTCCTGGGGCTTTCGTGCCATGCGAGGCAGTCTAGTGTCCGGCGGCGACCGCTCCATCGGCCGGCGGACACGGATGTGCCCAGAGTGAAACGGCGGCGTTCAGCGGTGGGCCGCGCGCGCTTCCATCGCCTGGCGGTACAGCCGGCCGGCCCGGTACGACGAGCGCACCAGCGGTCCGCTCATCACCCCGGCGAAGCCCAACTCCTCGGCCTCCTGGCGCAGTTCGATGAACTCCTCCGGAGGAACCCAGCGCACCACGGGGTGGTGGCGGGGGGTCGGGCGCAGGTACTGCGTGATGGTCACCAGGTCGCAGCCCACCTCACGCAGGTCCCGCAGCACCTGGGAGACCTCGGCGCGCTCCTCGCCGAGGCCGAGGATCAGGTTGGACTTGGTGATCAGTCCGGCGGCTCGGGCTTGCCGGAGGACGTCCAGCGACCGCTCGTAGCGGAACGCCGGCCGAATCCGCTTGAAGATCCGCGGAACCGTCTCGACGTTGTGCGCGAGGACCTCGGGCCGGGCCGAGAAGACCTCCCCGAGCCGGGTGGGATCGCCGTTGAAGTCGGGTATCAGCAGCTCGACCCCGCAACCGGGCTGGAGCGCGTGGATCTGTCGGACGGTCTCCGCATACAGCCAGGCGCCCCCGTCGGGCAGGTCGTCGCGGGCGACGCCGGTCACCGTGGCGTACCGCAACCCCATCGCGGCCACCGATTCGGCCACCCGGCGCGGCTCGTCGGCGTCGAACTCGGCGGGTTTGCCGGTGTCGATCTGACAGAAGTCGCAGCGCCGCGTGCACTGGTCGCCGCCGATGAGGAAGGTGGCTTCCCGGTCCTCCCAGCATTCGTAGATGTTGGGACAGCCGGCTTCCTGGCACACCGTGTGGAGGCCCTTGCGTTCGACCAGCCCGCGGAGCTGAGTGAATTCCGGGCCCGTGCGCGCCGTGACCTTGATCCACGGCGGCTTGCGTTCGATGGGGGTCTGAGCGTTACGGGCCTCGATGCGGAGCAACCGCCGGCCTTCCGGAGCGACTGTCACGCTCCGAGCCTACGCCGCCCGGCTGCTCGCCTCGCTGATCGGTCCCCGGCGGTGAGGGTGATACCGCTCTCACCGCCGGTGTCTCTCAGGTCAGGCGAGCAGGGTCGCCAGGTGGCGCTCGACCACCGGAATCGCGTCCGCCACCGTCACCCGGCGGCCCAGTTCGGCACTGAGCGAGGTGACCCCGGCGTCGCGGATACCGCAGGGCACGATCCGGTCAAAGGCGCGGAGATCGCAGTCGCAGTTGAGGGCGAACCCGTGCAGAGTCACCCCGCGCGCCACCCGGATGCCGATCGCGGCGACTTTACGCGCCGGCCCGCGATCGTCCTCGGGGACCCACACCCCGCTCCGCCCTTTGATCCGGATCGTGGCGAGGCCGAACTCGGCGCAGACGTCGATCAGCATCTGCTCGACGCGGCGGACGTAGGCGACGACGTCGATCGGCTCGGGCAAGCGGAGGATGGGGTAGCCGACGAGCTGCCCGGGACCGTGCCAAGTGATCTTGCCACCCCGGTCTACGTCGATGACCTGGATGTCGTCGGCCGGTCGGTCCCACGGCTCGGTGCGCTTGCCGGCGGTGTACACGCTGGGGTGTTCCAGCAGGAGTACGGTGTCCGGCTCGTGGCCGGAGACGACCGCCTCGTGCAGCCGCCGCTGCTCGTCCCAGGCGGCGGTGTACTCGATGAGCCCGAGGCGGACACTACGCGGAGCGACTCGGTGGGTCAGCTCCTCGGAGATAACGCTGGTCACAGTCACACCCTAGTCCACTACCGGCGAGTCATCGACCGACGTGTCCGGATTCACGCGCCACAGCCACACGTCGTGGACCCGCTGTGGAGGGCCGAAGAGCGCCGTCGCGGCCTGCAGCAGCTTGTCCTGGTGCACCGGGAACTTCGCCCCGTGCACCTGGTCGGCCAACACCACCACCTCGACGTTCCAGTAGCGCAGGTCATCCCGCGCGGCCGCGCGCTCGGCGTCGGTGATCGGCGGCACCACGCCGGTCTTGGCGACCTGGTACAGCAGGGCGTCCGTGGTCCGGGGCACGGGCCCGATACGGCCGCGCCCGCCGGGCCCACCCGGTCCGAGGAAGAAGCCGGAGGGGATGGCGAACTCCCCCTGGCGGTGGGCGAAGGCGTACGCCTGCCAGCGCTGTCCGTCAGGGAAGACGTCCAAGGTGAACGGCAAGGGCGCCAGCACCCCGCCCGGTGAGACGTACGCGCGCCACGCCCCGGAGGTGATGAACGTGGGGATTGGTTCGCGCGCGCTGGTGAGCAGCGGCATGGGCGCGAGAGGCAGGAGGGCCACGGCGAAGCCGATCGCCCAGAGGCGGCGACGCCAGGCCGGAGGCGGGGCGGCGCGCCACTGATCGACGGCGAGGGCGAGCACGATGCCGATCAGCGGGATGAGAACCAGCGCGAGTCGGGCCGGCAGCGCCGCGTTGACGACCGGCAGGTCGTCGAGGAGCGCGTACGGCAGGGGGATGTCGGTGATCGTCCCTAGCCACTTGAGCTGGGGGCCGAGCGAGAGGACGGCGAAGACCACCGCGGTCACCGCGAGGGCGCGCAGGGTCGCGCGTCGCCCGGGTGGGGCGGCGCGCCACAGCGCGACCAGGCAGGCGGCGGCGAGGAGGAGCAAGGGGATCCCGAAGAACGAGTTCTCCTCGGTCTCGTTCGGCGCGAGCGCGGTGCCGAGCCCGAGGACGCCGGCGAGCGAGCGCAGCGGGTACGCCCCGAACGCGGCGAGGTCCTCGGCGTGGATGCGCGTGTCGAAGCCGGTGCCGTGGTAGCGCTGGGGTCCGAAGAAGTGCAGCCACAAGGGGTACGCCAGGAGCGTTCCCGCGACCCCCGCGGCGACGCCGAGGCCGCGCAGCAGCGGCGGGAACGCGGCCCGCACCTCGGCGCGTCGGCTGCGGTCCAGTGCCCACGTGCCGAGGAAGACCCCACAGGCGAGGGCGGTGAAGAAGAGCCCTTCGGCGGCGATGGAGAACGCGATGGCGACGGCTACCCCGAGGATCACGCCGTTGCGCCCCCACCGCGCGGGTTCGCGCAACCGCAGCACACGCCAGACGAGGATGGGCACCAGCCACCCCGCGGTCCAGTTGAGGTGGGCGTTGGCGTGCGACACCATCCCGGGCGCGAAACCACAGAACAGCCCGCCGAGGCCAGCGGCGAGCCGTGAGCGCACCAGCGGGTCGGCGCCGGGCACGGGACGGAACCGCGACAGGAACCAGTACCAGGCGTACGCGGTGGCGGCGAGGTTCAGGGTGAGGATGACGAGAAACGTGGCGGGCGGGCCGATGAGGAAGGTCAACGGCGCAAACACCACGGCGTAGACGGTGATGGACGTGTTCACCGCCAGGTTCACCCCGTCAGGGGCGTTGAGCAGGTGGGTGAAGAAGGGGTTCTCGCCGTGGGTCACGGCGTGCGCGCCGTACGCCAGGAGCCACTCGAAGAGCGCCTGATCGCTGGAGTTGACGGTGATGGCCCGTCCGGTGGGGTCGGGCCACAGTCCGCTGGTCACCCACGCCGCCAGGGCGAGGGCGAGCGTGGCGACGAGGAGGTCCGCTCGATCCCATCGCGTGCTCCGTGCCGGCGCTGAGGCCGGAGCGGGTGTCGATTGAGGCGGGGCGATCGGCACGGTCGGGACCTTACCAACCGCGACGACGCGGCGTTTCACGTCGTACGGACGGTCGTTATTGAAAACGAATGTCAGTTCCGCTCAGGGGTAGGGGATTCCGACCGTGAAGATCTGTTTCGTCGGTAAGGGCGGCAGCGGCAAGACCACCCTGGCTGCGCTCTTCGCGCGGTACCTCGCGGACGCCGACGCGCCTCCGCTGCTCGCCATCGACGCTGACATCAACCAGCACCTCGCCACCGCGCTGGGGATGCCGGAGGACGAGGCGGCGCGCCTGCCGGCGCTCGGCGAGCACCTCATGGAGATCAAGGAGTACCTGCGCGGCGACAACCCGCGGATCTCCTCGGCGGCCGCGATGGTGAAGACGACCCCGCCGGGCCGTGGTTCGCGGCTGCTGACCGTCGCCGGCCCGAACCCGCTGTACGACGCGGTCGTCCGCGAGGTCAATGGTGTCCGGCTCGCGGTCACCGGGCCGTTCGCCGCCGAGGACCTCGGCGTCTCGTGCTACCACTCCAAAGTGGGCGCCGTGGAGCTGCTGCTCAATCACCTCGTCGATGGCCCGGGCGAGTACGTCGTCGTGGACATGACCGCCGGCGCCGACTCGTTCGCCTCTGGCCTGTTCACCCGCTTCGACGTGACGTTCTTGGTGTGCGAGCCGACGCTGCGCAGCGTCGGGGTCTACCGCCAGTACGTCGGGTACGCGCGCGAGTTCGGCGTCCGGGTGTGCGTCGTCGGCAACAAAGTGGACGACGACTCCGACGTGGCGTTCCTCCGGGAGCACGTCGGCGACGACTTGCTGACGTGGATTCGACGTTCGGGGTACGTGAAGGCCGCCGAACGCGGCCGGCCGCAGCCGATCGGCATGCTCGAGCCGGAGAACCGCGCGGCGCTCGCTGAGCTGCGGGCGACGGTGGACGCGGTCGAGAAGGACTGGGTCACCTACACCCGACAGGCGGTCGAGTTCCACATCCGCAACGCCAAGGCGTGGGCGAACGCCCAAGTGGGCGAGGATCTCACGCAGCAGGTCGACCCGGACTTCGTCCTCGGTCCCGAGCTGGTGACGGTCGGCGCGACGGCGGAGGCCTCGTCGCGGGCGCGGTGACGGCGCACGCGCGAGGTCACGGGTGGCGCGCGTCGGCCAGCGCGGCGCGCAGCGCCGCTGACACATCAGGGTGGGCGAAGCGGAAGCCGGCCCGGGTGAGGACGTCCGGCAGCACGCGGGAGCTGACGAGCGCGGCGGTGGCGAACTGCCCGAGGAGCACGCGAAGCGCGATCGCCGGGATGGGCAGCACGGCCGGTCGGCGCAGCTCCCGCGCCAGTGCCCGAGTGAAGTCGGCGTTGGTGACCGGCGCGGGGCCGACCACGTTCACCGGCCCGGCGACGTCGTGGGTCAGCAGGAATACGACGGCGGAGAGCCAGTCGGCCAGCGAGATCCACGGCAGCCACTGGGCGCCGCTGCCGAGTCGACCGCCCACGCCGAGTCGGAACGGCAGGAGCTGCCGCTTGAGGAGCCCACCGTCGCGGTGCAGCGGGAAGCCGGTGCGCAGCCGCACCACCCGTACCCCCGCCTCCTCCGCGGGGCGGGTCGCCGCCTCCCAGGCTCGGCAGACGTCGGCGAGGAAGCCCTCACCGGCGGGCGCGTCCTCGGTGACGGCGCGGTCGCCGGTATCGCCGTACCAGCCCACGGCGGAGGCGTTGAGCAGCGCCGCGGGGCGGCGGTCAGCGGGGGCGGCGGCGATCGCCCGGGCGAGCGTGGTGGTGGTGTCGACCCGGCTCCGGCGGATCTCCTCCCGGTAGCGGGCGGTCCACCGCCGATCGGCGATACCCGCGCCGGCGAGGTTGATGACGGCGTCGACGTCGGTGAGCACGGCCGGGTCGAGCTGCCCGGTGGCCGGTTGCCAGGGCACCTCGCCAGGGCCGGGTGTCGCGTGCCGGACGAAGCGGATCACCTCGTGGCCGTCAGCGGTGAGGCGTCGGGCGAGGTGACGGCCCAAGAACCCGGAGGCACCAGCCAGGAGAATCCGCACCCCCGTATTGTCCGCTGGGGTACTCGGGTCGTCGCCTCCGCGGACACCCGCTGCCGCGCGGGCCGCCCCCGCGGCGACGGCCCCCGGACGCCTTCCGACAGCGGAATGGGGTGCGTCGCGCGGGCGACGCACCCCATTCCGGTGGGACGTGAGTCTAAATCGGACCCTAGAGCCCGAGCTCCGCCTCGAAGTTGCCGGCTTCGAGCCGCTCCTTGACCGCGGTGAGGAACCGCGCGGCGTCGGCGCCGTCGACCAGGCGGTGGTCGTACGACAGAGCCAGGTACACCATCGAGCGCGGCACGATCAGCTCACCGAGCTGCGGGTCGTCCACGACCACGGCCCGCTTGACCACCGCGCCGGTGCCGAGGATCGCCGCCTGCGGCGACGGCACGATCGGCGTGTCGAAGAGCGCGCCCCGGCTCCCGGTGTTGGTGATCGTGAAGGTGGCCCCGGTGAGCTCGTCCGGGCCGATCTTGTTGGCACGGGTCCGCTCCGCCACGTCGGCGATCCGCCGGGCGAGGCCGACGAGGTTGAGATCGCCGGCGTTGCGGATCACGGGGACGACCAGGCCCTTGTCGGTGTCCACCGCGATGCCGAGGTGCTCGTTCTCCGGGTAGGTGATCGTGCCGGCCTCCATGTCGAGGAACGCGTTGATCACCGGGTAGGTGCGCAACGCCTCGAGCGCGGCCACCGCGAAGAACGGGAGGAACGACAGCTTGACCCCGTGCTTGGCCAAGAACTCGTCCTTGGCCCGCTCCCGAAGCCGGGCGATCTTCGTGACGTCGACCTCGACGACGGTGGTGAGCTGAGCCGAGCTCTGGAGCGACTCGTACATCCGCCGAGCGATGACCGCGCGGATGCGCGACATCTTCTCGGTGCGCCCCCGCAGCGGGCTGGGCTCGGCCTTCTTCTCCGGGGCAGCGGCCGCCTGCGCCGCCGCTTGTTGCGCGGCGCGCGCCCGCTCCGCCGCCTCGAGCACATCCTGCTTGCGGATCCGTCCGCCGACCCCGGTGCCGGTCACCGTCGAGAGGTCCACGCCAAGCTCGTTGGCGAGCTTGCGGACCAGCGGGGTGACGTAACCCGTGCTCGGGCGACCCGCCGGGCGGGCCGGAGCGGGGGCCGCCGCGGCGGTCGGCGCCGGGGCAGCTGGGGCGGGCTGAGGTGCGGGG
>DATCMA010000065.1:0-37762 GCA_036563645.1 Micromonospora sp.
GCCCGTACCCGCTCATCGGCCAAGCAGCGTGTTCCCCGCGCATGCGGGGGTGATCCTGGCGTCCGGGCCACGATGCTCGGGCCCCGCGAGTGTTCCCCGCGCATGCGGGGGTGATCCCCCAGCAGGCCGGCCGAGGCAAACGCCGCGAGCGTGTTCCCCGCGCATGCGGGGGTGATCCCAGCGCACCGCCGAGGACGAAGGGCGTGAGTCGGTGTTCCCCGCGCATGCGGGGGTGATCCCGCAACGAACGCGATCGTCGGCGGCACCCACTCGTGTTCCCCGCGCATGCGGGGGTGATCCACCGCCTATGCCGCGGGGGGCGACCCGGCCGGGGTGTTCCCCGCGCATGCGGGGGTGATCCTTCCTCATCGGCGGTGTCCCCGGCTCCGGCAAGTGTTCCCCGCGCATGCGGGGGTGATCCGCCAGGTGCCAAGGCGCCGGCCATCCCAAGCGCGTGTTCCCCGCGCATGCGGGGGTGATCGTGGCGGCCCGTACCCGCTCATCGGCCAAGCAGCGTGTTCCCCGCGCATGCGGGGGTGATCCGCCGCGCCACGGCCGGCACACCGCTCGGGCCCAGTGTTCCCCGCGCATGCGGGGGTGATCCCCGGTCCTAGCGGCGAAGCGTTCAAAAATGAACGTGTTTCCCGCGCATGCGGGGGTGATCCGGATCCCGCTCATCCGCGCAAGACCCATCCCACCTTGCGCACATCTGCGCGAGTCACTCGCCCGCTGGTGTCTTGCTCTATGGGGATCGATGCCCAGCCCGGCACGAAGAACACGCGAGAGCTATCGGGTGGCCACTGGGACGGGGCTTTAGCTGATCATGGGTGGAGCCCCCGGTCGGACTCGAACCGACGACCCCTCGCTTACAAGGCGAGCGCTCTGACCAACTGAGCTACAGGGGCTGGTGTCTGCCGTCAGCATAGCCAGCACTCCCCGTGACGGCGCGCCGGGATACCCCTCATATGGCCCTCATATGGGCCAGCTTTCGCCGCGTCAGAAGGCGGTCATGGGGGCCCGAACGCTGACAATGTCATGACTTCCTCGTCACTTGCGCCCAAAAGATCCAAATCCGCCAACTCGACCTTGGCACAGACGTGAATCCCGTTTACCGTGACGTGACGTGGGTGACACCGGGGAGATCTCCGTGTGAACTCGCCTGACCGGGGCGAGCCGCCTCGGTCCGTTCCTTTCCACTCGGATCGTCCGGCACGTTCCTGCCGGTGAAAGGAAGCGCAACCACATGGCTACAGTCACGTACTCCAAGGCGACCCGGATCTACCCGGGTACCAATCGCCCCGCGGTTGACCATCTCGATCTTGAAATCGGCGACGGCGAGTTCCTCGTCCTGGTCGGCCCCTCCGGATGCGGGAAGTCCACCAGCCTGCGGATGCTGGCCGGGCTGGAGGAGGTCGACGAAGGCGCGATCTACATCGACGACCGCGATGTCACCCACCTGCCGCCCAAGTCGCGCGACATCGCGATGGTCTTCCAGAACTACGCGCTGTACCCGCACATGACGGTGTACGAGAACATGGCCTTCGCGCTGAAGCTGCGCAAGACCTCGAAGGCCGAGATCGACCAGCGGGTGCGCGAGGCGGCCAAGCTGCTCCAGCTCGAGGAGTTCCTGGACCGTAAACCCAAGGCGCTCTCCGGTGGTCAGCGCCAGCGCGTCGCGATGGGGCGGGCGATCGTCCGGCAGCCCCAGGTCTTCCTCATGGACGAGCCGCTGTCGAACCTCGACGCGAAGCTGCGCGTGCAGACCCGTACGCAGATCGCCGCGTTGCAGGCCAAGCTCGGCATCACCACCGTCTACGTCACCCACGACCAGGTCGAGGCCATGACCATGGGCCACCGGGTGGCGGTCATGCTCAACGGGGTGCTCCAGCAGGTCGACACCCCGCGGGTGCTGTACGACACGCCGGCCAACGTCTTCGTCGCCGGCTTCATCGGCTCGCCCGCGATGAACATCAAGACCGTCCCGATCGTCAACGGTGGGGCGTCCTTTGGCCCGCTGACCATCCCGCTCACCCGGGAGCAGCTCGAGGCCGCGGCCGCGGACGGCGGCGACGGCAAGGTGACGGTGGGCTTCCGGCCGGAGCACTGCGACATCGTCGGCGCCGACGAGGGCGGTATCCCGATCGTGGTCGAGCTCGTCGAGGACCTCGGCTCCGACGCCAACGTCTACGGCCACGCCGCTATCAACGGCGGTTCGGAGCGGTTCGTCGTGCGGACCACCCGCTACAAGATGCCGAGCATGGGCGAGACCATCTACATCAAGCCGCAGCCGGACCACCACCACGTCTTCCACGCGGTGACCGGCAACCGCATCTGACGATGGGCTTGTGACCGTGGGCCCCGTCCCGGAGCGGGACGGGGCCCACGTCATGACCGGCAGCCCTCTTCACCGCGCGACGCTGGCGACCGTCGCCTCCACGCCGTGCGCGCTGAGCGCGGCCAACCACTCGACGATCAGGCGGCGCACCACGTCGTCCTCGGCGAACTCGGGCGGGAACACCGCGCGCAGCCCGAGCAGGGCGTCGACCACTCCCTCCGGGGTGTCGGACGCTGCGGCGAGCGCCGACCGGATCGCGGGGGCGAGCGGGTCGTCCAGCGGCAGCTCCCGGCCATCGTCGGCGCGGCCCTGCGCAAATCGCATCCAGGCCGCCACCACCAGCGCGGCCCACCGGGGCTCGGCCCCGTTCGCCCGCCGCTCTAGCACGGTTGGGACGATCCGCTGCGGCAGCTTCTGCGACCCGTCCATGGCGACTTGGAGGGTCCGGTGCCCGATCGCCGGGTTGGCGAAGCGCTCCAGCACTGACTCTCCATAGTCGGCAACCGAGACCCCGGACGGCGGCGTGACGCTCGGCGCCACGTCGTCGACGATGAGGCGACGCAGGAGATCCGCGAGCCCGGGGATCCGCAGCGCCTCAGCGATAGTCTCGCGCCCTGCGAGCGCACCAAGGTAGGCGAGCGCGGAGTGGACGCCGTTCAGCGTCCGCAGCTTCAGCCGCTCCCACGGGCCGGCGTCGTCGGTGAGGACCGCACCCGCCCGCTCCCACGCTGGGCGTCCCGCCGGAAAGTCATCCTCGATCACCCACTGCGTGTACGGCTCCCCCGCGACGGCCGCGAGATCCACGACGCCGAGGGCGCGTTCGGCGGTGTCGAGGGTGGCGGGGGTGGTCGCCGGCACGATCCGGTCGACCATCGTGCTGGGGAACCGAACATATCGGGCGATCCAGTCAGCGACCCCGGGCGCGATCGCCGCTCCGGCGTACTCGAGCGCCCGCGTGACCAGCCCGCGGAGCCGGCGGCCGTTGGACGGCAGGTTGTCGCACGAGACCACCGCGAGCGGGCCGGCGTCCGCCGCGGCCCGGGCGACCAACCCGCGCACCAGCAGCCCCGGCACCGTGGTCGGTGGTCGGTCCGTGGTGAGGTCGGCGAGCACCGCGGGCTCGCGGCGCAGCTCGCCGGTCGCGTGATCGAGCTGGTACGCCTTCTCGGTGACGGTCAGGGTGACGACGCGGATCGCCGGGTCGGCGATGAGCCGGGCCACGGCCTCGGGGTCGCTCGCGGCGTGCCGGATGTCGGCCAGGGCCCCGATGACCCGGGTCTCGATGCGCCTCGCGCCGAGCGTGGTGACGCTGAAGAGGAGGTCTTGCGCGGCGAGGCGCTCGACCACTTCGCGGTTGCGGGGCGCGACCCCGACGATGCCCCAGTCGCCACCGACCGCCGCGATCGCCGCCTCGGTATAGACCGCCTGGTGGGCGCGGTGGAACGCGCCGACTCCGATATGGACGATTCCCGGGGACGCGTCGCCCGGCGTCACCAACGGCTTCGCGGCCGCGGGAATCCGGTGGAGTTCGGCGCGGCTGAGGCGCGGCAGGCTCCTGGCGGAGGGGGTGGGTCCGTGACTCACCGCTTGCTCGCCTCCAGCCGGTACACCCGCTTCGGCAGCCGATACGCGAGGTCGACGATCGTCTCGGCCGCCTCGTCGAAGGGAAGCCGCTCCTCGGCGACGAGGCGGGCGAGGAAAGCCGCGTCGACCCGACGCGCCACCTCGTGCCGCACTGGGATCGAGCAGAACGCCCGTGTGTCGTCGACGAACCCGGCGGTGTTGTAGAAGCCCGCGGTCTCGGTCACCGTCTCTCGGAAGCGGCGCAACGCCTCCGGCGCGTCGAGGAACCACCAGGGCGCCCCGAGGTAGAGAGCGGGGTAGCCGCCGGCGAGGGGAGCGAGCTCCCGGGTGTACGTGTCCTCGTCGAGGGTGTACACCACGACGCGCAGGCGCGGATCGTTGCCGTACGCGTCGAGCAGCGGCCGCAGCGCGCGCACGAACTCGATCGCGGTCGGCACGTCGCCCCCGACATCGCGGCCGTGGCGGGCGTAGAGCTGGCGGTTGTGGTTGCGGTACGCCCCGGGGTGGAGCTGCATCACCAGTCCGTCCTCAATGGACATCCGAGCGAACTCGACGAGCATGTGCGCCCGGAACGCCTCGGCGTCGGCCGCGTCGGCCGTGCCGCGCAGGCCGCGGTCGTAGAGCGCGGCGGCCTCGGCGTCACTGAGCCGGAGGGTCTGGGCGGTCGGGTGCCCGTGGTCGGAGCAGGTGGCGCCCGCGGCGATGAAGTCCTGCCGCCGCTTGCGCAGCGCCGCGAGGTACCCCCGATAGGTGCCGGTGTCTTCGCCGGTGATCTCGCCGAGCCGCGCGACGTTCTCCGCCCAGTTCTCGTACTCCATGTCGACCACGTTGTCCGGCCGGAAGGTGGTGATGACCCGCCCGCCGGGCCCACCCCAGCCCTCAGCGGCGAGTCTGGCGTGGTGGCTGAGGTCATCCAGCGGTGACTCCGTGGTCGCCAAGACCTCGATATTGAACCGGCTGAACAGCGCGCGCGGCCGGAATTCCGGCTCGGCCAGGCGTGCGGCGATCTCGTCGTAGATCTCGTCGGCGGTCTCCGGGCTCAGCCGGGTATGGACGCCGAAGACATCGCTGAACGTCCGCTCTAGCCACAGCCGAGTGGGGGTGCCGCGGAACAGGTACCAGTGCTCGGCGAATCGACGCCAGATCGTCCGCCCGTCGGTCTCCACGGGTGTGCCGTCGGTGCTCGGCACACCGAGGTCAGCCGGAGGGACGCCCTGGCTGAGCAGCATCCGGGTCAAGTAGTGATCGGGAATGATGAAGAGCCGCGCGGGATCCGGGAATGGCTCGTTGTTGGCGAGGATCGCGGGGTTGACGTGCCCGTGCGGGGAAATCACGGGCGTCCGCTCGACCACCGCGTAGAGCTCTCGGGCGATGCGTCGCTGAGTCGGGTCAGAAGGGAACAGAACGTCACGGGGGGACACGGATAGGCCTCCTGCAAAGGTTTGCAGCAGACGTAATCACGATGGACGTCCATGCGTCAATGTCCAGCGATTCGGCCGCCTCCCGCCCCCGGACGCCGCGTTGACATCACGGCACGCGTTTGCGTTAATTGGCCAACCCCGATGCCACAGCGCCGGAATACCGCGCGCGACGGCTCACAGACGCCGGGTGGACCCGCGGAGCAGGAGACGGGAGGTGCGCGTGGCGGTCACCATCCGGGAGGTCGCCCGCGCCTGCGGCGTGCACATCTCCACCGTCTCGCGCACGTTCTCCGCCCCGCACCTCGTCAACCCCGAGACCCGCAGTCGGGTACTGGCCTGCGCGCAAGCGCTCGGCTACCGCCCCAACCGCGCCGCCCGCGCGCTCATCACGGGGCGGACCCACAACATCGGGCTGATCGTCGCGGACATCGCCAACCCGTTCTTCCCCCCGATGATCAAAGCGGCCGAGGCCGCGGCCCGCGACCGCGACTACCACGTCTTCATCGCCAACACCAACGAAGACCCCGCGGTGGAGGAAGAGCTCGTCCACGCCCTCGCCAAACAGGTCGACGGGCTCGTGCTGTGCAGCCCGCGGATGGATGACGCAGTCATCACCCGACTCCGCCGCGAGGTCCGGCTGGTGACGATCAACCGCCGGGTGGCTGGCCTGCCCGCGGTGGTGATGGACGTGGCGCAGGGAGCGCGGCGCGCCATCGCCCACCTCACCGGGCTCGGCCACCGCGCACTCGCGCTCCTCACCGGCCCCTCCGGCGCGTGGACCAACGCCGCCCTCCGTCGCGCCGCGACGCTGGCCGCCCGCGCCGAAGGCGCCTCCCTCACCGTGCTCGGCCCCAATCCCCCCACCGAGTCCGGTGGCGCGGCCCGCGCCGAACAGATCGCCCGTGCGGGGGTGACGGGCGTGCTCGCCTACAACGACGTCATGGCGATCGGGCTCATCGACGGGCTAAGCGCGCTCGGGGTCCAGGTGCCGCGGGACGTCAGCGTGGTCGGCATCGACGACATCGCGCTCGGGCGGCTCACCCGCCCCAAACTGACCACTGTGGCCACTCCGACCGCACGCGCGGGCCGGATCGCCGTCGACCTCCTCCTCGCGCCCGACGACGACCCCGGCCGGCAGGTGACGCTCGACACCGATCTCGTCATCCGCGACTCCACCGGGCCCGCCCCGCACCTCGCGCGGGCCGCGACAACCGATCGCTGAGTCGCCGGGTGTCGTAGCGAGCGGTCTCGGCAGGCCGACCCGACGGAGGGCGCCTACCCGCGGGGCTCAGGCGTCGGTCGCGCGGCGTCGCGCCACCTCCGCGAGCGCGACCGCGGCCGCGACGCTCGCGTTGAGCGACTCCACCGCCGATGACATCGGAATCCGCACCCGCATGTCGCAGGTCTCCCCGACCAGCCGGGACAAGCCGCGCCCCTCCGAGCCGACGACCACCACCAGCGGACCCACCGCCACCTCCAGCGCGTAGAGGTCCGTCTCGCCGTCGGCGTCCAACCCGATGACGATGAAGCCCGCCTCCTGACACGCCTTGAGCGCCCGGGTCAGGTTGACGACCTGGCTGATCGGCAGCCGGGCCGCGGCCCCCGCGCTGGTGCGCCACGCGGTTGCGGTCACCCCGGCCGCCCGTCGTTCAGGAATGAACACGCCGTGCGCGCCGAACGCCGCCGCCGACCGGATCACGGCCCCGAGGTTCCGCGGGTCGGTCACGCCGTCCAGCGCCACCAGCAGCGGCAGCGGCTGCTCGGCGGCCTGCGCCACCATGTCCTCGAACGGCTCGTAGGCGAACGGCGGGACCTGAAGCCCCAGTCCTTGGTGCAGCACGCCGCCGGTCATCCGGTCGAGCTCCGCCCGGCTGACGTACAGAATCGGAATGCTCCGGTCGCCGGCCCGGCGCAGCGCCTCGGAGACCCGCTCGTCGACGTCGATACCGTGCGCGACGTACAGCGCTGTCGCCGGCACCTGCACCCGCAGCGCCTCCACCACGGGGTTCCGGCCCACGAGCAACTCGGGGGCGTCCTTCGGCGGCGTGATCTTCCGCCCCGGGGGAACGCGGAGGCTGGTCTGGTTCAACGCCCCCGCTCGGTTCGCGCCGCGCTGCGTGGTGTCGATCGTGCCCGGGGTGCCGACCTTCGGGATCCGCCCTTTCTCCGCCGCCAGCCGCCGCTCCCGCTCCTGCTTGAGCGCGGTTCGCCGGGGTACGGGCTCCGTGCCCGAGTACGCCTTGTGCCAGGGCCGCTCTTCGGCCGGCAGCGTACGGCCCTTGCCCGCGAGGCCCTTGCGCCTCTTGCCGCCGGAGCCCTTGACCGGGCCCTGCTTGGGTTTCTTCCGTCGCCCGCGGCGCTGCGAGTTACCGGGCATCAGTCCTGCTCTCCCAGGGTCCACCGGGTGCCGTGCGGGGTGTCCTCCACCACGATGCCGGCGCGCTTGAGCTGGTCTCGGAGCGCGTCCGCCGTCGCCCAATCCTTCCGGGCGCGCGCCTGCGCCCGCTGTTCGAGGGCGAGCGCGACCAAGGAGTCGATCACGCTGCGGAGGTTGCTCGTCCGGTCCGTCTCACCCCACACCGGGTCGAGGGGGTCAAGCCCCAGGACGCCGAGCATAGCCCGCACCCGGGCCAGGGCCGCGCGGACTATCTCGTCGTCTCCCCGGGCCAGCCCGGTGTTGCCGTCCCGGACCTCTTCGTGGAGGTACGCGATGGCGCCCGCGGTGTTGAGGTCGTCGTTCATCGCCTCGGTGAAGCCGGCGGGCACCTCCCCCGGCGTCCCCGGGCCGACCCGCTCGGCCGCCCGCCGCACGAAACCCTCCATGCGGCGGTACGCCACCGCGGCCTCCCGCAAGGCGTCGTCGGAGTAGTCGATACGCGACCGGTAGTGCGGGGCGAGGAGGTAGTAGCGCAGCTCCACCGGGCGTACCCCGAGCTTGGCCACATGCTCGAGGTCGACGACGTTCCCCAGCGACTTGCTCATCTTGGCTTCGCCGAGGTTGAGCAGCGCGTGGTGCACCCAGTAGCGGGCAAACGGCAGCCCGGCCCCGCGGGACTGCGCGATCTCGTTCTCGTGGTGCGGGAAGGTCAGGTCGAGCCCGCCGCCGTGGATGTCGAACTCCGGCCCGAGGTAGCGCCAGGACATCGCCGAGCACTCGATGTGCCAACCGGGGCGGCCACGGCCCCACGGCGAGGGCCAACTCGCCTCGGCCGGCTCGTCAGGCTTGGCACCCTTCCACAGCGCGAAGTCGTGGGGGTCGCGCTTGCCGCGCTCGTCCTCCTCACCGGCCTGCATCGCCTCAGGCCGCTGACCGGAGAGGGCGCCGTACTCGGGATAGGAGGAGACGTCGAAGTAGACGTCGCCTGAACCGTCCTCGGCCACGTAGGCGTGCCCCGCGTCGAGCAGCCGGCGGATCAGCTCGTGCATCTCCGGGATGTGCCCGGTGGCCCGGGGCTCGTAGGTCGGGGGCAGCACGTTGAGGCTGCGGTACGCCTCCGCGAGGACCCGCTCGTTGGCGTACGCGATCGACCAGAACGGGCGCCCTTGCGCGGCCGCCTTGTCGAGAATCTTGTCGTCGATATCGGTGATGTTGCGGATGAATGTGACGTCGTAGCCACAGTGCATCAGCCACCGGCGCAGCACGTCGTAGTTGACGCCGGAGCGAAGGTGGCCGATGTGCGGCGCGGACTGAACGGTAAGGCCGCACAGGTATATCGAGACCTTGCCGGGCTCCCGCGGGATGAACTCCCGCACCGACCGGGTCGCGGTGTCATACAGCCTTAACGTCACCGTATCAGGGTAGCGGTCCGACCCTTCGGCCGGTTCCGTGGACATCCCCAGTCGTCAACACCCCTCGTCGTCACCCGTGTCTGCCCCGCCCGCTCCCGTGGTCACACGCGCCCTTGGTCATGACAAGCCGTCTTGGTCATGACAAACACGGTGGTCATGACAAACAAGGTGGCGCGGCAGCGATCGCTGCCGCGCCACCGCGTCACTCAGGCGCTATGCGACTTGGCAGGAGACCGTTGGCCAGGTCCAGTTGCCGTTGTGTTGGATCGTCACTCCCCAGTTGTTGCCATTGCCATTCGGCCTGGCGATGAGCACCTGGGAGGTTGGCCACGTGGGGTTGATGTTCCAGGTGGCGATGATGCGGGCCGGGTACGGCACGTTCATCGTCACGACCCAGTTGTTCGAGCCGGTGACGGTGACGTAGAGGTTGTAGCGGTCGCTCCACACCTGGCCGCCTTGCAGCGTGGCGGTGCAGCTCCCGCCGCCACCGCCGCCGCCACCACCGCCGCCGCCGGCGCCACCACCGCCGCCGGCGCCGCCGCCACCGCCGCCACCGCCGCCGTAGGACTCGCCGACGGTGACGTTCGAGTAGCCGCTGCTCTGGTAACCCTCAGTCGCCATGATCTGGTAGTCGTGGCTACCGAGGTTCATGCCGACTCGGGCCCAGGCGTCGAAGTGGTTGCCAACGGTGATGGTGCCGCTGGTCCGCCGCTGCTGCCGGACGCTCCAGTACTGCTTGAAGGTCCGGGTGCCCTCGATGGACGGGGCGTTGTAGCGGGTGGTCTCGTAGATGTCGTAGGTCCCGCCGTCTGTGGTGACCGTGCCCTTGTAGGTCCCCGTGGGCCGGTAGGTGCCCCAGCTCTCGACGATGTAGTACTCGACGAGCGGGTTCCGCGTCCACCCGTAGAGCGTCAGGTACGCGTTACCGGACGGGTTGAACGTGGCGGAGTAGGTCACGGTCCGGCGTGCCCCGGTGGCCCACCCCTTACCAGCGACGAAGTTGCCGGTGTTGCGCCAGTTGACGCTGTAGTTACCCCCGTTGCCGAGCTCCATGGAGACCGTGCCCGGGGCATCGGTCCAGAAGGAGTAGAAGTAGCCGCCGTGGTTGCCGGTCTGGTTCGAGGTCACGGCCGCGTGAGCCGGGCTGGCGAGCGCGGCGCTGGCCGCGACCATCGCCAGGGCACAGGCGCCACTGAAGAGGAGGCGACGGCCGCGTCTGCGGCTCGTCGTCGAAGCGGAGGCGTCGTTCATGTGGGGGATTCCTCCTTGTGCAGCTTGCCGGATGCGTCCCGTCCGGGCTGCCGTGGCCAGCGACAGCCCGCTCGCGCGGGCGCGCGAGGCGGTGGGGCGACCGGTCGTCATGCCATCGCGTGACGGGATCGCGCGACGACCTAGATCGACAACCATCAAGGTCTGTCGATGGCGAAAGTATCGATAGACTTCGTAATGATGTCAACACTTCTCGGAAACATTGCGGAAGATCAATAACGGCCCATACGCGCCTATCGACGGGGTTGCTGCTGGTCACCGCACCGCCTGCGCGAACCGAACCGAGCTACGTAGGGCACCTGATGGGGTGAAGCAGATTTGAATCTATGAAATTTTCAGTACCTTTTCGAACGCTTGTCGCCGCCTGCGCCCGGTATGTCGGACCACGTCAGCCTCGCCACGCCTCGGCGCCTCCTGCTCCCCAGCCCGCCAGCGGCGCCCCCGGCATCCGCAGTGGATAGTGATGACGCCCCCGGCAGCTTCCTGCGAAGCGACCGGGGGCGTGTCGTGCCCCGCCTGGATGTCCTCCGGAGGCCGCATCTCACCGGCCGACCCATCGCATGAGGTCCGCTTGCTGCCCGGCGATAACCGGCGGGAACTTTCCGCGTGACGTCACCGCTGCCATGCCGTCACTGGCTGGACCCGCATCGCCCTCTCACGGCCGTCCCACCAGCTCGGCCGCCCTCGTCGCCACCTGCTCAAGACGGGGATTCAACTCCGCCAACCGGTCCGCGTACTTGGCGACGATCCTTCGCTCCGCTTCGCGCGCCTCCTTCAGGAGCCGGTCCACTCGCCCGGTCTCGTGGTCGCAGCGATACCACGCGGCGGCGAGGTCAGCCTCCTCTTTGCTGGGCACGTAGCGAAGCTCAGGCACAGGGGGGCCGACCTCAACGGTTCCCGGCTTCCGACTTGGCTTCCAGCCATACGGCTCGCCCTCGAGTTTGCCCAGGGGGATGCCGAACAGCTCGATATCCCACATCGTGTTGATGAAGTAGTCGCGGTCCTTGAGGCGGAAGCCGGCCTTCTCCAAGCAATCGACAAAGGGCGGCAAGCTCGTCCTGATCGCAGTCCTGCTCCAGTTGTTGAACATCGCCATCTGGTTGCCGAGGGTGTTGTAGGCGTCAAGAATCGAGGACGCGTCGGCACCCAACGACTCGTACGTCTTCGCCGTGCACTCGTCGAGCTGCTTGTCGCAGCTAGGGTCGTTGCTTACCAATGGTCGCAACTCAGCGTGTTGTGGGTTGCCAAATCCTTGCGCGCGAGCATCGGCCTCGCTCGCAAATCCCCTAAACCGTTCTGCGGTTATTGCGAACATCGTGCTCGCCCCGCGGAAGACTCTATTTCCGACTTGTTGCAGTTGGGGATAGCCCGCTCTTGCCATGCAGTCGGCGTTGAGTTCTCGAACGGCATAATCGACAAAATCGACTTTGTCACCGAGCCATAGATCGAAAGTCAGCTCACCGCTTGGCCGCGCTGACGAGCTGTTGTCGTCCTCCCTGCCAGTGCAGCCCGCCACCGACACGCACAAGACGACAAGAAGGGAGGCTCGCGCACCTTCCGCCATGGTGCGCGCCCTATTGTCACTACTCCTCGTGGTATCCGCGATGACGCATGCGATGAAGGCCACGACAGCACGTCGGCCGATTCAAACATCCAGATGAGACAGTAGCATGTAGACATGAATGACCTTGTTGTCTATACGACAGCAATGGCTTGAGATTGGCGCAAGCCATCACCGGCAAGCGGGCGAGCCACCTGATCGGCCCGCAATCAAGTGGGATACGTCCCGCCACCCTAGCATCAATGTAAACGATTGTTTGATCTCTAAAAGAGACTGTCCTTTTCATATGCAAAAACGACAGTCCTCATTAGATCTTGCCCGGGTTGTCCATCAGCGATGGCAGGTCACCCCGCGATCAGACGTCACTCGTCGCCGGCGCCTCCGGCTCAGGGCGAGTCATCCGCAGAACATCCAACACGCGATCCAACTGCTCCTCGGTGATCCGGCCAGCGGCGACATGCCCGCGCGCGATGACCACCTCCCGGATGGACTTCCCTTCCGCCAACGCCTGCTTTGCGATCGACGCCACCTCGTCGTAGCCCAAGAACCGGTTGAGCGGAGTGGCGATCGACGGCGACCCTTCGGCGTACTCCCGACACATGTCCTCGTCGGCGACCAAGCCGACCACGCAGCGGTCGGCGAGCAGCCGGCAGGCGGCGGCCAGCAGACGGATGGACTCCAGGAGATTGCGGGCCATCACCGGGAGCATGACGTTGAGCTCGAAATCCCCCTGCGAGCCGGCGAACGCCACCGTCGCGTCGTTGCCGATCACCTGGGCGCAGACCATGCGCACCGACTCGCAGACGACGGGGTTCACTTTGCCCGGCATGATCGACGATCCGGGCTGGAGATCCGGCAACCGCAGCTCCCGCAGGCCCGCCCGCGGGCCGGAGCCCATCCACCGGATGTCATTGGCGATCTTGTAGAGCCCGACCGCGATGACACGGAGCTGCCCGGACGTCTCCACCAACGCGTCCCGCGCCCCCTGCGCCTCGAAGTGGTTACGCGCCTCGGTGAGCGGCAGTCCGGTGAGCTCCCGCAGCCGCTGGATCACCCGGGGCGCGAAACCCGGCGGGGTGTTGATGCCGGTGCCCACCGCGGTGCCCCCCAGCGGCAGCTCCGCTAGACGCGGCAGCACCGCCTCCAAGCGCTCCACGCCGTAGCGCACCTGGGCGGCGTACCCGGAGAACTCCTGGCCGAGGGTCACCGGGGTCGCGTCCATGAGGTGTGTCCGGCCGGCCTTGACCACCGTGGCGAACTCGTCGGCCTTCGCGGCGAGCGCGTCGGCGAGGTGCCGCAGCGCCGGAATCAGGTCCTCCATCACCGCCTGGGTGGCGGCCAGGTGGATCGAGGAGGGGAAGACGTCGTTGCTGGACTGGGCGGCGTTGACGTGGTCGTTCGGATGCACCCGCCGGCCCAGCTCGCGTGAGGCGAGCGTCGCCAGCACCTCGTTCATGTTCATGTTGGACGAGGTGCCTGATCCGGTTTGAAAGACGTCGACCGGGAACTGGTCGTCGTAGCCGCCCTCGGCGACGTGCGCCGCCGCCCGCGCGATCGCCTCGGCGACATCCCGCGGCAGCACTCCCAGCTCGGCGTTCACCTGCGCCGCCGCACCCTTGATCAGCGCCAATGCGCGGATCTGCGCGGGCTCGAGTCCCCGGCCGGAGATGGGGAAGTTGTGGATCGCCCGCTGGGTCTGCGCGCCCCACAGCGCCTCGGCCGGGACCTCGACCTCGCCCATCGTGTCCCGCTCGATCCGGTATCCGGACGTCCGCTGCGTGGTCACACACCCATCCTGCCCCGGCGCGGCCGGGTTGCGGACCCTCAGCAGATGTTGATCATGGACTGCTGACCCGCGCGGGGCCCGTCGCGATCTCGGCGGGGATTCGGCGGCGTCGCCCGATCAGCGGCGGCCGATGGTGAGCACCGGCTTGGAGACCTCGGCAAAGAAGTCGTTGCCCTTGTCGTCGACGACGATGAAGGCGGGGAAGTCCTCCACCTCGATCTTCCACACGGCTTCCATGCCGAGCTCGGGGTACTCCAGGACCTCGACGCGCTTGATGCAGTCCTGCGCCAGCCGGGCCGCCGGGCCGCCGATCGACCCGAGGTAGAAACCGCCGTACTTCTGGCAGGCCTTGGTCACCTGCGGCGACCGGTTGCCCTTGGCGAGCATGACGAACGAGCCACCAGCCGCCATGAACTTCTCGACGTACGAGTCCATCCGCCCCGCCGTGGTCGGGCCGAAGGACCCGGAGGCGTAGCCCTCGGGGGTCTTGGCCGGGCCGGCGTAGTAGACGGCGTGGTCGCGCATGTATTGCGGCATCGGCTCGCCCGCGTCGAGCCGCTCAGCGATCTTGGCGTGGGCGATGTCCCGCGCCACCACCAGCGGCCCCGTCAGCGACAGCCGGGTCTTCACCGGGTACTTCGACAGCTCTTTCCGGATCTCGTCCATCGGCCGGTTGAGGTCGATCCGCACCACCTCGGTGGTGCCGAGCTGCTCGTCGGTGACGTCCGGCAGGAAGCGGGCCGGGTCGGTCTCCAGGCGTTCCAGCCACACCCCCGATGGAGTGATCTTGGCGAGCGCCTGCCGGTCCGCGGAGCAGGAGACGGCGATCGCCACCGGGCAGGACGCACCGTGCCGGGGCAGCCGGATCACCCGCACGTCGTGGCAGAAGTACTTGCCGCCGAACTGGGCGCCGATGCCGAACTCGCGGGTCATCTGGAGGATCTCGGCCTCCAGCTCCAGGTCACGGAAGCCGTGGCCGAGCATCGACCCCTTCGTGGGCAGCGCGTCCAGGTACTTCGCCGACGCGAGCTTCGCGGTCTTGAGGGCGTACTCCGCGGAGGTCCCGCCGACGACGATCGCCAGGTGGTACGGCGGGCACGCAGAGGTGCCGATCGCCCGCAGCTTCTCTTCCAGGAACTGCATCAGCTTCGTGGGGTTGAGCAGCGCCTTGGTCTCCTGGAAGAGGAACGACTTGTTCGCCGAGCCCCCGCCCTTGGCCATGAAGAGGAACTTGTAGACGTCCGGCTGCCCGTGCGGGTCCTCCGCGTAGATCTCGATCTGCGCCGGCAGGTTGGTGCCCGTGTTCCGCTCCTCCCACATGGTCAGCGGCGCGAGCTGGGAGTAGCGGAGGTTCAGCTTGGTGTACGCCTCGTAGACGCCCCGAGAGATCGCCTCCTCGTCGGTGCCGTCGGTGAGCACGTGCCGGCCCCGCTTCCCCATGACGATCGCGGTGCCGGTGTCCTGGCACATCGGCAGCACGCCGCCCGCGGCGATGTTGGCGTTGCGCAGCAGGTCCAGGGCGACGAACTTGTCGTTGGGGGACGCCTCGGGGTCGTCGATGATCGCGCGGAGCTGCGCGAGGTGCGCCGGACGCAGGAAGTGGGCGATGTCGTGCATCGCCTCGGCGGTCAACGCGGTCAGCACCGCCGGGTCGACCGTAAGGAACTGCCGCCCCCCGGGCCCTTTCACAACGTCGACGCCCTCGTCCGAAATCAGGCGGTATTCCGTCTGGTCTTCACCGATCGGCAGAAGCGGCGAGTACGAGAAGGCGGGGGCACTGCTCATGGACGGCAAGCCTAGGGCAGCAGGTGGCGCTCAGCGTAGCGGGGCACCGCGTGGAACAGGCCACTCACTCGTAACGGTCACTCCGCCGAGGGGGAGGGGCACGGCGGATCCTTGGGGCCGCCACACGGGCTGCCCTCCGGCGGGTCGCCGGGCAGGGGCGGCAGCCCAGGGTCGGGGACCTCCCCGTCGGGGTCCGGCCGGTCCGGCCGCTCCGCCACGCCGTGGAAGCGGACGTAGGCGAGGTCACGCCCCTCGCCGATGATCATCCCGGTCGGGCCGACCGCGAACACCTTCGCCGAGGAGTAGAAATTCACCAGCTCCCGGCCGGTCTGCGGATCGAGCGCGATGATCCGGCCCGGTCGCCGCTGCACGATCACCGCGGCGTACCGGGTGAGCGCCGCCACAGACTGCGGCGGCGCGGATCGGCTCCACCGCGGAGTGTCCACCCCGAACTCGTACGCGATGATCGACTTTTCGTCGGCGGCGCGGACGAGCACGCCGGTGTCATCGACCGCCAGCACGGTCTCGCCTTCCGCCCCACGCCACAGCACCCGCCCGTCGTACGCGTCGAGCACCGTCTCCCGCCGCTCCCCCGTGACGCCGACGAGGACGTTCTCCCCGCCGGTGGGGTCGTCCCGGTGCGGGCAGCCCGCCCCGTTGGCGGTGCGGAGATTGACGCCGGGTCGCCGCCACACCCGCTGCCCGTTCGCCGGGTCGATCGCTTCGATGTCGAAGTAGCAGGTGCCGTCCTCGCTGGCCGTGGAGATGCGCAGCATGCGCCCTCCGATCACGCTGATTCGCTCCCGCGGACCTGGCTGGTATTCCTGGACGACCCGCCCTTGCACCGTGTCGACCACGTACACCCGGCCGTCAATCGGGAAGCCGAGCGCCGGCGGCATGGACTGGGGACCGCTCGCCTGCGTGGAGACCAGCCGGTTGGTCAGCGGCCGAGTGTCGAGCAAATCGGGGTTATCGGCGAAGAGCACGAAGCCGATCCCGGGGATCGGGGCCGTCCACGTCGGATGCTTGCCGCGCGGGGCCCACGCGCGCAGCTGACAATCCCGAGGCCCGTCGCACCGGACGTCGAGCAGGGCGTCCCGGTACGTCCAGACGGCGACCGCCTGCTGGTCGCGCCGCTGCACCGCCCCGGTTTGCGGGTCGAGGACCTCGTAGCCCTTGACGAGCAGCTCACCCACGACGACCACCGCCGTGTCGTCGCTCCCGGCGATCGCCGCCCAGTCCGCCTTGCGCCGCCACAGCTGCACGCCCGTGCGCAGGCTGCGGGCCTCCACCGCGAGACGCTCTTCAACGATCACCGTCTCGCCGGTGATGGTCACTGTCTTCGGGCTGCCGCCGACGCGCTGCTGCCACACCACGTCGGACTTCGCCAGCGGTTGATTACGGCCGACCCACTCCCAGACGCGGGGGAAGGGATTCCACACGTTGGTGGCGACCAGCACGAGGACGATGGCCAGCCCGAACGCCAGCCAGCACTTCACGCACGGCCGACCGCCCTTCGCCACCCGGCCACGGTAGCCACGGGTGGCGTTCCGCATCGCCCATGCGCCATCAGCGGTATTTTTCCGTGTCGATCTGTATTGCCGGCTTTACCAGATCCGCCGCTCTCGACACCGCCACGATGACGGGACGCGCCCCGGCGCTGGCCCGTGCCCGCCCCCGCGCTCCGTCATGGCGCGCACACCCGTCTCTTCCGTAAAGTTGATATTCCGCGGCTGGCAGTCCCCTCCGCGACGGCCCGCGGAGGAGGCGATGCGGCCGCGACGTGGTCGTGCCGGATTCCCCCACCGCTCGGGGTGACGGTGGAGCAGACCACACCAGCGACGCCGGCACGCGACAGTCGCGCGCACGGTGGCGGTTATGGTGCCAGCGTGACGGCGCGCAACACGTACCGCGGGCGCGAGCAGAGGGTGAGCACGTGAGTTCTGTGGCCCCGGGGTGGTACCGAGACCCCGCCGAGCCGAGCACCCAGCGCTACTGGGACGGCGAGGGGTGGGTCGGCCCACCCATTCCGGCCGACGCGACCCCGCCCGAGGGTCCGCCCCCGGTCGACCAACCGGCGGCCCCGACGCCGACCCCGCCGGCCAGCCAACCCAGCCAAGCCAGCCAACCCACCGCCACCCCGCCCGGGCAGGTCGGGCCAGGCTACCCCCCGCCGCCGGGGTATCCGCCCATGGGGCATCCGCAAGCTCCTGGGCCGGCGGTGGGCTATCCACCCATGCCGCCCTACGGCTACGCGGTGCCCGAGCCGCGTCCGCACGGGTACCCCCTCGCGCCGCTCGGCGCGCGGCTGGTCGCCCGGCTCATCGACATCGTGATGGTGCTGCTGCTCAACATCGCCGTGAACGGCTGGTTCGTGTGGCAGTACCTCCAGGAGATGGCGCCCGTCTTCGCGGAGATCTGGCGGCGCGCGCAGGCCGGCAACCAATCCACCGAAGGGTTGCCGATGGCCAGCGAGCGGGCGAGCAGCCTCCAAATGGCGATCATCTTGATCGCCGCCGCGCTGTGGTGGGCGTACGAGGTGCCGGCGACCGCGAACACCGGTCAGACCCTCGGCAAGCGGATCATGGGTATCCGCGTCGTCCGCCTGGACCAGGACGTCCCTCTCGGCTTCGGCCGTTCCTTCCGCCGCTGGAACACCCTCGGCCTGCCGACCCTGCTGTGGGTCTGCTGCGTGGGGTTCTTCCTCCAGTTCATTGACTCCGCCTACGTGCTCGTCGACCGGCCACTGCGCCAAGCGCTGCACGACAAGTCGGCGCAGACCGTCGTGGTGTGGCATCCGAAGAACGCCCCGCGTCCGTTCACGTCCCCGGGAAGCGGTCCGGCGCACCGCTCCGAGTCCCCAGGAGGCTCCGCATGACCCGGCCGTCGGCTTCTCCTCGCGCTCTCGGCCTCACGCGCCGCGACCTGGAGGCGCTCCCCAGCTACGTGCCAGGTCGCAACCCCGCCGACATCGCCCGCGAAGTCGGGATCCCCGACGCGATCAAGTTGGCGAGCAACGAGGTGCCCTACGGGCCGCTGCCCGGCGTGGTCGAGGCGATCGCGGAGGCGGCCACCCAGGTCCACCGCTACCCCGACATGGGGGTCGTGGCGCTGCGCGAGGCGATCGCCGAGCGGTACGGCGTCGACCCGGACCGCGTCGCCACCGGCTGCGGCTCCGTCGCGCTCGCCGAACACCTGGCGCGCGCGACCTGCCTGCCCGGCGACGAGATCCTCTACGCGTGGCGGTCCTTCGAGGCGTACCCGATCATCACGGCGGTCACCGGGGCGACCAGCGTTCGCGTGCCGCTCACTCGGCAGTACGGCCACGACCTGCCCGCCATGGCCGCCGCGGTCACCGAGCGCACCCGGATGATCCTCGTCTGCAATCCGAACAACCCCACCGGGACGGCGCTGCGGCGGGCCGAGCTCGACCGGTTCCTGGACACGGTCCCCGACGACGTGCTGGTCGTCCTCGACGAGGCGTATCGCGAGTTCGTCACCGACCCTGAGGTGCCGGACGGGCTCGCGGCGTACGGGGACCGGCCGAACGTGGTGGTGTTGCGGACGTTCTCCAAAGCCTGGGGGTTGGCCGGGCTCCGGGTGGGCTTCCTGGTCGCGCACCCCGAGGTGGCCGCCGCCGTCCGTAAGGTGATCACTCCCTTCTCGACCAACATGGCCGCGCAGGCCGCGGCGCTCGCCGCGCTGCGGCAGGAGGAGGAAGTGCGCCGCCGCTGCGAGCTCGTCATCGCGGAGCGGGCCCGGGTGATCGAAGCGGTGCGCAAGCGCGTGCCGGACGTGCCAGAGAGCCAGGCCAACTTCATCTGGCTGGCGCTGCGCGAGGATGCCACCACCTTCGCCGCCGCCTGCGAGGCGCGTGGCGTCATCGTCCGGCCGTTCCCCGGGGACGGCGTGCGGGTCACCATCGGCACCCCCGAGGAGAACGACGCGTTCCTCGCGGTCGTCGAGGCCGCCCTGTGACGCCGCGCCGCACCTGACCGGCGCGCTGACGCCGGCCCGTCACCTCCGCTCGCTGGCCGGCGCCCGCCGGGCGCTCAGCCCGCGGCGACGATGACCGGTTCGGCGCTGCGGTAGTAGCGGTCGTCCTCGGCACGCGGATCCACCGGCTTTCTCAGCCGCTCCACGGCGACGAACCCCTCGGCCGCGTACGCGAATCCCGGCGCCCAGTTGGTCTTCTCACGTCCGGTCCGCAGCACGAACCGTGACCGTTCGGCGCCCGTGGTGGCCTCCACCGTGACGAGCTCCCGCGCGGCGGTGAGCAGGTGGATCCGGCCCGGCTGCACCGCGATCAGCTGTGCCCCCGCCGCCCCGGGGACGGCCACCCGCCACCGTTCCCGGCCATCCCGCGCGTCACGCGCGCTCACCGTGGCCCGATTCGGGTCGACCGTCACGGCGAGTCCGTCGACGAGCCACGCCTGCGGCCCGAGCCCGGGCGCGTCCACCGGCCCGCCCGCCTCGATGAGCCAGCCGCGCCCACTGTCCGCGCCGCGCATCCCCTGGCAGCCGGAGCGGGCGACGGGGCAGCCCACGGGTTCGACCCTCGCCCCGTCCGCCGACCGCCACTCGCGCAGGAGCCGGCCGCTCGCGGCCTCGCGGAAGCGCAGCGCCGAGGAGCACGTGTCCTGGGTGACGTACCAGCCGGTGGCGGTGGTGAAGCCATCCCGCTCGCAGGCACCCGCCACACGCCACAGCTCGTCACCGGTGCGCGCGTCGTAGCCGCGCACCTCATCGACACCCTCAACGATCACGACCGACCGCCCTCGCTCGGCGGTGTGGAGGCCCGGCGGGGCGTAGACCGTGGCGGCGCCGGTGCGGCGTCCGAGGTAGCGCGGCTGCGCGGGCGCCGGGCCCACGGCCCGCCAGGTCGGACGGCCAGTGCGGGCGTCGATCGCGACAAGCAGGCCGTCGGACCAGCGGCTGATGACGGTGGTGCCGGTGGCGACCACCCCCACGAGCCGCTCGGGCCACCGTCGGTACGACCAGTAGGGCGTCAGCTGCGCCGCGGCGTCCACGGGACCGTCGACCCGGACTTGCCGTTCGGCGGCGTAGAGCCGCAGGCGGCCGTCGACGAGCAGCGGCGCCACCGCCAACCGCCCCACCACCCCCGGGGTCACCGCGGGCGCCGGCGGGTAGCTGGCGCGCGCCGGGGTGACCACCTCGGTGGGGGCGAGCACGCGGTAAGCGACGGTCCCGGTGATGGCGAGCGCCACCACCACGACGACCGCCAGGAGCGGGGTACGTCGGCTCCGCAGCGCGCCCCGCCCCGCCATCCGCCCAGCGTCAGCCATGCCCGCACCTCCCGGCGGGCACCCTACCGACCCGGGCGACCGAGGAGCGGACGAGGCTAGGCGGCGCGGGCCGGGGCCTCACCGGGGCCGACAGCGGCCGCGAGGTCGGCGAGATCCTGGCGGAGCGCGCTCTCGACCGTGCGGGCGGCCAGCTCCCCGAGGACGATCGCTAAGACGCGGCTGGTCGTGCTGCTGGGAACGCCGTCGTGCACCACCGTCACCTCGGTCGAGCCCGCGTGCCGTCCACTGTCGACCGGGGTGAGGGTGAAGGTCATCCGGTAGTCGGCGCCATCCCCGCGGGAGCTGATGACCAGACGCGTCGGCGGCGCGCACTGATCAACATGGAAGGTCTCGGTGACGAGCGCGCCGTCGGGCAAGGCCCGCGTCTCGTCCCACATCGTGCCCACCCCGAACCGGCCAGGGGTGCGCACGCGCACGTCGTACACAGTAGACAGCCAGGTGGCGCGCTCAGCGAGGTCGGTCAGCACATGCCAGATTCGCTCGATGGGCGCGGCGATCGCCCGAGTGACGGCCACCGTCGCCACGACGCGTCCCATTCACTCACAGTACGGGGCGCCACACGGAACGGCTAGCTGTTTCCCAATGTCGCCCGGGTGATTACGTCCGCGCGCTCGGCCGCAACACCACGATCTCGGCGACCGCCGCCGCGGCGATCGCCACCACCAAGGGCCACACCGCGCCAATCACGGCGTACACCAGGATCAAGGCCCCGCCGGCGACGATCGCGCCGGTGGCGACGGTGACCGATCGGTCCTCCCGCGACAGGGCCGACAGCGTGGTCGACAGCCGCCCCGGCAGCCGCGCCGCGGCGATCCAGCCGATCACGCCGCCGGCGATCATCAAGACCGCCGCCCACAGGCGCGACGCGCCGCGGTCCACACTCGCCACGGCGGCGGCCAACACCGCGGCCACCATGACGTAGCCCGCCGCGCCGAGGAGGAACCGGCGGATCCCCGCGTTGGGCAGCCGGAGCCCGTCGAAGTGAGCCGACGCCGGTACGACCGCCTCGACGAGGCTCTCCAGCGCGACCGCGTACCGCCGCCGCTCCAACCGCACCACACCGGGCTCGTCGCGCGCCTCGGCGATCGTCGGGTCCAGCCGCAACGCCTCCCGGTACGCGCGCTCGGCGAGATCGAAGAGGTGCAGCCGGGTGGCGACCAGGGCGAGCACGAGGTGGGCGTCGGGCTCCTCTGGGGCGAGCTGCACCCCCCGCCAAGCCGCGTCCAACGCCGGCTGCCCGTTGCGCGACTCGGAGAGCAGCGCCGCCCCGCTCCGTTGGGCGTAGGGGTCATCCGGCCCGAGCGCGAGCACCCGCTCCGCGACCATGGCCGCCTCCCCGAACCGGCGCAAATCGACGAGGGCCAGTCCGCGCAGGACGAGCGCCGGAATGTGATCGGCCGCGCTCGCCAGCGCCGCGTCCGCCGCCGCGAGCGCCTCAGCCGGCCGCTCGGCGGCGAGCTGCACCCGCGCCAGGGTGGTCTGCACCTCGAGGTTGCCCGGCTCGCGCGCGAGCGCGGGGTGGAGCTCCCCCACCGCCTCGTCGTACCGCCCGAGGTCGGCGAGCAGCCGCGCCCGCTGGACGCAGCCCTCGATGGAGGCGTCAGGTTCGAAACCGGCATCGCTCGGCACGGGGTCGAGCGTAGCCCGAGGCGCGCGCGGCCATCCGACGACAAACCCGAGAGATCAACGAGAGTAGATCAACGCGACGGCGATCGCGGCCGCTCCCTCACCCCGGCCGGTCAGCCCCAGTCCGTCGGTGGTGGTCCCGGAGACCGTCACGGGTGCCCCAATCGCCTCCGAGAGCACCCGCTGCGCTTCCTCACGCCGCGGGCCGATCTTGGGCTGGACGCCGATCACTTGGATGGACACATTGCCGATCTCGAATCCCGCCGCCCGAACCCGCCGGGCGGCCTCCGCGAGCAGCCGCACGCCCGACGCGCCCGCCCACTCCGGCTCGGCGACACCGAAGTTGCTGCCGAGATCGCCGAGGCCCGCCGCGGAGAAGAGCGCGTCGCAGGCCGCGTGAGCCGCCACGTCCCCGTCGGAATGGCCGGCGAGCCCATCCACCCCAGGCCAATACAGACCCGCGACCCAGCACGCGCGGCCCGCCTCGTACGCGTGGACGTCTGTGCCTACCCCGACCCGCGGAACGATCACCCGGGAAGCGTACGCGATGGATGAATCACGTCAGTGAGCCGGCACGCCCGCGGTGGGCGCGGCGCGCAGCAGATATTCGGCGAGCGCCAAATCAAACGGTCGGGTGATTTTGAAGGCGTATTCGGAACCCGGGACGCAGCGCACCGCCACCCCCAACCGCTCGACCAGGCCCGCGTCGTCGGTGAGGGCGTCGACCGCCGCGGCGTGCGCCGCGACGAGCACCGAGCGGCGAAACCCCTGCGGCGTCTGCACCGCCCGCAGCGTCGCGCGGTCCACGGTGCGCCGCACCCGGCCGTCGGCGTCCACTTCTTTGACCGTGTCCACGACCGGGAGGACGGGGATCACCGCGTCGGCCCCGGCGCGGACGGCGTCCGCGACTGACTCGATGAGCTCCGGCGGGGTGAGCGCGCGGGCGGCGTCGTGCACCAGGATGATCTCGGAATCGGGTGGGGCGGCCCGCAGGGCCGCGGCGACGGACTCCTGCCGCGTGGCTCCCCCAGCGACGACGGTGACCGGGGCGACCTCGGCGAGGAGGTCCCGCACCGCGGTGAGGTCAGCGGGTGGCGCGGCCACGACGATCGCCCGGACCGACGGCGCCGCGGCGACCCGGCGAACGGCGTGGACCAGCAGCGGCACGCCGTCGAGGAGGCGCAGAGCCTTGGGCACGCCCGGTCCGAGCCGAACGCCCGCACCTGCCGCAGGAATGAGGACCGCGACGTCGCCGCGCGGATTCACGTGCGCGACCACGTCGCGGTCCTCCATTGACTGATCGGGAAAGTGAGTCGGGGACGAGTATCGATTCAGCTGACCTCAGGCCTCAGCAAGAACCTTGTCGAGCAGGATTTCCGCCTCGTCCTTCGTGCTCTTCTCGGCGAGCGCGACCTCGCCAACCAGGATGTCGCGGGCCTTGGCGAGCATCCGCTTCTCACCCGCGGACAGCCCCCGCTCCCGCTCCCGGCGCCAGAGATCCCGAACGACCTCCGCGACCTTCAGCGGGTTACCCGAGGCGAGCTTCTCGAGGTTTGCCTTGTAGCGCCGCGACCAGTTGGTGGGCTCTTCCGTGTGCGGGGCACGAAGCACATCGAAGACCTTGCCCAGGCCCTCTTCGCCGACCACCTCGCGGACGCCAACGATCTCGGCGTTCTCGGCAGGAACTCGTACCGTCAAGTCTCCCTGAGCGACCCTAAGAACGAGGTACTGCTTCTCCTCGCCGTTGACGACCCGAGTCTCAATTGCCTCGATGAGTGCGGCCCCGTGGTGGGGGTAAACAACGGTCTCGCCGACACGAAAACCCATAGGTTCGAAACCCCTTTCGCTGTGTCTAGGGTAACACGCTCAGGCACCAATGTCCTGCCCCGGTCCTGACCGTTAGCGCAGCTCAGAGGCCATGTGACAGGTCTTGCTCAGGCTTGACAAGGCGCAAATTCAATGATTTGAACACGCTCCGTAACCTCGGGATCGCCGGACTGCGAGCAGCGTCGCAAATATCGGATGAAGGGCGTTTCGGTCCTTCCAGCATATCCCGCACGGACCGACCGCGACCACTTATGGCGGTACCCACCCCGATGCGCGACGCTGGGCAAAGAGCAGGATCGAACAGCGGTCTCGAACGCGATCAGGACGGCAGGAGAGCATGAGCGCACCAGGCGAGACGGACGGTTGGCGGGAAGGCTTACCCGACCTGCCACCGGAGTGGGGCAACATCGTCATCCCCGACGATGCCTCCGCGCTCGCCGAGGAAGCCGAGCAGGTCCGAAGAGAACTGCGCCGCGAACGAAGGCAGGCGCGCCGCCGCCACTACCGCGGGATCCTCGCGGTGGTGCTGGTAGCGATCACGGCGACGCTGATCAGCCTCTACGCCGTGATGTGGAACGCGGCCCAGCAGGACTCTCAGGTGGCGATCGCCACCGACACCCCGCCGGCTTCACCGCGCGCGACGGCGATCCCCGCCACTCTGCCGGCGCTGGAAGTCATCGACGGTCAGGGAACGACCGTCCCGCTGCGCAGCCTGCTCCCCGCGGTGATCCTCGTGCCCAACCGGTGCGAGTGCGCCTCCGAGATCGCCGCGGTCAGCGCGGCCGCGCCCCCGGGGGTGACCGTGGTCGCGCTCACCGCGGACGCGGCACGCCCGTCCCCGCTGCCCACGCACCCGGCGGGTGGCGCGCCGGTGCGGGCCCTCGCCGATCCCGCCAACGGGCTGCGCGACCACCTCAAACTCGCGTCCGCCCCGGGCAGCCTCAGCGTGATCCTGGTCGACGCCGACGCGGCGATCCGTCGGGTCCTGCCCGCGAGCACGTCCGTCGAGGAGTACCGGGCTGACCTCGCGCAGCTCACCGATCCCTCGCCCGCGGCGCCCCCAACGACGGGCGGGAACTGACGTGACCGGGCGCGAGTGACCGGCGCGAATGAGAGGTCACATTCAACCAATTCACTGTGGCCCACGGCGCTCCAATAACGCCGCATAAAGGGTCAATCCAGGACCAAATGCCAACATCACTGTCCATTGTGGGGGAGATTCACATCGAATTAATCGCTCCATAATGAGTAAAACGGTCGAAGAGGAACAATTACCGCAGTCCGCTAGAATCGCTCGGGACGTCCGCAGGGCCTGCTCCGGCAAGCCCAATTCCCGCTCGACCACGGCGAGGATCCGCGGCCCGCCCGGATGCACCGCCCAGCCGTCCACATCGGCCACCCGCAGGCCGTGCCGCGACAGCAGCCCCTCCACGAGACCGCGCACGTGGCGGGCCAAGACCTGCGGCACCCGCGGCGACAGCCCCATACGAAAACCGAGATCCGTCACCTCCCACGTCATGTGGTCAGCGGTCGCGCCATCCGTGACGGCCGCCAGCTCCCGGACGACGTAACCCGGTCGCTCCCCCGGTACGACCACGGCCGCCGCGGCGGCGTCCGAGAACAACGCGTGCGCCACGATCTGCTCGGTATCCGCCCCGATCTCCGCCGGCTGCACGTGCAGGCTCGTCAGCTCGACACACAGCAGCAGCGCCGGCTGCCCCCGGGCGACGACGAAATCCGACACCACACCCACCCCAGGCAGCGCCGCGTAGCACCCCATGTGGCCGATGAACAACCGCTGCGTCTCCGGCCGCATCCCCACGTCCCGGGCGAGCAGGATGTCCAGCCCGGGCGTCACGTACCCGGTGCAGGAGCAGACCGCGAACAACCCGATCTCCGCGGCGGTGACCCCACTCGCCGCGATCGCCCGCTCGACCGCGTCCTTCCCCAGCGGCAGCGCCTCGCTCAGGTACCGGGCCATGCGACGCGCTGTCGGCCACTCGGCGACGTCCTCTCGCAGCGGATTAACCGCGGCGTGCCGACGGCGGACCCCGGAATTCGCGAAGATCCGTTCGGCGAGGATGCGGGTGGCGCCCGCGTACCGCTCCGCGAAGAACTCCCGCCACAGCTCCTCCTGACTCGCGGCCGGGGGCAACGCCACCCCCACGCCCGCGATGACCGGCCGCGCCATCGCCCTCACCACCGGGGTGCCACGCCGTCTCGGTCCGGGTCGCCGCCGAGCGCGGCCACCCCGAGCCAGTCGGCGCACACGTCCGACGTCGGCGGCTGAAGCGCGCCACACCGGGCGTCCCGATACAGGCGCTCCAACGGATGCCCCCGACGGGTCGCCGACGCGCCCGCCGCCTCCACCATCGACGCCGCGACCCGCGCCGCGGTCTCCCCGGCGAGGAGCTTCGCCCGCCACACCCAGGCGTTCGTCTCGGGATCGCCCGGCGCGGCATCCACCCGGCGCGCCGCCTCCTGCACCACCAGCCACGCCGCCGCCACCTCGGCGTCCGCCCGACCGATCCGGGACCGCACCGCCGGCAGGCCGCCCAAGCCCCGCTCCGCGACGTCCGCGCGCGCCGCGTCCACCGCCGCCCGAGCCACCCCGACGTAGACCGCCGCGTAGCTCGCCACCATCCAGTGCGGCATGAGCTGGGCGGCCACCAGCGCCAACCCTTCGACCCCGCCGACCAGCGCGTCCCGCGGCACGGTGAGGTCGAGGTGCACGTCGTGCGAGGCGGTCGCGCGCATCCCCAGCGCGTCCCACGTCGGCTCAACCCGCAACCCAGACACCGTGGCGGGCACGAGGAACTGCGACACCCGGGACTCGTCCACCACGCTGCGGGCGGCCACCAGGTAGCCGTCGGCGTACCCCGCCCCGGAGCAGAAGCTCTTGACCCCCTTGATGCGGTAGCCGCCGTCGACCGCTTCGTACACCGTGGACAGCCGCGACAACCGGGAACCGACACCCCGTTCGCTCGTCGCCACCGCGTACCACGACCCGGCGGCCGCCGCCGCGAGTATGCGATCGCGCGCCGCGAGGGCCTCCTCCGGCAACCCCAGGGCCTCGGCGAGCTCGTCGGTGATCGCGCTGAGCGCCCCCGTCACCGCGACGTGCATGTTGTACACGAGCGCGGTCGCCCCATTGCCTTGAGCCAGCTCGTAGGCGACCGCGACGTAGTCGGAGAAGCTCGCGCCGAGCCCACCGAGTCGCCTCGGCACCATCACGCCGAAGAGCCCCGCCTCCCGTAAGTCCGCGAAGTCCTCAACGGGAAACGCTCCCGTTCGGTCGTACTCATCCGCCCGCGCCGCCAGTCGCGGCGCCAAGCGCCGCGCCACCTCCAGCACGCCTGACGCCATCGCGATCCTTTCCCCGTCCACGTAATCGGTCGACTACCCCCGCTTGACCCCGCGCCCCTGGTAGAGGACCGCTGTCGACGCGGTCGGCACGATCCGGCCGAGCGGCCTGCCGGCGCGCGCCGATCGACCGACCAGCCAGCGGAGCAGGCCGGGGATGGTCGGACGAGCCCCGCGAATCGCCAGCCGCACGCCATGGCGAGCGCACGCGGCCACGAGCGCCTGGGCGTCCACGAAGAGCCGGGGATCGTGCAACCCCACCGGCACCGCGCCCACCCGCTCCCCGAGCGACACCACGAGCACGCGGGCGAGCCAGGTGGCGTTCACCGTGTCGAGGACGAGCAGCCCGCCGGGGCGCAGCACCCGGCACACCTCCGCCACCGCCGCCGGCCAATCGGGGACGTGCTCGAAGAGCTCGCCAGCGGCGACGACGTCCGCGACCGCGTCGGCGAGGGGCAGGGCTCGCGCGTCCCCCCGGACGGGCACCACCCCGTGCCGCGCCGCCTGGGTCAGCGCGGAGGTCACGAGGTCGACGCCGATGTGGCGATACCCCTTGTCGCGCACGTGCGGCGCCAACAGACCCGCCCCACAGCCGACGTCGACCAGCACCGCACCCGGCCGGCTCGCGGGGGGAATGAGTCGCGCGCGCGCCTCAGCCAGCCAGTGCAGCAGCTCGAACGCCCCACCCGGCCGCCACCACTCCCCGGCCAGCTCGTCGTACTGGCGGGGGTCATTGCGCAGCGGGTCGCGCATGCTCCTGAGCGTGACACGGATCACTTCCTAGGGCCAGACTTCGACTATGCCGAGCCGTGTGTCGGGTTTGCTCCGGGCCAGTCACCCCGAACCCACCGCGGCGGTCACCGCGGTCGCCGCGCTCTTGGCCTGGGGCATCGGCCACCCACCCGGCTCCGTCGCCACCGTCGCCGGCGCGGTCCTCGCCAGCCAGCTCGCCGTCGGCTGGAGCAACGACTGGCTCGACGCGCGGCGCGACCAGCTCGCGGGTCGCCGCGACAAGCCCATCCCCCGCGGCGCCGTCGACCGCCGCCTCGTCGGCGTCGCCGCGGTCCTCGCCACGCTGGCGACCCCCCTGCTGGCCCTGCGCGCCAACCCGGTCGCCGCGGCGTGCCTCACCGTGGCGCTGCTGTCGGGCCTGCTCTACAACTGGCCGCTGAAGAACACCCCCGCCTCGGTCGTGCCGTACCTGGTGGCGTTCGGGGCGCTGCCGGCCTTCGTCGTCGTGGCCCTCCCCAACCGCCCGGCGCCGCCGGCCTGGTTGGTCGTCGCCGGCGCACTCCTCGGGGGTGGCGCCCACTTCGTCAACGTCCTGCCCGACCTCACCGACGACGTCCGCACCGGGGTGCGCGGCCTCCCCCACCGCTGCGGCCCGCGCATCGCGCGGGGCGCCGCCGCCGGGCTGCTCCTCGCCGCGACCCTGGTGCTGGTCTTCGGGCCGCCCGGTGCGCCCTCGTGGCTCGGGCTGGCCGCCCTCGCCGCCACCGCAGTGACCCTCGGCGCCGGCTGGTACGCCGCCCGCGCCGCTGAGCGGCGCGGCGCGCGCTCGACAGCGGCGTTCCGGGCCGTCATGCTCGTCGCCGTCATCGACGTGGCGCTCCTCGTCACACACGGGCGGATCGTGTGACTCCGTCCCTCGAACTGGCGGGTCGCCGCCAGGCGCCCGATCAGGGGCAACTACGCTGAGAGCCGGTCTGCGCGGGTGAGCAGCCCGCTCGGCGCCCTGGTCGGCGCTGATCGCACAGAGGAGGAGCCACGTGACGCGCTCGATCCGTCCCACGCGCTCGGTCCGGGGAAAGCGCCGCGCTGCGGTGCTGCTGGCCGGCGCGGCCGCAGTCGCCCTTCTGGCCGGCGGCTGCAGTGCAGGGCAGATCGCCGAGACAGCGATCAAGAAGCCGGCGGTGCCCGGCATCAACATCGACGGCCCCGACAACGCTATCCAGCTGCGCAACCTCGTCGTGGCCTACGGCGGCCCGGCTGGTTACCCGGCCGGTGGCAGCGCGCCGATCACCGGGACGATCTTCAACAGCACCCTTGAACCGATCACCGTCCGGGTGACCGCGGTGACGGAGGCGGCCGGTGACGAGACCGTGGTCACGGGCCAGTCGGTCGTCCTGGGAAGCGCGGAGGCCACCCCACCCGCGAGCCCGGAGGCGACCCCTGAGGCGACGAGCACCGCGAGCCCGGAGGCGACGGCCAGCCCGGAGACCGCTCCGTCCGCCCCTCCGGCGGAAGGGCCGGCAGTCTTCACTGTCCCGGCCGGTGGCTACGTCGTGTTCACCGAGTCGGGCCAGCAGGTCCTGCGGATCACCGGGCTCTCCAGCGCGCTGACGCCCGGCAAGTCGGTCAGCCTGGCCTTCACCTACCAGTACAAGGGCAAGCAGCAGGAGCTGCGGGCCACCGTTCCGGTGACCACGCCGCTGAGCCCGGCGCCGCGCGCCACCGACCAGGCGGCGGACGTGCGGGGCGGGCACTGACCGTCTGATGACGTCCCGTGACGGGCCGGACGTGGGGCGCCACGTCCGGCCCGTCCGTGTCCGACCCCTCAGGAGAGTGCGCGTCGTTTCCCGGTCTCCCTTCGCTACCGTGCTCGCGTGACGTCCACATCAGCTCCCCGCTCCACCGGCAAGGCCCGCGATCCGCGGCCTAGCTACCAGTGCGACACCTGCGGCTATCAGCCACCGAAGTGGGTTGGCCGCTGCCCCGAGTGCGGCGAATGGGGCTCCGTCGTCGAAGTCACGCACCCCGGTCCCATGGCCTCCGGACGAGTGATCAGTTCGCGGGTGCCTACCCAGCCCGCTCGTCCCATCTCGACGATCAGCGCAGACCCGGCGCGAGCGCGCCCGACCGGGGTCGCGGAACTCGACCGTGTGCTCGGCGGCGGTCTGGTGCCCGGGGCGGTCGTCCTGCTCGCCGGCGAACCGGGCGTGGGCAAGTCGACGCTGCTGCTCGACGTCGCCCAGCGGTGGGCGGCGAGTGGCACCTCCCCAGCCCTCGTCGTCAGCGGTGAGGAGTCCGTCAACCAGGTGCGCCTGCGCGCGGAACGGATCGGCGCGCTCCACGACCAGCTCTACCTCGCCTCCGAGACCGACCTCGGGGCGATCCTCGGGCACCTCGACGCGGTCAAGCCAGGGTTGCTCGTGCTCGACTCGGTGCAGACCGTCTCCGCCAGCGGCATCGAGGGCGTGCCCGGCGGCGTGACCCAGGTCCGCGCGGTCACCGCCGCGTTGGTGGCGGTCGCCAAGGAGCGCAACATCGCCACCGTGCTGGTGGGGCACGTGACGAAGGACGGCCAAGTGGCCGGGCCGCGGGTGCTGGAGCACCTGGTGGACGTGGTCCTGCACTTCGAGGGGGACCGGCACTCGTCGCTGCGCATGGTGCGGGGAGTGAAGAACCGCTTCGGCGCCGCCGACGAGGTGGGCTGCTTCGAGATGCACGAACGGGGCATCAGCAGCCTCGTCGACCCGTCCGGCCTGTTCCTCACGCGGTACTCGGAGCCGGTCCCCGGCACCTGCGTCACGGTGGCGATGGAGGGGCGTCGCGCCCTGGTGACCGAGATCCAGGCGCTGATCGGCGCGACCGTCGCCGGTGCCCCGCGGCGCACCGTCTCGGGCCTCGACAGCGCCCGACTCGCCATGATCCTGGCGGTACTCCAGCGGCGGACCGGGCGGCTGACCCTGCACGACCGTGAGGTCTTCGCGGCCACCGTCGGCGGGATTCGGGTGACCGAACCCGCGGCGGACCTCGCGATCGCGCTCGCTGTCGCCTCGGGTGGCCTCAACCTCGCGCTGGCGCCGCAGCTCGTGGCGATCGGCGAGGTGGGGCTCACCGGCGAGGTCCGTCGTGTCAGCGGGGTGCCCCGACGCCTGACCGAAGCCGCTCGGCTCGGGTTCCGCTTCGCCCTCGTTCCTTCCGGCTGTGGCCCCGAATCCACCGGCGCCGGCCCGGAGGACATGAAGGTGATCGAGATCACGGATCTTCGGGACGCGTTGCAGTGGGCGGCGCGGCTGTCAGCGATGGCCGAGTCCGAGTGAATTCCAAAGGAACATCAAAATACGACAATCACGACATGAGGTGTAGATAAGACGCTATCTCGTGCGCCGCGCCGCAGCCGCGACGGGCGACGTGACGCGCGCGACGCACAACCCCGTAACCACGACAGCACCCAGTGCACGACGATCCGTAAACTGTGCCCGTGCCGATCGACCGCGATGCGAACAGAGCCGCGAGCACGAGCTCGTCGGGCCGCACGAGTTTCGTGGGGTCGATTGGGCGTTACAGCTCTGCTGCCCTCAGTGACCCGCTGCGTGCCAACTTGGCTCTCATGGCTCCGGGGACCGCCTTGCGTGACGGCCTCGAACGCATCCTTCGAGGCCGCACGGGTGCACTGATCGTGCTCGGCTACGACAAGGTGGTCGAATCGATCTGCACCGGCGGATTCCCCCTCGACGTGGAGTTCTCCGCGACGCGGATCCGGGAACTGTGCAAGATGGACGGCGCGGTGGTCCTCTCCAGCGACGGGACCCGCATCCTCCGCGCCGGGGTGCACCTCATGCCTGACCCGTCGATCCCGACGGAGGAGTCGGGCACGCGTCACCGGACGGCAGAACGCGTCGCCCGCCAGACTGGCTACCCCGTCATCTCGGTCAGCCAGTCGATGCGGATCATCAGCTTGTACGTCAACGGCCAGCGGCACGTCCTCGACGACTCGGCCGCGATCCTGTCTCGCGCGAACCAGGCGCTCGCCACCCTGGAGCGGTACAAGCTTCGGCTCGACGAGGTCTCGGGCACGCTCTCCGCACTGGAGATTGAAGATCTCGTGACCGTCCGCGACGCCGTCTCCGTCGTGCAGCGGCTGGAGATGGTGCGCCGGATCGCCGATGAGATCGCGGGGTACGTGGTGGAGCTCGGCACCGACGGCCGGTTGCTCGCCCTGCAACTCGACGAGCTCATGGCCGGCGTCGACCAGGATCGCGTGCTGGTCGTGCGCGACTACCTGCCGAGCGGACGGAAGGCCCGCACCCTCGACGAGGCGCTGACCGAACTCGACATGCTCAGCCCGAATGAGCTCATCGACTTGGTCGCGGTGGCCAAGGCGATTGGCTATCCGGGCGCGGCCGAGGTGCTGGACACCCCGGTCAGCCCGCGGGGCTTCCGACTGCTCGCCAAGGTGCCGCGCCTCCCCGCCACCGTCATCGAACGGCTGGTGAACCACTTCGGCAATCTCCAGCGGCTCCTCGGGGCGACCGTCGAGGACCTGCAGGCGGTGGAAGGAGTCGGCGACGCCCGTGCCCGGACCGTCCGGGAAGGACTGTCTCGGCTGGCGGAAGCCTCCATTCTGGAGCGTTACGTCTGATCCCGCTGGGCGCACGGTCGGCGCGCGGCGCCGGATGCCTTCCCGCCCTGAGGGGAACCCCGCTTAGGGATTGATCACCAGCTTGACCGGGTCGCTCACTTTGGTGTCAAGCCGCCCAAAGAGCTGGTACTCGCCCGGCTCGAGGAACGGGCCGGCGGCCTCACCGTCCACGCACCGGCTCGCTTCCCGGCCGTTCCAGGAGACCCGGAACTCCTGCTCGTGGTACGGCGGGAACGGGTCCACTTTCGACCCTCTGGCGGTGCCGCAGGCGTCAGACGACCAGACCAGCCGAGCGCCCTGCTTGATGTACAGCTCCTGGAAGTCCGCGCCGACATCGCGCTTACAGGTGCGCTCGGAGATGTTCTTGATCCGGATCCGAAGCTCGATCCGCATGCCGACCCGCGGGGACGGATCCGAGGCCACGGGCGTCACCAGGATCTCGTCGTCGGTGCAGAGGTCCCCGGCGGCCACTCCCGCCATCGGAGGAGGCGCTTGGCCACCGTCTGATGGCGCGTCCCCCGTCTCCGCGGCTGGCGGCGGCTCCTCGGCCGGCGCCGCGCTCGTCTGCGACGGCGCCACGCTCGGCGACGCGCTTGACGGCGTCGCACTCGCCGCCGCGCTCGCTTCCGTGCGCTCGCCCGAGTCGCCACGATCACTGCACGCGTAGGCGAGAAGCGCCACGAAGAGCAGCAGCGCACCGAGCACAATGGCACGTCGCCGCCAGTAGACGGCGGCTGGCAGTGGGCCCACCGTCAGTCGCATAGTGCCCTCACCGTATCGGGGTCGAATGCCTTGATCTCGGCGACGCGCCGGAGGCACGGCCGGAGACCGCTGCCATCACTGCTCTCAGAGATATACCTTCCGCGGGAAGACCGCGTGTGCCCCCGCTACCCGGTCCAGGAACAGCAGGCCCTCACAGTGGTCAATCTCGTGCTGGAGCGCACGCGCCTCGAACGCGTCCGTCGCCAGCCGCACGGGCGCTCCTGTGCCCGGGAGCACCCCCTCCACGACCACACGCGACGCCCGCTTGACGTCACCGGTGAAGTCCGGCACCGACATGCAGCCCTCTCGCCTGACCTTCCAGCGGGTCGCCTCGATGATCTTCGCGTTGCACAGCGCGAAGGTGCCGTGCACGGTCACCGCTTTCGGGTGTCCAGTGACGTCAACGACGAACACGCGAGCGCTGACACCGACCTGCGGTGCGGCTAAGCCGACACACCCCGGCGACACCCGCATGGTCGCGATGAGGTCCGCGGCGAGCTGGACGACCTCGGGGTCACAGGGGTCGACCTCCTCACCCGGGCGAGCGAGCACCGGGTCGGGGGCCCGAACCACCGGGCGTACCCGCCCTTCCACCCCGAGCGATTCAACTGTCCAGTCTCCCAGTCCCGTTTCCACTGCGCTCACAGCACATCCGACTCAGCACGTCGCAAGGTCACCTCGACACCGAGGTCGGCCGCTACCTCGGCCAACCGGGTCCGTACCCGGTCGACAACCTCTGGCGGTAGCTCTACCTCGGCGAGCAGCACATACAGCGTCCCGGAGAGCCGAGTCGTTAGGTCGGTCACGTTTCCGCCCACGTCGGCCAGTACCCGGGTCAGCGCCGCCACGATGCCGAGCCGGTCCGCGCCGTGCACGCTCATCACGTACGGCTCACCGCCGGGCACGGTGTAGCCCTCGGAGCGGACCTCGCGCACCGTGGCCAGCAACTGCCCGCTCGCCGTGATCGGGTGGAGTGCGGCCTCCGCTTCGGCGGCGGAGGGACCGGTGCAGATCAAGGTCATCGCGAAGTGACCGCGCAAGCGGGTCATGGTGGAGTCGGTCAGGTTGGCGCCGAGACGCGCGAGCGCCTCCGCGACATCCGCCACGATGCCCGGCCGGTCCTGACCGATCACGGTAATCGCGAGCTCGTTCATTAGCGCAGTCTCTCCGATCCACTCAGGCGGTCTCGCCTCGGCCAGCCCGCCCGTCCACGGTACGGGACACATGATTCGCGTAGGCGATTTTCGACCGAACGGCGGCGCGTGGCAGGATCGACGCGCCATGCCCGATAGTCCGCTGGCCACCGCGGTGACGCGGTGGTACGACGAGAACGCTCGCGACCTGCCGTGGCGAGCCCCCGGAGTGGGCGCCTGGCCGATCTTGGTCAGCGAAGTGATGTTGCAGCAGACGCCGGTGGCGCGGGTCCTGCCCGCCTGGCAAGCCTGGATCTCCCGGTGGCCGACTCCGGCCGCCCTCGCCCAGGATTCCCCCGCCGAGGCGATTCGGATGTGGGGGCGGCTCGGCTACCCCCGGCGGGCGCTGCGCCTCCACGAGTGCGCGGTCGCGATCGTCGAGCGGCACGGCGGGGTCGTGCCGGCGGATCTGACGGCGCTTCTCGCCCTGCCAGGGATCGGCGCGTACACGGCGCGCGCGGTGGCCGCCTTCGCCTACGGCCAGCGGCATCCGGTCGTCGACACGAACGTCCGGCGGTTCGTCGCCCGCGCGGTGGCCGGCAAGCCCGACGCGGGCCCAGCGACCCGACCCGCCGACCTGGCGGCCACGGAGGCGCTGCTACCCGACGAGCCGGCTCGGGCGGCGCGGGCCAGCGCGGCCTTCATGGAGCTCGGGGCGGTAATCTGCACTGCCCGCGCGCCGCGGTGCCGCGCCTGTCCGGTTACCTCGATGTGCGCGTGGTACGCGGCCGGACGGCCGGCCGCCTCGGGCCCCACGCGCCGCGTCCAGCGGTACGTCGGCACGGACCGACACGTACGGGGTCTGCTCTTGGCGGTCCTCCGAGAGGCCTCCGGACCGGTCCGTCGGGATCAGCTCGACCGGGTCTGGCACGACGCCGCGCAGCGGTCACGCGCGCTCGCCAGCCTCGTGGCGGATGGGCTCGTCGAGCTGGTGGGCGACGCGTGTGTCCTCGCCGGGGATCACCCTGACCGCCGCTGATCGCGCGCCCGCCGCACCTCCCGACGGACGCGAACGGCCCCGGTCGAGCCGAAGCCCAACCGGGGCCGCGTCACGTCGCGAGCCGCTGATCAGTCGTCAGCGCCGGTGGCGGCGGTACCGCCCAGGTCCGCCGGCACGGCGTCCGGCACCGACACCGGCTTGTCCGCGCCGCGGAACACCAACCGCGCGTTGTCGAGATCCGCCGGGTCGCCCTCGCAATCGACGATCACGATCTGGCCCGGCTTGAGCTCGCCGAACAGAATCCGCTCGGACAGGTTGTCCTCGATGTCGCGCTGAATGGTCCGACGCAGCGGCCGGGCACCCAGCACCGGATCGAAGCCCTTCTTCGCCAAGTACCTCTTGGCGTTCTCCGTCAGCTCCATGGTCATGTCCTTGTTCCGGAGCTGCGTCTCGATCCGGGCGACCATGATGTCGACGATCTTCAGGATGTCTTCCTCCCGGAGCTGGTGGAAGACGATCGTGTCGTCGATCCGGTTCAGGAACTCCGGGCGGAAGTGCTGCTTCAGCTCGTCGTTGACCTTCTGCTTCATCCGCTCGTAGGAGGATTCCTGGTCCTCCGACGCCTGGAAGCCGAACGACACCGCCTTGGCGACGTCGCGGGTCCCCAGGTTGGTGGTCAGGATGATCACCGTGTTCTTGAAGTCCACGATGCGGCCCTGACCGTCGGTGAGCCGGCCATCCTCGAGGATCTGCAGCAGCGTGTTGAAGACGTCGGGGTGGGCCTTTTCGATCTCATCGAAGAGGACCACCGAGAACGGCCGACGCCGCACCTTCTCGGTGAGCTGCCCGCCCTCGTCGTACCCGACGTAGCCCGGAGGCGCCCCGACCAGCCGCGACACCGTGTAGCGGTCGTGGAACTCGCTCATGTCGAGCTGGATCAGCGCGTCCTCGGTGCCGAAGAGGAACTCCGCCAGCGCCTTGGACAGCTCAGTCTTCCCGACACCGGACGGACCGGCGAAGATGAACGAGCCCGCCGGACGCTTCGGGTCCTTGAGCCCAGCCCGGGTGCGGCGGATCGCCCGCGAGACGGCCTTGACGGCCTCCTCCTGGCCGATCACCCGCTTGTGGAGCTCCTCCTCCATGCGGAGCAGCCGCACGGTCTCCTCTTCGGTGAGCTTGTAGACCGGGATGCCCGTCCAGTTGCCCAGCACCTCGGCGATCTGCTCGTCGTCGACCTCGCTGACGACGTCGAGATCGCCAGCCTTCCACTCCTTCTCCCGCTGCGCCTTCTGCGCGAGAAGCTGCTTCTCCTTGTCGCGCAGCTGCGCGGCGCGCTCGAAGTCCTGCGCGTCGATCGCCGCTTCCTTCTCGCGGCGCACCTGGGCGATGCGCTCGTCGAACTCGCGCAGGTCTGGCGGCGCGGTCATCCGGCGGATCCGCATCCGGGCACCGGCCTCGTCGATCAGGTCGATCGCCTTGTCCGGCAAGTACCGGTCGGAGATGTAGCGGTCCGCGAGCGTCGCCGCGGCCACCAGCGCGCGGTCGGTGATGCTCACCCGGTGGTGGGCCTCGTACCGGTCGCGCAGACCCTTGAGGATCTCGATCGTGTGGGCCAGCGACGGCTCACCCACGTGGATCGGCTGGAAGCGCCGCTCCAGCGCCGCGTCCTTCTCCAGGTGCTTGCGGTACTCGTCCAGCGTGGTCGCGCCGATCGTCTGCAACTCGCCACGGGCCAGCATCGGCTTGAGGATGCTCGCCGCGTCGATCGCGCCTTCCGCCGCGCCCGCGCCCACCAGGGTGTGAATCTCGTCGATGAAGAGGATGAT
>DATCMA010000066.1:0-1670 GCA_036563645.1 Micromonospora sp.
AATGCCAGCGGCGCCAAGGGGATCATCACCGACCCGGAGGTGGCGGCGCGGGTGGACGAGGTCGCCGGATCCTGTCCGACGCTCACGGTGCCGATCGTCGTCGGCGGCGAGCGCGACGGGTGGATCAGCTACGACGCTGCGCTGGCTGAGGCGCCTGCGGATTTCGAGCCGGTCCGCACCCGGAGCGACGACCCCTGTATGCTCTACTTCACCTCAGGCACGACGGCGCACCCGAAGATGGTGCTCCACACACATGCCTCCTACCCGATCGGACACGTTGTCACCGGGCGGTTCTGGTTGGACCTGCGGCCCGGCGATCTCCACTGGAACCTGTCGGACAACGGCTGGGCCAAGGCCGCCTGGAGCAGCCTGTTCGGTCCCTGGTCGGTCGGAGCGACCCTCTTCATCCACGACGCGCGCGGCCGGTTCGATGCTGGGCAGACCCTGGCAACGCTGGAGCGTTACCCGATCACCTCCTTCTGCGCCGCACCGACGATCTACCGGATGCTGGTGCTGGAGGACCTCGCGAAATTCAAGCCGGCGGCCCTGCGGAGTTGCGTCGGGGCGGGAGAGCCGCTGAACCCGGAGGTGATTGAGACCTGGCGCGAGGCGACCGGCATGACCATCCGCGACGGCTATGGGCAGACCGAGAGCGCCGTGCTGGTGGCCAACTTCCCCTCGGTGCCGGTGCGGGTCGGTGCGATGGGCAAGCCCACGCCCGGATTCGAGGTGGCGATCATCGACGACGAGGGGAGGGAGCTGCCGCCGGGCGAGGAAGGGCATATCGGCGTCCGGATCAAGCCGGGGCGCCCAGTTGGGTTGTTCCATGGGTACTACGGCGATGAGGCGCTGACCAATGAAGTCTTCGCAGGAGAGTGGTACTACACCGGCGATCGCGCCCGGCGCGACGAGGATGGCTACTTCTGGTTCGTCGGGCGTGCCGACGACGTGATCCTGAGCGCGGGCTACCGCATCAGCCCGTTCGAGGTCGAGAGCGCGTTGATCGAGCACCCTGCGGTCGCCGAAGCCGCCGTGGTCGGCAGTCCCGACCCGATCCGTGGCCAGATCGTCAAGGCGTTCGTGGTGCTCGTCCCCGGCACTGAGGAGTCGCCGACGCTGGCGCAGGAGATCCAGGACTTCACGCGGCAGGTGACCGCACCGTACAAGTACCCCCGGGAGATCGAGTTCGTGGCGGAGCTGCCCAAGACGATCAGCGGCAAGATCCGCCGGGTGGAGTTGCGCGAGCGCGAGGCCGCGCGCAAAGGAAGCGGGGCGTAAGGCGCTGCGGTTGCTGGGATGCCGGCGCACCGGCGTCATCCCGTTGACGGCGCCTCGACCTGCTTGCCGAACGTCGCGTGCACCCAGTCCATTCCGTTGACGGTGCCCGACGCGATGAGATGGGTGCGCCGCGCGAGAACCGCGCGGCGCACCAAGGTGTTTCTCAGTCGGGGAAGTCGACGATGTTGAGGTTGAGCGGGAACCGGCGGCCTTGCGGCTCCGGGGGATCCAGGCGGCTCTCGACCCAGTTGCCGGTCAACTCGTCGCTGCCGGCGATGTCCCCCGCCTGCCCGGCCAACAGGAAGTTGCGGAAGACGTACGGGAAGCCGTCCGATCCGAGCACTTCGGGTCCGGTCGTGACGTGGAGGTGCAGGTGGGGGGCGGCGGTGTTG
>DATCMA010000017.1:0-23518 GCA_036563645.1 Micromonospora sp.
AGCCGTGCCACCACCACCAGCGGCCGCCAGCCCTCCGGAGCGGCCAGTGAACGTGCTCGGGCTACTGCTCATCGCCGCCGGAGTCATCCTCCTGCTCGCCACCGGCGCCGGCCTGATCATCTACCTCGCCCTCCGGCGACGATAACCACCGACTAGACCCCTCTCGCCGGAGGGGCAGCTCCCGATCTCCGCTGCCCCTCCGGCGTTTTTCTCAGCCAACCCGGGGTACCGGCAGCGGAGACCCGACGACCGAGAGGAATCGACGATGCCGGGATCGACCTGGGTGCACCGTGCCTCGGCGACCGCGGAAGGCGGCCGGGTCCGCACCGACGACGGACAGTTCTCCGCCCGGCTCTCCTCGCCACTGGCCCCCGAGAGCACGGGTCTCACCCCGGAGCAGCTCCTCGCCGCCGCCTTCGCCTCGTGCCTCCACCACGCGGCCGTCGAGGCCTCAACGGAGATCACCAACGAATCCCACACCGTGCAGGTCCGGGCCGAGGCGCGACTGGAGCGAGACGCTGACGGGCGATACCGGGCGGATGTGCGGGCGAGCATTGGCTCAACCGGGCTCACTCCTGGGCAGCTCTCGTCGCTGGTCGCGCACGCCGATCAGATCTGGCCGTTCTGCCGCAACGGCGAGTCACGGCACACATTGACCGTTGTGCCAGCAGCCCGCGAGACCCCATGACCCGCCATTGATCCGGGAAATCATTTTTTCCAGGCAATATTTCGATACATCGTCTACGGCGCTGAGACCGAGATTTTGTCCTATGAAATCAGACTTATCCAGAATTCCCCTCTTCACAATCCATTAACCAAATATCCCACGCACATCCTCACTGACTGATTCTCAGAGCATAGATGTGCGGGATTCCACACCCGCGGCGGGCCGCGGCGTGATAAATGCCGTTTAACCTCAGCGGGTGCGGACGAAAAGGAGACCTCGACACGCCGCAGGTACCCCCGGACGAGTTCGGCGTCCCCTCGACCCCACACTCCCCAAGCAACCGCCGGGACGGCACCGCGCGCGCCGGCGGCACGACCCGCTCGGAATCCGCCGGACACGTGTCGCGGTCGCTCTCCGCTCGATGATCGCCATCATCCTCACCGGCGGACTCGGATTCGTCGTCGCCGATGAAACCCACCACGGCTCCGAAGCCCGCCACATCAGTCCTGACCTGCACGAATCCGCCGCGCACCGGGAGGTGGCCGCCAACCGCCACGCCGCGTCCCGTGGCACGAGCCGCGCCACGCCGCAGGCTTCATCGACGGCACTCCCCTCGCGCACGCCGAGCCCCAGCCCGACGGTGAAACGGGTCGCGCCGGTCGCCGGGCTCACCGAAGCGCAGATGGAGAACGCGCGCATCATCGTGGAGGTCGGGCTCAAACGCGGAATTCCCCGATACGGGCTCATCATCGCGGTGGCGACCGCGATGCAGGAGAGTAATCTCCTCAACCTCGCGAACGGCGCGGTCCCCGAATCGACGCGATACCCCCACCAAGGAATTGGGTGGGACCACGACTCGGTCGGGCTCTTCCAACAGCGCAGCAGCACCGGTTGGGGGCCCGTACGGGACCTCATGAGACCTGAATACGCGGCGGAGAAGTTTTTCGCGGCGCTGGAGGCGGTGCCGAACTGGCAGCGGCTCAGCCTCACGCAGGCCGCGCAGGCGGTGCAGAAATCGGCGTTTCCCAACGCCTACGCCCGACACGAGTCGCGTGCCACCGCCGTGGTCGACGCCCTTCTCCCCTAACGGCATCACCTCCCCGGTCCCGCGTCCATCCTCCCGCGTCGGGGGCCACATGGCGTGCGTATGGGAGAAGTTCACTGTGCGGCTCATGAGGATCGGGGTGTGGCGGCGGTCTGATCCGGCACCGCCCGGCGCTGACGTACCCCGTCCGTCAGCATGAGTGCCCCGCTCACCAAGCCCACCGCCCCTAGCACACGGGCGATGGCGAGTGCCCCCGCGGTGGGCAACACGATGACCAGCACCCCCGCGGCGATCGAGACCGCACCCGTGATCGCGAGCAGCCAATGCCCGCCCTGCTGGGACGCGGACCAGAGGTCCGCGAGGCCGGTAGCGACCGCCCAGGCACCGGCGAGCATGACCAACACCCACAGCGTGATCTCCGGCCATAGCAGCGTCGCCAGGCCAGCGACCAACCCCACCGAAGCGCCGATCACCCGCGGGGCCTTGTGCCGGATCCGGTCGCCGAATTCGCCGTCGCGCCACACCGTCTCGATCAGCAGGAGGAGGCTCGTCACCGCGGCGAACGCCCCGAAGAGCAGAGCGATGGCGTAGACGGTGAGTCGTGGCCAGAAGATGGCCAACACACCGAACGCGATGGCGAATACGCCCCGCGCGATGCGGGTGCCGCCGATAGGCCTCATGCCGTTCACCTCCGGTCCGGCACGGACGCCACGGGCCGCGTTGCGGCTGTCCACGAGATCGGCCGCACGTCGCAGATCACCACCGGGACGGCCGCGCCATGGCCACAGGACGACACCCCAGTGATTCCACCGCGGTCAGGATCGGTTCCACTCCCGGATTCACGTCGGGGGGCGAGACGTGGCTGTATACCACCGTGCCGGAGGGCTCGATGAGGAACAACGCCCTTTCACATATTTTGTCCGCTATGCGATAAACGCCGTACTGTCGCGCCACCGCACCCCGAGGCCGATGATCCGCGAGCAGGTTGAATCGGATACCCCATCGGCGGGCCAAGGCGCGGTGTGACCAGACGCTGTCCGTCGAAATCCCCAGGACGACCACACCGAGCTCGTGAAACTCGGGCATGACCGTCTGATACGAGGCGAGCTGTTCGCCGCACCCGTAGCGCCAGTCGCCGGGATAGAACACCAAGACGACTGGCCGGCCGCGCAGCGACGCCAACGACACCGTCCCATCCGGTGTCGCGGGCAAGGTGAAATCGGGAGCCGTCGTTCCCGGCAATGGAACGTCGGTGCCGCGAATCATGCGCCGATCGTCGGGGCGCTACGGGTGAACGGGGCTCACCCCCTTCGGATGGTCCGCGTCCGGCGGCGGATCGGACGACACGTTAATTCCCCCGCGTTCAGGGAACGCGGCGACCGACGCGCCACGGCCTTCGCGCGTCGACCACGCCACCACACGCGGAAGGGAACGGTGTCTGATGCGCACAGCCGGCCAGGATTCGTCGACCCGGGAGGCCTCACCGCGAATCATCGCGAAGGTCACCACATCCCCGCTGGTCCCGCCCGGCACCCCGACCGCCGCGGCCGGCGAGCCGCTGTTGTTGTCGTCGAAGCTCACCGTTCCTGACCCGCCGGCCACCATGGTGGAGCGTCCTCGGCTGATCGAGACGCTGCGGGCCGGCGCGAACCGCGCGGTCACCCTGCTCGTCGCGCCGGCGGGATGGGGTAAGACCGCGCTGCTCAGCTCGTGGATCGCGGAGCACGCGCCGAAACGCACCTCGTGGCTCACGGTCGAGGCCACCGATGACGCTCCGACCTTCTGGTCGTACCTGGCCGCCGCGGTCACCGCGCACCTGCCAGCCCGGCTCCGGGCCCCAGCGGTCGCGGATGACACGTTCCTCGCCCGGCTCGCCGCCACGCTCGCCGCGCTGCCCGACCCGGTGGTGGTGGTCCTCGACGACTTCCACCTCATGGCCGATCCGTCCGTGCCCCGGGGATTGGAGTTCCTGCTCCGGCACAGCAAAGGCCGGCTGCGACTCGTCATCGCCGCCCGGTCGGCGCCCGACCTGCCGCTCCATCGGTGGCGGCTGACCGGTGACCTCACCGAACTCCGTGCCGCGGACCTCGCCTTCACGCGGGAGGAGACCGCCGAGCTGCTGCGGCGGCACGGCCTTGAGCTGTCGGAGTCCTTCGTTCGCGACGTGCACGCCCGCGCGGAGGGCTGGCCCGCCGGTCTCCGACTGGCCGCGCTGGCCCTCCGGGACAACCCGGCACACCGCACCGCCACCGTCACCGGAGACTTGCCGGCGATCGCCGAGTACCTCGCCGCGGAGCTGCTCGCGCCCCTCCCCGCGGAGCTGCGCGACCTCCTGCGCCGCACCGCGGTCCTCGAGCGCTTCTGCGCGAGCTCCGCGGACGCTCTCACCGGCGGCCACGACAGCGATCGGCTGCTCGCGGCCGTCGCCGAAGAGGCCCGCGGTTTTCTCGTGCCGATCGATGGCCAACCCGGGTGGTACCGCTGCCACCGCCTGCTCGGTGATCACTTGTACAGCGAGTTGTGCCGCCAGCACCCCACCGACGTCGCGGGCCTCCATCGCCGCGCCGCGCACTGGTACGGGGAACACGGGATGCCGGTCGCCGCGGTGCGCCACGCGCTCGCGGCGCGAGACTGGGCGGCCGCAGCGGCGCGGATGACGGACATCTGGCCGTACGTGGTCATCTGTGGCCACGACGAGACACTGCGCACGCCGCTTGCGGCCCCGCCAGCGGAGGTGGTACGCGGGTATCCGCTGCTCGCGGTGGCGTACGCGGCCGATCGGATCGACATCGGCGACTATGACGGCGCGCTGGAGCACCTGCGCCACGCGCAGCGGCACCTGCACGCTGACGGCGAGACGACGATGACGTCGGCTCTCGCGGCGGTCCAGCTCGTCAACGCCACGCTCGCCGGGGAACTCCCCGAGGCCGTTCGCGAAGCGGAGGAGGTGTCCACGCGGGCGGCCCTCACCCCGGAGCCCGTCGCGACCTACCTCCGGGTCATCGCCGCGACCGCTCTCGGTGAGGCCCGCTTCGCCCACGGGGATCTCTCCGGGGCGCGGCGCGCCTGCGTCGAGGCGGTGACCGCCGCGGCGGCGTCGGGATGGTCGTGTGCCGAGCGGCGCGCCCGCGGCTGGCTGGCCCTCGTCGACGCCGTCACCGGTGACCTCAGGAGAGCCGAGGAGGCGGCGCGTGGCGCGCTCGCGGGCGAGCCGTGCCCCGGGCGGCGCTGCGTGGGGCACGCAGCCGCGGCCCACCTCGCCCTCGCCTGGATCGCCCAGGACCGCGAGCGGCGCGCCGACGCGGATCGCGAGCTGGCCCGGGCCGCTGAGCTGGCGACGTCCCCCGTGCTCACCACCGCCATCGCGCTCGTGCGCGCTCGCGCCGTCGCCGCCGAGGATCTCGACCGCGCCCGGGAGCTGCTCGTCGCGGCACGGCGGCGTCGCCCCGAAGCGTGGCGCGGCAACCACCTCGACACCTCGTTGATCGCCACCGAGGCCCAGGTCCGCGTCGCCCACGGCGATGTCGACACCGCGCGGGAGCTGCTCACCGACGCCCTCGCCCACCATCCCCGACCGGAGCTGGCGGTGGCGCTCGCCCAGCTCCACGTCCGTGCCGGCGACCCGGCCGCGGCCGTCGCCGCCCTCCCCGATGGCGCGTCCGGCGATACCGTCGCGCTGCCCACCCGCCTCGCCGCGATCACCACGGAGGCTGCGGCGCGCAGCGCGCTCGGTGAGCGGCGACGCGCGCACCAGCTCCTGGAGGAGGCGCTCGACCTCGCCTCGGCGCACGGGGGCCATCGCCGGGTGTTCACCCAGGGGGGAGCGGAGGTGCGCGCGCTGCTCGCCGACCACCTCGATACCGGCACGGCCCATCGGGCGACGGTCACGGAGATCCTGGACTCGACAGCCCCCGACAAGGAGGAGCGCACGGCTCCTCCCGGGCTCACCGAGCCGCTGACGGAACGGGAGTTGACAATCCTGCGCTACCTGCAGAGCTCGCTGTCCAACGGTGAGATCGCCGCGGAGCTATTCCTCTCGGTGAACACCGTCAAGACGCACGTCCGCAACATCTACCAGAAACTCGGTGCGCCCCGGCGCCGGGACGCGGTGCGACGGGCCCGCGAGCTGCGCCTGCTCTAAGGCACGCCGGCTCTGAGGGCACGCCCAGGGCAACGGGGAGAGCGTCATGGTCGATCCGGAGGCGCCGTCCGACGAGGAGATCCACCAGCGGGTCCTCGCGGCGCTGCGGCAGGAGGCCACGGTGCCCCCGAACGCCATCGGTGTCACCGTGCGGGATGGCGTCGTCACCCTCGTGGGGCTGGTCGATACCTACGGCACCAAGTGGGCGGCGGAGCGTACCGCGCACCGGGTCCCGGGCGTCGCCGCGGTCGCCAACGACATCGAAGTGCGCCTGCCCCACGCCGCGCGCCGCACCGACGCCGAGCTCGCCGCGGACGCTGTCCGGGCCTTGGCGCGAGACGCCTTCGTTCCCATCGAACGGCTCGATGTCACCGTCGCCGGTGGCTGGCTCACGCTCAAAGGCGAGGTGGAGTGGGAGTTTCAGCGGGAGGCCGCGGAACGCGCGGTGCGCCGCCTGGCGGGCGTCCGCGGCCTCTCCAACGTGATAGAAGTCCGCCCGCGCATCAACCCCTCCCCCACCGAACTGCGCCATCAGCTCGCCACCGCCCTGGGCCGCGACGCCGGGACCGATCCCTCGGGGATCACGGTGGAGACCGACGGCGGCACGGTGATTCTCCGGGGGACCGTGCGGTCGTGGTCCGCACGCGAGAGAGCCGAACGGATTTCGCGGCGCGTACCGGGTGTCACCGCGGTCGAGAACCGGATCGTGGTCGATCCCGACTAGCGCGCGCCCGCCCCCGCGCCGCCGTCACCTCCGAAGTGGATAGTCAAGGACGCGTCGCCGGCACACCGGTCAGTGCGGCCAGTAGTCCGCGTCGACGACGTCGGCGACCGGCTCGTCGACGGGCTGAGTCCGGGCTGCCCCCGCGGAGACCCGGCTGCACGTCTCGCCCGCTGGGGTCTCCCGGGCACACAAGATCGTCTCGAGGCGACGCAGCTCGTCGATGAGCATCTGGATGCGCTCCGGCGGGCCGTTCTCCTGCACCGCCTGCCGGGCGTCGGCGACGAGCGTCCACGCTCGTGCCTGCTCGTCCTCCGGCGCGGACTCCGTGATTTGACCGAGCCAGTAGGCGATGCGATCAGCCAGCTCCTCCAGTTCCCTCGGTCGGTGATCGGTCATATCAGCACTCCTCCCCACCCGTGTCGGTCGTGCCAGTCGACGCGCTGGTCATCGCCAGCGGTGTCGGTGTGAGCGCGACTCGTCCCGATCGGATGAGCCGTCTTGCGATGTCGGCAACTCCTCCGACCCGCGGGCGGGCCTGGAGGACCCGTGGTAGCTTCAGTCGCGGTGTCGGCCGCGCCGCGACTGGTGGGCGTTCGTCTCTCGTCTTTGCGGGGGTGGGACGAGGACACGACTGGTGCGGACGCGGCCGACGTCCTTTGTGATGGGTGTTACTCCCCATTTAGGACGCTATTCCCGCTCCGGCTTCCTCTATCGCCGCGTCAACGCGACGCGCGAGTTCGACATCGATAGCAGTGACTTCTCCGGGCGAGTCGGTCGTGCGCACCACGAGGCGAGCGGTCTCCGGCGTCAGCCGTCCGATGTGCGGGGCCCGGCCGGTCTCGTTCCGCAGGGCGGCCACACGCCGCAGGACGCGCTCGAGGTTCGCCGCGGGAAGGGCGATCTCCCGGACCAGGCCATCGGTGGTGGGCGTCCAGTACGGCAACGTCGCGAGCGCAGCGCGCAGTTCCTGCGCGGTCAAGGAAGCGGTGTGGCCGTCTGTGCTGACCAAACCGCCGCCCGGCTCCAACGGCTCCGTCAACGCCTGGAACCAAGACGGCAGGCGGAACCCGTCCAGCACAGCCGGATATCGCTCCAGCAGTGCGTCAAGCACCGCCTGGACGCCGTACCGGGCCTGCTCGGGTGTCCGATGGGCGAGTCGCCCCACCTCCCGCAGGAATGCCGCGAGATCTCCAAGCGGCTCGCTCGGGGCCAGCGGGTAGCCATCCCGCAGCTCGCGCGGAAACATCCCCAAGAAGCGCGCTCGGTCCTCGTCGTCCAGGATCCGGGCCAGCGTCACGACCGCCGCTTCGGTCGCCTGGCGGGCTTGACCGAAGTCGAGGCCGATGCGCCGCCCCACCGCGGAGACCAGGTCGCGGTAACGCACCACCGGCGCGTCGGCCACCGGTGCCTCGACCGCGTCTGAAATCGGCCACGGCCGCTCCGGTGCGCGCCGCTGAGGGGCACGCGCAGGGACGGGCTTGTGCTGCCCGGCCAGCGGCGGTCCTGCCCGCCGCGACCGCGTCAGGGACTCACGCTGCTTCGAGGCGCCGAGGGTCACCCCGGCCGCGCTCGGACGGACCCCGGCTTCTCGGGCGTCACGCGCCAAGGCGCGGCGTCCCTGATTCGTGCCTTCCCTCTGCTTACCGCTCATGTCCGAATCATTCCCGCCGCCAGCGCGGCTAACCCGTCCCCGCTGAGCGGAGATCCGCGGGAACCGGGCCCCGGGGGCCGACGTCCCGCCGGGGAAGGCCGGCGAGGGGTTTACCCGCCGGGACTGGGGGTAGGCGCGGGGGTGTATCCCGCCGAGCCGCTGTCCTCGCACCGTCAACGCCACTACGACGCGTGGCTGACGGCGACCGCCCGCGACCTGTTCGCCCACGATGTCCGCCTGCGCGACCTCGACGTGCAGGTGCGCTTCGACGGCGGGGTCGCGCACCTGACCGGCGAGGTGGACAGCGTGGAGCAGCTCCAGCGGGTCCGCGCGGCGATTGGCCGACTCGCCGGGGTGCACGCGGTGTGGGATCGGATACGGGTCGCCGGGCGTGAGCCCGTCATCATCGATATCGGTTGCGGCGACACGCTCCAGTACCCCGGCAACATCGGGCTGGATTGCCGGCCCGGGCCAGCGGTGTCCGTCGTCGCGGACCTCACCAACGGCCTCCCCATCGCCGACGGCGCGGTCGACCAGATTTTCGCGGTGCACGTCCTCGAGCACCTCCCTGACTACCTGCCGCTCGTCGACGAGTGCCATCGGGTGCTCCGCCCCGCCGGGGTGTTACACGTCCTGTCGCCGTGGTGGCGTCACGTCAACGCGGTCGCCGACCCGACCCACCTGCACTTCTTCGACATCCAGACGATCAAGGCGCTCTGCTCCCGACCGGAGCGCCGCTGGTATCCACACCATGCCTCCTGCGACGGCGCCACGGTGTTCGCCGACCTCGTCGCGTTAGGACCGGACGATCCCGCGCCGGACAGCGTGTGGCTGGCTCGCTTCTTCGACTGACGCTCCCCCGTCGGCCGGCGGATGGTGCGACGGGTCAGAGGTGAGAACCGCCCTGCGGGGCGGAATACGCCGATCGCCGACGACACGCGGGCGGCGACGGAAGAATCCCGAGGTATGGCGACGGTCGTGCGGCGCTGGAGCTGGCTCACCGTGCTGGTGGCCAGCTTGCTCCTGTACTTCATGGTGCTGTCCCTCCTCGTGGCGACGCAGAACCCGAATCTGGTGCCGATCCTGCTCGTCATTGGGGCGGTGGCGATGCCGGCGGCGTTCATCGCCTTCACCGCGAGCCGGGCGCCGATCTGGCAGGTCTCGGCGGCGAGTCTCGCCGGATTCGCCCTCGCCGGCGGGCTGTTCGGTGCCGCGATGGCGGGGTTGCTCGAATACCGCGTCCTGCGGGACATCGGCTGGCTGCCCGCGCTCCTGATCGCGTTCATTGAGGAGAGCGTGAAGGTCGCCATCCCCGCCGCCGTCCTCTTCACTCGCTGGCTCGGCCGGGCGGGTCGCATGGCGGACGGACTGGTCATCGGGGTCGCCACCGGGGCCGGTTTCGCCGCTGTGGAGACTCTGGCCTACGCCTTCGTCGTGCTGCTGCGTTCCGGAGGGGACATCGGAGCAGCCGAGGTGACCTTGTTCCTGCGGGGCCTCTTCGCGTCGGCTGCTCACCTGTCGTGGACGGGGGTCGCCTGCGCGAGCCTGTGGCGGCTGTACCTCTTCGCGGGGCGCAGCCGGCTGATCTCGTTCATCGCCACCGTCGCCGGGGTGATCGCCCTCCACACCGTCTGGAACACGGTCCCTGGGGCCATCACCTTCGTCGTCCTGGCCGTGCTCTCCTTCGGCTGGCTGCTGTGGGAGCTGCACCGCAGCCGGACCCCCGAGGAGCAGTGAGGACGAGGTCTCCCGCGGTCGGCGCCGCTAGGGGCGCCACGCGGCGAGCGGCATCTCGTCCGTCGCCCGCGCGAGCACAGGCGCGGGGTACGCGGTCCCCGGGAGCGCGGGATAGTCGCCCAGCGGGATCGGAGCCGACAGCATCGTGTCGTTCCGATGGGGATCCCCGACCAGCACCGGAAAGGTGCCGGCGTTGACACAGTCGGCCGCCGCGGCGCGTGCCCAATCCGGTGGGTCCACCATGGAGAGAAACTGACCGGAGCTGACGGTCAGGAGCACGTGCACGCCGATGAGGGCACGGCGCAGCACCACCTCGGGCCGGGCGTCATACGCTCGCCAGACGACGTCGTTGTGCACCTCGACGCGCAGCCGGACCGGTCCGTTGCCGCCGTCGAGCCGATGCGCGCTCACCTCGAGCGCGCCGGAGATTGGCCAGCGCCGCCGGATCAGCCGCGCCGTCGCGGTGCCCGGTAGCGGATGACTGCGCTCCAGGCCGGGCAACGCGAAGCGGTAGCGGCGCACTCGGGCGTCCACGTCGGCGAGGGGCAGCACCACGTCGATCCGACGCCGGACGGTCTCGGCGCCCGCTCCGTGGACACGGGTCGACCGGATACCCGGTGCGTGATCCGCGCCGTCCCACGTGATGCGCCACAGCTGCGCCCACCGGTACCGCAGTCGCACCGCGAGCGTCGTGTCCGCTGTAGGCACGAGCAGGCATTCGGTTTGGATGCTGTCCATCGCTCCCGTTTGCGCCCGCGCCCCGGGGGGCACCAACACCCCCGGCGGCCACGGGCCGCCCTGATCGGCTGGGGCGAGGACGGCGTCAGCGATGGCGCTCGCGCGCCGCAGGGCACGGCTCAGCCGATCCACGATCCCCCCTCTCCGGGGAGACTCTAGGGATCGCGTGGCCGGTGATACGCCGTTTTCCGAAAGCTCCCCAGAGTGACAGCCTGCCTGCGTCGGCACCCCACGAAGGACGCGAATTGGGCTCACGTTCTGGTGGCCCCGGATATCGTCAGGGACACACCGACCTCCCAGGCCGTCGGGAGCACGCGACGTAGGAATCGGCGGATGACAGCGGAGCGAGCAGTGATCGCACGGTTCTCGACCGCGGTGTCCCCGGGTCAACCTCAGCCCACGCCACGCCTCGCGCGGCACGTCGACTGGCAGGCCCGCACCGGCGTCGAGGCCCGCGGGACGGCCCACCCGCGTGACCGGTGGGCGCACACCGCCGTCCCCGCCCGTGATGGCCGCGCCGGCCGCGAGCGGATCAGGAGCACAGACCGCTGATGCCTCGAGCGCGCGGCGAGCCAGCTCCCCTCTGGGTCCAGCGGGTAAGCATGGCCGCCTCCGGCATCTGCACGGGTTTCATCGTCGGACAGTTCGAGTCGCCGCTGGTGGCGGCGCTCGTGGGGTGGGATGTCACCGCCGCGGTCTACCTCGGCTGGTCGTGGCTGGTGATCGCGCGGCTGGACTCCGCCGCGACCGCACGTGTCGCGGCGCGTCAGGATCCCAAGCGGGCCCTCGCCGACACGCTGCTGCTCACCGCGTGCGTGGCGAGCCTGCTCGCGGTTGCGATGGTGGTCGGGTTCGCGGCCAACAAATCGGGCGTATCAAAGGCGGTGCACATCGGGCTCGGTGTCGTGAGCGTCCTGCTGTCGTGGATGGTCGTGCACACGGTCTTCACCACCCGCTACGCGCGGCTGTACTACACCGGCCCAGACGGGGGGATCGACTTTAACCAGCGCACGCCACCGTGCTATGCGGACTTCGCCTATGTCGCGTTCACGGTGGGAATCACGTTCCAGGTTTCCGACACGAACCTGAGCACCCCAGAAATGCGAGCGACCGTGCTCCGGCACTCGTTGGTGTCATACCTGTTTGGCGCGGTCATCATCGCCGGCATCATTAACCTGATCGCGGGCTTGGCTTAGCGGCCCCGGTAACCAGGCCACACCCCGAAACCGTCCGGCGCACACACCCGCTGACTGCCGAAGAGAAGCTGACAGCCGACGAGAACTATGCCGTCGCCGTGGAAAGAGGCATCATAAGACACGACACACCAGCAGCCCAGGGTGGGTGCCGGTGGTGGGTAGCCGCCACCGGCACCCACATGCCACGAAGTTGCGAATCCGAGCGCCCGAACCGGGCACATCCGCCTCAGACGGATCCATCCGCACCGGATGGTCGGATCGCCTCGGTTCTATTGTAATCACAGAAAGCGGAATGCGGTAACTGTGTGTGGTCGAAGCCACGAGGATGAATCTGCCGTCACGCCACCGCGATGAGCGCCGGGAAAGCGCCCTGAACATGGAAATTGCAGGTTAGCCCCGGATCAGCCGGCCCGCTTCGCCGCCTGATGACCGACGCGGAGCGTAACACCCGTCCCCGACGCCGATCACCCACCGCACCCAGCAGGAATACCGAACGCACGCACCATCCGAATCGGGGAACACCCCAACGGAGCGACCCCCACCCGCGCGGCGGACACCACCACTGGGGAGCGCGGGGATCCGCCCCGAGAGGGACACAAGCCGAGCGCTGGACTCCCCTTCTCGCCTCCGCGCTGTGGCGGCGGGGAACGGGGGACCGAATGAGGAGTGCCGGGGCGCGTCAGGGTCGCGGATTCCGACCCGGAACGCCCCGGCACCGAACTCCTGCGCGTCGCCAGCGCGGTCAGCGCTTGCTGGCGACCGCCTTGTTGTACGCCTCCACGATAGAGGCGGGAATACGCCCGCGTTCCGAGACGCGGTATCCCTGGCTAATCGCCCACTCCCGGATGGCCCGGTTCTTGTCGCGACCGGCACGGGCCGCCGCACCAGCCCGGCTACGCCCTTCACCACGCCGAGATTCCACGCTGGTGCGCCCGACGCGGGTCCCCGCGTTGATGAACGGTTCGAGCGCCTTCCGGAACGCGCCCGCGTTCTTCTCCGAGAGGTCGATGGTGTAGTTGATCCCGTCGAGACCGAACTCCACGGTCCGATCCGCCTCGGAGCCGTCGAGGTCGTCGGTCATTACGACAATCACTTTTCTAGCCACCGGGGTTCACTCCTCGTATGAGTCCTGTGATCGGGGGTTAAGTCTGAACCACACACCTCAATTCTGCAAGTAATTCCACAATTGAGCGAACCGGAATGTTTCGATCAAGCCACTCTATGCAATATACGACAGTCGCCAATACAACCCGTGGATGGCAATGCCAACACGCCGTGGTCATTGGGGTCACCACGGCGTTGCGCCGAGTGAGCACGGCGGCAAATAGCGGGCGTGACAATGCGCGACACATTGCGCTCGGTGGCTACCCCATCCAGGCTGCGCGGAGGCGTACCCCAGTGGGATAGCGGGTAGAGCCGTTGGGTGAACGAGGGCCCGCGCGTAATGGTTGTGGGGCAGCTCACCCGCGATCTCGTTTTGGTCGTGGACGAAATGCCCGAGGAATCCAGAAGCGCCCGAGTGCGTATCCGGCGCGAGCTACTCGGGGGCAAGGGCGCCAACCAGGCAGTGGCATTGGCTCAGCTCGGCATTCCCGTCGGCTTAGTCGCGGTGACCGGCGACGATCGGATTGGCGATGAGCTGCGTGCGCAAGCCGCCCGCGATGGCGTGGATGTCTCCACGGTGATTCGCCGCCCCGGGGCCGATACCGCCCTGATTGTCGAGGTGCTCCACGCGCAGGGCTCCTGGCGCTACCTCGAGGACATCAGCGCCCCGATGCTCCTCAGCGAGGCTGATATCACCGCCGCCGCGTCTCACCTGGCCCACGCCGCCGCTGTCGTCGTCCAGCTCCAGCAGCCCACCGCGGTCGCCCTGCACGCGGCGCGCCTCGCCACGGGGTTGGTGGTGCTCGACGGCGCGCCCGCCGACCTCGAGCTGCGCGACGCGCTCTTCGCCGAAGCCGATGCCCTCCGCGCCGACGCCCGAGAAACCGCCCACTTGTTCGGCCCCGCCGTCCTCGACGACCCCGACCGCGCGCTGGCGGTGGTCCGCGAGCTCCTCGCGGCGGGCGGCCCCCGCCGGCTGGTGGCGCTCGCACTCGATCCGCTGGGCAATCTCTTCGTCTGGCCCGAGGGACACCTCCTGGTGCCCCACACCCGGTCCCCCGTCGTGGACACCACCGGCGCCGGAGACGCCTTCACCGCCGCCATGGTCGCCGCGTTGCTGCGCGGCGACGAGCCCCGCCAGGTGGCCCGGTTCGCGGTGGCTGCCGCGAGCGCCACGGTGTGTTACCCGGGGGGCCGGGCGGAGCTGTTCCCCGACCGCCTAAGGCGGCACCTCGCGCTCGTCGACGAGGTTCTGGGCGCGTCCGATCCTCGGTGACCGTCGGTCCGCCGGCGCGGTGCCCCCGTGCTTGGCAGGATGAGGCCATGACCAGCATCGCGTTCATCGGCCTCGGCGCCATGGGCAGCCGGATGGCCGCCCGACTGCTGGAGGCGGGGCACGACCTCGTGCTCTGGAACCGCAGCGTCGCTCGGACGCGCGAGCTGGTCGCGCGCGGTGCGGCGCTCGCCGACACCCCGGCCGACGCGGCGCGGCAGGCCGAGGTGGTCATCACGATGGTGGCGGACCCGGTGGCGCTGCGCGAGACGACCGAAGGACCTGACGGGGTGCTCGCCGGAATCCGGGAGGGCGCGGCGCTCGTCCAGATGTCCACCGTCGACCCCGCCGCGATCAGCCGCCTGGCCGCGCACCTGCCCGATGGAGTCGGCCTCTTGGACGCCCCCGTGCTCGGCAGTCTGCCCGAGGCGGAGTCGGGGACGCTGCACATCTTCGTCGGTGGCCCGGCGCGCCTCATCGAACGATGGACGCCGATGCTGAGCATCCTCGGCCGACCCGTGCCGGTGGGCGCCGCGGGCGCGGGGACCGCCGCCAAACTCGTCGTCAACGCCACCGCGTTCGGCGTCCTCGCGGTGCTGGGCGAATCCCTCGCGCTGGCACACGGGCTCGGCCTGTCCCGCGACGCGGCATACGCGGCGCTGGCCCAGACCCCCTTGGCCAAACAGGTGGAACGGCGTCGCCCCGCAGTGGACGCCGACGACTATCCCCCACAGTTCGCACTCGCCCTGGCGAGAAAGGACGCCGACCTGGTGGCGAACGCCGCGGCCGCCGCCGGTCTGGCCCTGCCGGTGACGATCGCCTCCGGTGCCTGGCTCGCCGCCGCTGAGGAGTCCGGCCGGGGCGAGCAGGACTACTCCGCGGTGCTGGCGCAGATCCTGCAGAACGCGCCGCGCGGGCGACTACGGTAGGCCAGCGGCCCGCGCCTCGCACTCCACCGCGCAGCTCGTCCTCGGCACACTGGTGATCACCGCCGTCGTCATCGACAGACTGCGGCGACGCCGTACGCGATGACTGACGAGCTCGGCGACCGACTAGGGTCCGGCCTGGTCACACGACGTTCCGTCACCGAAGGAGATGCGCGGCGATGAGCGAGGTACGCGGATTCTGGCTGGCCGGCACGCTCGCCACCGGTGAGCAGGTCCGGGAGATCCGTCACCCCTACGACAACCGGCTGATCGCGACCGTCAGTGTGCCCACCGCCCACCAGGTCGAGGAGGCGGTGGCCGCGGCGGCCCAGGTGGCGGCGACCGCCGCCGCGCTCCCCGCGCATGTCCGCGCCCAGGCGTTGGACCACATCTCGCGGCGGATCGCGGAGCGCGCCGAGGAGTTCGCCCGCCTCATCACCGCCGAGAACGGCAAACCCATCAAGTGGGCGCGTCTCGAGGTGTCCCGGGCGATCACCACGTTCCGGTGGGCCGCGGAGGAGGCGCGGCGCTTCAGCGGCGACCTCCAGCGCTTGGACACCGATCCCGCCTCCGCCGGCCGGCTCGCGGTGATCCGTCGTTTCCCGCGCGGGCCGGTCTTGGCAATCACGCCGTTCAACTTCCCTCTCAACCTCGTCGCCCACAAGGTGGCGCCGGCCATCGCAGTCGGCGCGCCGGTCATCGTGAAACCCGCGCCGAAGACCCCGCTCTCCGCTCTTGCCCTCGGCGAGCTCCTCGCCGAAACCGAGCTTCCGGCGGGGATGTGGTCCGTGCTCCCGCTCGACAACGAGGAGACAGCCGCGCTCGTCACCGACCCCCGACTCCCGGTGGTGTCGTTCACCGGGTCGAGCCGGGTGGGCTGGCAGATCCGACGGGCGGTGCCGGAGAAGCACGTCACGCTCGAGCTAGGGGGCAACGCGGCGGCGGTGGTGTGCCCGGACTGGTCGAGCCCGGCCGACCTCGACTACGCCGCCGCCAGGATCGCGACCTTCGCCACGTACCAGGCGGGGCAGTCCTGTATCTCGGTGCAGCGGGTCATCGCCGACACGTCAGTCGCCGAGCCGCTGACCGAACGGATCGTCGCGGCGGTGCGGGCGCAGCGCACCGGTGATCCCTGGGACGACGCCACGGACGTCGGCCCGCTCATCGACGAGGCGGCCGCGATCCGCGTCCAGAGCTGGATTGACGAAGCGCTCGCCCGGGGTGCGCGGGCGCTGACCGGTGGTGAACGCGACGGGGCCAGCGTCGCCCCCACCGTCCTCAGTGATGTGCCAAGCGACGCTCGGGTCTCCTGTGAGGAGGTCTTCGGTCCGGTCCTCGTCGTGGAGTCCGTCGACGGGGTCGACGCGGCGTTCCGCCGCGTCAACGAGTCCCGGTACGGGCTTCAAGCCGGAGTGTTCACTCACGACATTCACATCGCCTTCCGCGCCCACCGGGAGTTGGAGGTCGGCGGCGTGATCATCGGTGACGTGCCCAGCTACCGCGCGGACCAGATGCCGTACGGCGGGGTCAAGGAATCCGGCGTGGGTCGCGAGGGCGTGCGGTACGCCATGGAGGATTACACCTACGAACGGGTGCTCGTGCTGACGGGGTTGCCGCTGTGAGGCGGTGAGCGCCGTCTCACCCCGTCACCGCGCAGACCAAGGCCGGGCGGCGACCTGTCGCCGCCCGGCCGCCCCGGACAGGTGATCCGCTCGAGGTCCGGTGGATGGGTCACGCCTCAGCTCAGACGGACATCGCGGCGACCGCCTTCTTCAACGCGCTGCTCGGAGCGCGCGGCGCCTCAGCCTCGAGTGCCGCCATCTGCGCGCCCATTTCCTGGAGCTGCTGCGCGTCGATGCAGCTGCGGGCGCGCGGGAACAGGACCTGCTCCTCCTCCTGGAGGTGGTGCAGGATGCTCTCCATCAGCACGGTCATCTTCGCGTCGTACCGCTCGTCCTCCGGGCTCAGCTCCGCGAGCTCGGCGGCGAGCACGTCGGCGACGTGGTGCTCCTGATAGGACTCGAGAACTTCGCTGTTGAGATCCGGACAGAGCGTGCGGGTCATCGGGTACATGCACTTGTTCTCGAGGTACGTGTGCACCATGAGCTTTTCGATGATCTTCTTGGTGAGCTCGCGCTTCTGCTGCGGCGACGCGCTCGCCTGCATTTGTTGATAGTGATTGAACAGGCCACGGATCTCGTTGTGCTGGTGGAGAAGCAGCTCAATGGCGTCCATAGGCATCCGGGAACTACCTCCTCAATCGCGGCTGCTTCGGCATACCCCCGGCCATGAGCTGACAAACCACCCGATTCGGTATATCTCGCTGCCTTTTGGAGGAGACCCTCCCGCCGGGGCACGGCCACGCGGTGCCTGGTCGGTCCACCGCCCCGCCACCAGCGCCCCACCATCCCCCGGGCGTCCCGCGACGCGTCCCTGCCCATCACGGCGGTGATGACGTCCATACGGTGCCGCCCTCGTCGAGCGCCCAGCGGCCCGCTATCCGATGGCCTACCCTGGCCGCGCCTCCCACCCGAGTCCACCCACGAGCCCCATCGGATCGGAGTAGCGTGCGTCAACCACCACCAGTGGCCCGGTTCGCGGCCGAGGAACCCTGCCTTGTCATCGACCACGAGAATCTCCGCGGTGTCCGCTTCACTGGGACACGCCTCGTCAGCCTCGCCGTGATCGGCGGCTCGACCTTCACCGAATGCGACTTTCGCGGCATCACCGTCGAGGAAGTCGCGTTTGGTGCGAGCACGCAGCGATGCGAGTACTACGGGTGTGTCTTCGACGGTGCCCGACTCGGCTGGGTCGAACCGGGAGTGGCGCGGTTCGTGCGCTGCTCTTTTCGAAACGTCCGGGTTCGTACCTGGCGCGCCGGCGCCCTCGACTTGATCGAGTGCACCTTCTCCGGCCGCATCGACCGCGGTGTGATCGCGGGGAGCGTCCCCCCTGGTCAACCGATCCCCGCCGGGTGCCCCAATCACGTCGACGGCAACGATTTCCGCGACCTGGTCATGCCGCGGCTGGATTTCGTCGGTGGGGTTGACCTCACTCGGCAACGACTGCCGGTCGGCTCCGACGTCCTCTACCTGTCGGACCTCGACGCGGCGCTCAAAGCGGCCGAGGTGGCGTTCCCCACGTGCCCCGCCCCATTGCGGCCGGCGGTACGTCGGCGGCTCGATCGCCTACGGCGTCTCCGCGCCGGCGGTCAGCAGCAGGCGTGGCTACCGGCGCGCCGATTCGTCGGCGCTGATCCGGCGGCGGCGCGCTGGTTGACCGAACTGTGGCGCCGCGAGGGGTTTTCGTCGCCCACCACGGGGTAGCCGTGCCTCCTCGGGGAGACGCCTGAGGGAGGGCAGATGGACGCTACGGAGTTCCGGGCGTTCTCCGATCGACGAGCCGCCGGCCGCGCGCTCGCCCGGCAGGTCGCCGCCCGCTTCGCGGAGCTGGATACCGCGGGCCGTCCCCTGGTGCTGGCGCTGCCACGCGGTGGGCTCCCCATCGGTCAAGAGGTCGCCGCCCGGATCAACGGCGAACTGGACATCATCGTCGCGCGCAAGGTCGGGCTTCCGGAGCAGCCCGAGCTCGGGGTCGGTGCGGTCACCGCGGACGGGCCGCCCTTGTTCAACCGCACGTTGCTGGACGAGGTGGGGTTGACCGAGGCGGACCTCGCCCCGGCGGTGGAGCGCGAACGGGAGGAGGCGCGGCGCCGACTGCGCCGTTACCGCGCCGGGCGTCAACCCCCGGAGATCCGGGACCGGACGGTCATCGTCACAGACGACGGTTTGGCCACCGGGGTGACCGCGATGGCAGCCCTCCGGGAGGTCCGCAGCAAAGGCCCCCGCCACCTGTGGTTCGCCGCGCCCGTGTGCGCCCGGGACGCGACCCAGCTCCTGCTCACAGCCGCCGACACCGTGCTGTGCGTGCACATGCCCGAGCGTTTCACCGCCGTCGGCGCCTGGTACCACGACTTCGCGCAACTCAGCGACGAGGACGTTGAGGCGGCGCTGGCCAGCGAGGGGGTACGCGATGGCTGAGGTCTCAGTGCCCGCAGCGGTCACGGTCAGTCGACACGCCAATCTCACGGACCCGGTGTGGGAGAACGCGGAACAGGCGCCCGACGTCGTGCAGTTCATGCGCCCGGCGGACACCGAGGGAAGCTCCGGCGGGTGGACGCATGTGAGCTGTCGTCGCTTCCGCGACGAGGTGACAGGCCTCGCTCGCGGACTCATCGCCGCCGGGGTCACGCCCGGGGCGCGGGTGGCGCTGATGAGCCGTACCCGGTACGAGTGGACCCTCGTCGACTACGCGATCTGGTCGGTCGGGGCGGTCACGGTACCGATCTACGAGACGGCGAGTCCTGAGCAGGTCGAGTGGATCCTGTCGAATTCGGAGGCGAGCTTCTGCGTGGTGGAGAGCGCCAACCACGTGCGGCTCGTGGACAGCCTACGTGGCCGACTCCCCCACCTTGGCGCGGTGTGGCAGATCGACGCGGGCGACCTCGACCAGCTCGTGCACGACGGCGAGCACGTCGAACCGAGTGAGGTGATGGCGCGTCGCCGCGCGGTCCGCGGCGACGACCTCGCGACGATCATCTACACCAGCGGCACCACGGGCCGCCCGAAGGGGTGCATGCTCACCCACTACAACCTCCGCACCGACGTCGAGAACGCGATCGCCGCGCTCCCCGACCTTTTCAACGAAGAGGCGTCTACCCTGCTGTTCCTCCCGCTGGCGCACGCGTTCGCCCGGCTCGTGCAGATCGGAGCGGTGCAGACGCGGACGACGATGGGGCATAGCTCCGATTTCGACAAGCTCACCGACACCCTGCGGTCTTTTCGACCCACGTTCCTGCTCGCGGTGCCCCGCGTCTTCGAGAAGCTGCATACCGCCGCTAAGCAGCAGGCTCGCTCCGAGGGGCGAGACGCAACGTTCGAGCGGGCCGAGCAGGTCGCCGTCGCCTACAGCGAGGCGCTCGAGCAGCGCGGCGGGCCCGAGCTGTCCCTTCGTCTGCAACACCTCCTGTTCGACGTGCTGGTGTACCGCAAGATCCGCGACTCGCTCGGGGGTCGGTGTCGCCACGCGATCGCGGGTGGAGCCCCACTCAATCCACGCCTGGCCCACTTCTTCCGCGGCGCGGGTGTGGAGATTTTCGAGGGGTATGGCCTCACCGAGGCCTCCCCGGCCGCGACGACGAACCGACCCGGCGCGACCCGTATCGGCACCGTGGGGCAGCCACTGCCGGGGGTGAGCATCCGCATCGACGAGTCCGGGGAAGTGCTCGTCAAGGGCGACAATGTGTTCCAGGGCTACTGGAACAACCCGGAGGCGACGCGGGAGGCGCTCAGCGACGGGTGGTTCCGCAGCGGGGACATCGGCGAGCTCGACGAGGACGGCTTCCTGAGGATCACCGGCCGGAAGAAGGAGATGGTGGTGACCGCGGGCGGGAAGCATGTCTCCCCCGTCCAGCTCGAGGAACGGCTGCGCACGCACCCCCTGATCAGCCACGCGGTGATCGTCGGTGACCAGCGTCCGTTCATCGCCGCGTTGATCAGCATTGATCAGGAGACCTGGCCGAAGTGGCTCGTCGAACACGGCCATCCGCACAACACGACGGTCCAGGAGCTGCGGGACGACCCCCAGCTGCGTGCCGAGATTCAAGAGGTCGTCAACGAGGTGAACAAGACCGTCTCGCACCCCGAGGCGATCAAGAGTTTCCGGATTCTGCCGGACGACTTCACCTCAGCTCGCGGCGAACTCACCCCGACGATGAAGGTCAAACGGGACGTCGTGACGCGGACCCGAGCGGACGAGATCGCGGCGATCTACGGAAGCTGAGGCGGCCGAATCCCCACGCCCTCGGCATACCACCGGTCCCCCTCCGTCGCGCGCTCGCCTGCTCCCGCAGGGCGCGCGGCCGTAGGCGGAGATTAGGTTCGGACGGCTTGGATGGCGGGGTATCTGGCGAGGATGCGGTGGGCGTCCTGGACGATGTCCTGCACCTCAGGGTCGCGGCGGTGTTGGCTCGTGCTCTCCACCACGGTGGCGATAGCTTCCGCGACTCGTACGGAGCGGACTGTGCTGGCGAGGGTGAGTGCCTGTCTGGCGGCGTGATTGGCGCGCTCGACATCGCCGAGGGTGTAGCAGGCAGCGGCGAGCTGCGCGGAGGCCATGGCTTTACGGCGGGTCATGCTGTCGGGGTAGTTGGTGACCTCTGATAGCCGGTCGAGGAGGGTGTCGTCGGGGAACCGGCTGCCGGCGGCGGCGAGGTAAAACAGGCTGGTGCCGGTGTCCTTGGCGAGCTGGGTTTCGGTGACGTACTGCATCCACAAGGGGTCGTCGGCTTGTGGGGCGCGGAAGATACGCTCGGCGCGATCCAGGTAACGGTGGCAAGCGGTCGAGTTGCCGGCCCTCGCATGGGTGAGGGCGCAGGTGGCATCCAGCAGCGCCGCACCGGCTGGCGGGATGGCTCGACGGCGAATGAGGGTGGCGGCTCGCATCAGGGTGAGTGCGTCCCGGCTGCGGCGATGGTGGGTGAGGATTCGCGCCCAACTGGTGATGAGGTGGGTGAGCATGCCGTGGTCGCCAGCAATCTGGGCATGCTGAAGACCGAACCGGTAGAGGCCGCTGGCGGCGGTAAGGTTCCCGGTGTCGGCGACGGTCCAGGCAGCCAGCTCGGCGAGCATGGCGATCGCCCGGTGGAGGCGCTGCCTGATATCTGGGGTGAATGAGCCGTCGAGGAAACCGAGTGCCCACCGGAGTGTTGCCAGCACCATCTGATGGACGGACGCGCCGCCGAGTTGCAGGTCCCGCAGGTACAGGTTGCGGGTGACGTCTTCGATCGCTGTCACATCCGCGTGGGTGACCTTGCCGGGTTTGGTGTCGAGTTCGGTGATGAGTTTGGTGAGTCCGAAAGGGGTGAGGGCGGCGGTGGCGGCCGCGGCACCAGCAGCCCCGATCACCAGCCGGCGCCGCGCACGCCCACCCACAATCGAGCGATCCATAATGGCCTGCCTGTAAAGTTCGCGAAGCTTCCCACCTGTACCGAGCACAGTGTCAAGCCGGTCGACGATGTGCGGTGAGGGAAGCGTTTGGTTTTTCTCTGCCCGGCAAACCTGCGACTGGCTCCAACCCACCTGCTTAGCGAGACAGGTTTGGGTAAGCCCAGCCTGCTGGCGGTACCGGCGTAAGGCCTCACCGAAGGTGTACCTGTCCACCGTAACCCCTGCCCCACGTCACACCCACGAGAAAGAGAATAGATGTCTATACCTCCACGGTGCGACGTGGATCACTTGAAGGTCAAGCCTTAGCGCCTGCATCCAGCGCATACATTCAGCCAATGTCCACTGCGGAAACCCCAGACCTCCAGTCAGCGGTTATGCGCGCTACCAATACGTAAGCACGCATAACCCTCCCCGTGAATCCTCGATCCGCCACAGCACCCAGCCGCCCTGACAAGCCTCTCAACCAGTCAGGGGCAGCTGTCATTGCCACCTAATCAATCTTCTCCCCAGCCCATGCACCCCAACCTGGAATTATGCATGTTGTCAATGAATAAACGCGCATATCCCTGCCGCGCAGTACGGATCGCTTTACGGTCATGCCTCTGAAACCTCCTTTAGCAATGGAACCACCGCAACCGGGGGTCACCCAGGTCATCACCCGGGGTGTAGGGATGGCAATCGTGGCAGCCAGCTGGACGACTGTCCCTGGCGGGGTTTGGGTGTGCTTCTACACCCAACCAGTACATGGATACTGATCGGGAGGCTCTCCGGGAGCAGATTGGCTGGCTGTTGCCGGTCGGGTTTGGTGGGCTGCTGCGCACGTCCGCCCGCGCCGGAGCGCCCCTAGCAGGCGAGGACGACCTGCAATTCGTGGCGCCGACGCGCCGCCAGGTCCATCAGGAGAGTGGGTGCCTCGTCAAACGGCACAATCGCCGTGATGAGGTGACGGCGGACCAGGTCCCCGTACTCCGCGAGCAGCTCGATGGTCTCCGCCGACAACCGCTCGCGATCCCACAGCGGCGTCAGTCCGCGGGGGACCCGCCCGATCTGCGCGCACCGCACCGTCAGGCCATTGTGGTGGAACTCCTCGCCGAGGCGAACCGCGTCTGCGCCACCTTGGTAGAACGCCAGATCGATGACCGTCCCTTGTGGACGTACCAGACGCAGACCCTGGTGCAGCGCCCATGGCTGCCCGCGGCACTGGAACACTACGTCCGCACCCCGATCGTCGACGCCGTGCCGCCAGCGGCTCTTGACCACCACGGCTGGGTCCTCCTCCGCGGGATCCAGCGTCTCGAGCCCCAGCGCC
>DATCMA010000035.1:0-10926 GCA_036563645.1 Micromonospora sp.
ATCCGGATCGGCCTGGCACTGAACTGCGAGATCGCCTCGTGGTGTCGGTTCGCCCGGAAGAACTACTTCTATCCGGACATGCCGAAGAACTTCCAGACGAGCCAGTACGACGAGCCGCTGTGCTACGACGGCTGGCTCGACGTGGATGTCGACGGCGAGACCGTGCGGATCGGCATCGAGCGCGTCCACATTGAGGAGGACACCGGCAAGACGCTGCACGTCGGCAGCGCCACCGGTCGGATTCACGGCGCCACCGAGTCGTTGGTCGACTACAACCGCGCCGGCATCCCGCTCGTCGAGATCGTCACCAAGCCGATCGTCGGCACCGGTGCCAAGGCCCCGCAGGTCGCCCGCGCCTACGTCGCCGAGCTGCGCGACGTGATCCGCGCCCTGGGGGTCTCGGACGTCCGGATGGAGCAGGGGTCGCTCCGCTGCGACGTCAACACGTCCCTGAACCGGCCGGGTGAACCGTGGGGCACCCGCACCGAGACGAAGAACCTCAACTCGCTGCGCAGCGTGGAGCGGGCGGTCCGCTCCGAGATCCTGCGGCAGGCGGCCATCCTCGACTCGGGCGGCCGGGTCGTGCAGGAGACGCGGCACTTCCATGAGGACACTGGGGAGACGACGCCGGGCCGCTCCAAGGAGACCGCGACCGACTACCGCTACTTCCCCGAGCCCGACCTCGTCCCGATCGCTCCCGACCCCGCCTGGATCGCGGAGCTGAAGGCGAGCCTGCCGGAGCTGCCCCGGATGCGGCGTAAGCGGCTGCAGGAGCAGTGGGGGCTGAGCGACAGCGAGATGCAGGCCGTGGTCAACGCGGGCGCGGTGGATCTGATTGAGGAGACGGTGGCGGCCGGTGCCTCGCCCGCCGCAGCCCGCAAGTGGTGGCTGGGGGAGCTGGCGCGCCGCGCCAACGAAGCCGGCGTCGAGCTCTCCGCCCTCGGCGTGACCCCGGCCCACGTCGCCGAGCTGCAGCAGCTGGTCGATCAGGGCAAGCTCAGCGACAAGTTGGCGCGCACCGTTCTGGACGGCGTCTTGAACGGTGAGGGCACGCCGACCGAGGTGATGACGGCGCGTGGCTTGGAGGTGGTCTCCGACACCGGGGCGCTCGCCGCGGCGGTGGACGAGGCGATCGCCGCGAATCCGGAGGTCGCGGAGAAGGTGCGCGGTGGCAAGATCGCAGCGGCCGGTGTGTTGGTCGGCGCGGTCATGAAGGCCACCCGTGGTCAGGCCGACGCCAAGGTGGTGCGGCAGCTCATCCTCGAGCGCCTCGGGGTGCAGGGCTGAGCGTCACCGCCGGCGCGGTGAGGACGTCGGGGACGGGGTCGACCGCGTGTTGGCCCCGTTCTCCTTTTTGTCGCTCTCCTTCTTGTCGTCGATCACCCGCCGCTCCAAGGTGACCTGCGACTGTCCAGTTCCCCCGATGCGGATGTCGTCATACGCCTGGAGCGTCCGCTCTTTGCTGAAGTAGAGCACGGTCATCGTCAACGGCGTCGGCGCTTCCCCTTCCAAGCCCCGCAGCCCCGCACCGCCGGTCGAGCCTTGGATCAGCAGGCGGGTAGGCACGCCATCCGGCACCTGCTGGAGCATGCGAACCTGTCGGTCGTGCAGGTGACCGGCGAGGACGAGGGGGGTCAGTCCTGACAGCGGCCCCGCCGATTCCGGGTCGTGGACGAGCGCGATGTCCACCGTCTTGCCGGATGCGCGAATGGTTGCCGCCAGCCGCTCGCCGGCCCCCACCACCTGCTCCGCGGCGGTTCGCGTCAACCCTGGGCTGGCTGGCGACGTGGCCTTGTCGGGCGTGAACCGCGGATCGCCGATACCGGCGATGGTCAAGCCAGCGACGGTGGTGATCGAGTTGTCCAGCACGACCGCGTTGCGCTGACTGGCCACCGCCGCCGCGGTCCGGGCCGAGTCGTGGTTGCCGCGGATGAAGACGTACGGCACCTTGAGGTCGCCGATCGCGTTGACGAAGGCCCGCTCCGGTTCGCTGCCCCAGTCGGTGATGTCGCCGGTGTCGATGACGAAGTCGATATTGAACTGATCGACGACCGTCCGGATCATTTGCCAGGCGGTCGGGTTGAGGTGCAGATCCGAGACGTGGAGCACCCGCGTGGTGCCCGGCTCCGGGTCGTAGAGCGGCAGCGTGGAGACGGTGGTGTAGATCCGGCTGACGTTGTTGACGAGCCGCTGGAGCTGCTCGGCGTACTTGTTGTAGTCATTGGCGATGCGGCGGGCGTCACCGACCACCGCTGGCGCGTTGACGAGGAGCCCTTCGTAGCGTGGCTCCTCGATCGCGTCCATGCGGACGGTCATCGCGCCGATGCCGAGACTGCCTCCGGTCGCCGCGAGCGCCAGCACCGTCGACCAGGCCACTCGTCGCAGCTCCCGGAAGATGAAGGCGGCGAGCACGAGGGTGCACAGGATGGCGACCGCGAGCGTCCGGAACCCGAGGCGCACGAGTCCAGTGCGGACATCGCGGACGGCGTTCGCGCTCGCCTCCGTGATGCCGTTCGGGTCCTCGATCAGCGCCTTGGTTCGGCTCTGGTCGAGTGTGCCGAGTTCGACGGTGAGGTGGGCGGGGCCGTCGTGGCTGTCGAGCAGCAGGGAACCCAGTGGGGGGATGACGACGTTGGTGCCGCCGTCGAGCGACGGCCGGACGCTCATCGTCGCGTTGAACGGGCCGATGTCGGTGCGGATGTGCGCGCCGAGCAGCACACCGATGAGCACCCCAGCGATGGCGACGAGGGTGACGGCCAGGGCCGTCCACGTCCACCGCACGGGGGTCGACCGGGCCGCGCGACGCCCCGCGCGCACGGCCGCGGCGAGATGCGCTCGCGTCAACGCCCGTTTTGCCACGGTTAACCCCGCGCGTGGTGAATTGTCCCTGCGATCCGCCATGTCGAGATCATGCCTGCCCATGGTCGGGAACGGAACGATTCCGGAGGGGTCCTCTCCATGGTCAAGGCGACGGCAAACGACCGTCAGCTCTTGCCGGCGGTACCGCCGGAGAAGACAAGACGGATGATCCGATCATCGGTCGGCCCGGGATCCCCGCGACCGTCGTGGTTGGAGGTGGTGACCCACAGAGATCCGTCCGGCGCCGACGCGACGGTGCGCAGCCGGCCGAACTCGTGGGTGAGCAGTGCCCGAGGCTGCCCCAACACACCACCGGATCGGGTGAGCTCGACCAGCCACAGCCGTTCCCCCCGCAGACACGCGGTGACGAGGAGCGACTCCACGATCTCCGCCCCGGAGCAGGAGGCCTCATCGGTCGACCAGACGACGAGCGGGTCGACGAACCGCGAGTCGGACCGCCGCGCACGCCCCTCCACCTCCGGCCAGCCGTAGTTGCGGCCGGGTTCAATGCGGTTGATCTCGTCCCACGTGTTCTGGCCGAACTCCGTGGCGTACAGCCGCTTGGAAGCGTCCCACGCGATCCCTTGCACGTTGCGGTGGCCGTACGACCACACGAGTGAGTCGGGGAACGGGTTGCCGGGCGCCGGCCGCCCGTCGGGGGTCATCCGCAGGATCTTGCCGGCGAGGCTCTTGGGGTCTTGCGCGGACGCCGGCCGGGACGCGTCACCGGTCGTGGCGTAGAGGTATCCGTCTGGGCCGAAGGCGAGCCGGCCGCCATTGTGGATCGCCGAGCGGGGAATCCCCGTGACGATCGGCGTGGGCTTCCCGCCCAACTTCAGCCGAGCGATGCGGTTGTCGGAGGCCGTCGAGTAGTAGACAAAGACCGTCCGGTCCGTCTCGTACTCGGGAGACACGGCGATGCCCATCAGGCCGCCCTCGCCGGTGGGGTCGACCTCGTCCAGAGTTTGCACGGGGGTGACCTTCAGCCCGTTCGGCCCGGATTCTGGCCCGACCTTGAGGATCCTGGCGGTGTCGCGCTCGGTCACCAGCGCCCCGCCGTCAGGGAGGAACGCGACGCCCCAGGGGACCCGCAGCCCCGATGCGATGACGCTCGCGACGACCTCCTGGTCGACGCCGCGGGAGTGGGCGGACGTCGAGGGGGTGGGGAAGCGGGGTGGCTCGCCGGCCGGGTCTGGCTCGGGGGGCCCGAAAGCGCAGCCGGAAGCCACGACCATCACGAGGCTGGCGGCGAGGGCAACGCGTACCCCACTCCGCCGCCGAGAAGGTGAGGGGCGACGCTTCACTTGAGCCAGCCTAGCTGCCGGAGGCCACACCGCCATTCTCGGCTGACGGGCTGGGTGAGCGGGCGGGTTGGCTAGCCGCTCACCGATACGGAGGGAAAGACGCGTAGACTCCCGCTCGTGCCCCGGCGTCCGGATCAACGGGCGTGACTGTCCAGGGCTCCTAGGAGGTTCACTCGTGCCTACGCCCGCGTCCAGGCTGGCTCTCGGCCCTGAATTCCTCGAACCGGAGTGGTTGATCTCCACGTTCGGCCTGATCGGCGTCCTGGTGATCGTCTTCGCCGAGTCTGGGTTGCTCATCGGGTTCTTCCTGCCGGGCGACTCACTGCTGTTCACCACCGGCCTGTTGACCGCGGACGGCGAGTACATCCGCTTTCCGCTCTGGCTGGTCTGCCTGCTCATCACGATCGCCGCGATCGCCGGTGACCAGGTGGGCTACGCCTTCGGGCGACGCGTGGGGCCGGCGTTATTCCGTCGACCCAACTCCCGACTGTTCAAACAGGAGAACCTCGTCAAAGCGCACGAGTTCTTCGAGAAGTACGGCGCGCGCTCGATCGTGCTGGCCCGCTTCGTGCCGATCGTGCGGACGTTCACGCCCATCGTCGCCGGGATCAGCACGATGCGCTACCGAACCTTCGTCACCTACAACATCATCGGCGGCGTGCTCTGGGGATGCGGGGTCACGATCCTGGGCTACTTCCTCGGGCAGATCACGTTCGTCAAGGACAACATCGAGCTGATCCTCGTCGGCATCGTCGCCGTGTCGTTCATCCCGATCGTGGTGGAGCTGGTCCGGTCTCGGGCACAGGCCCGGAAGAGCCGGGCGTCGCGCAGCGTGAACTGACCACGTGCGGGACGGCGCCGGCGACACCTGATCGGTGTCTCCTGTGGAGGGTCGTGGTGAGGGTCGCCCGCGCACGCCTCCGGCTACGCGCCGTCGCCGCGTGAGGTGGCGAGGGGCTGCCCGCTGGCGGACACGAGGGTAGGCAGGTCGACGGCGCGGACCGCGGGGAGCGGCACGACGTGTCCGTTCGTCAGCCGCACGACCGCTCGACCCTTGGCGTCCGGGCCGAGTTCGGCGACGTCGGACCACGGGATCCGGCGCGATCCCACCAGCGCCCGGACCCGCAGCCCGGTGGCGTCCGCGTCGGTGCCGGAGCGCCATGCCCAGACCATGACCGCGATCGGGATGAGCAGAACCGGCAGGAGATACCACCGCGCGGAGGCGAGGGGGAGGGAGCCCGCGACCGCGAGGCCGGCCGCCGCCACCGCAGCCTGATGGCGTCGGAAGCGAACGCGACGGGAGGTAGTGCTCACCGGACCATCCTCGCATCTCGTGCCGGAGGGGCGGACGGCGGCGGGTCGGGTGGCGTCAACCCATAGAGTTTGACGAATCGACGCCGTAACGTCCCTGCCGTACTGTTCGTTACTCGCTTTATAGAAGCTGTTCATTCCAACGCCTACGTCCGCGAACAGCACCCACGCCCCGACATCTCCATAGCGACGAACCCACCAGCTGTGTCAGCGGAAGTACCTGAACGCGATGAGGCCCGGTCCCCCGCCACCCGGTTCCTCGAGATCGCGGCACCCACGTTGGCGGGCGGTGTCGTCCTGACTGGATTCTTCAACGTCGTGCCGGCGCTCCTCGCCACCGCCGTAGCGGTCGGCGTGGTCGCGCTCACCTATGGGACCCGTCTCATCCAGCACGCGCTGCGCATCCGCGCCACGTACGGTCGTGGGCCGGGAATGGGTCGCGGCGCCGAGCTGCTCGGGGCGGGCGTCCTCGCCGGCGGGCTGTGCGTGGCGATCCTGCCGCTGGTGCCGCCATCGGCGCGCCCGAAGCTCGCGCTCGTCGGCCTGGCCAGCGCGGTCCTCGCCTACCTGGTCGGCATCTTGCTCCTCCCTGGCGCGGCGACGTCCGTCTCCACGCGGCTGCGGCGCGGCTTCGACGGGCTCAGCATGGCCATCGCCGTGAGCTTTGCCACCTGGCTGCTGCGGCCAGCGGGCCCCGTACCCCCGATCGCGCTCGCCGCGGGCTTACTCGTCGCTACCGGGATCGCGGTGGTCACCGTCACCGCGCTGCGGGCCGCGCGCTACCGCCCGGCGGCCCTCCTCACCGGCGCGGGGGCGATCGCCGCCATGTCCGGCCTCGCTGCCCTCGTGCTGATCTTCGCGTACGGCCACGGGCCGTGGTCCCTGCTGGCCGCCGCGCTGCCCTTGGTGGTGGGGCCCGCGGTGATCGCGTACGGCGCGCGCCTGGTGCCGGGCAGCCCGCTCCCGCCGCCGGCGATGGAGGCGGAATCGCGCCTGACGGCCTACCCGCTGCTCAGCGTGCCGGCGATCGTCGCCACGCTGGCCGCCGCCTACCACCTGGTGACGGTCGGGGAGTTCGACCGCACCTCAATCGTGCTCGGCCTGGCGGTGATTCCCGCGATGGTCGTCCGTGAGGTGCTGTCGGCGCTCGACATCCGCAGCTACGCGCGTCGCCTCGCCCAACAGGAGGTCCATTTCCGGTCGATGGTCGCCGGCGCCAGCGACGTCACGATGATCGTCGGCGAGGATCTCATCGTCCGGTGGCAGTCTCCCGCGGCGGCGCGGCTGTTCGGGCTGTCCGACGCCGACGTCATCGGGCGCTCCTTCGCCGAGCTCATGCACCCCGACGACGCGCCCGACGTGACCGCGTCGCTCACCGCCATGCTCGCTCGCCGGGAGCCGATCGAGGACGGGCGCACGCAGCTCGTCGCGGCGCGGCTGCGCGACGGCAATGGGAACTGGCGCGACACCGAGTCCACGATCAGCGACCAGCGCGACGTGCCGGAGGTCGGGGCGCTGGTGATCCACATGCGCGACGTCGGCGAGCGGCGTCGCCTGGAGCGGACCTTGCACCAGCTCGCCTTCACCGACCAGCTCACCGGGCTCGCCAACCGCCGGGAGCTCATGCGCACGATCGTCACCCAGCGATCCATGCCCGGGCACGGGGGCGCGCTGCTCGTCATCGACCTACACGGCATGGCGGGCATCAACGAGGTCCGTGGCCGGGAGGTGGGCGACGCCGTCCTCATCGAGGTGGCCCACCGTTTGCGCGCCACGATCGGCGAGGATGACGTGGCGGCCCGGCTCGCCGGCGACGAATTCGCCGTGGTCACCGTCGAGAAGCCGGTGATGGCGTACGCGTTGGCGACGCGCGTGTTGACCGCGTTGATCGAGCCCTACCACCTGCCGGGCGCCACCGTGCACTTGACGGTGAGCATCGGGCTCGCGGAGGTCTCCGGCGGGGACAGCGTTGACGACGTCCTGCGCCGCGCCGATCTGGCGCGGCGGCGGGCGAAGCAGCTCGGCCGTAACCGGGTCGAGTGGTACGACACGTACCTCGAAGAGCAGCTCGTGCGCCGAATGGACTTGGAGCGCGAGCTTCCGGGGGCGATTGAGCGAGGTGAGCTTGACCTGGTCTACCAGCCGGTGCTCGGGTTGGACGACGGGCGGCCAGTCGGGGTCGAGGCGTTCCTGCGGTGGCGGAGCCCGATGCTCGGCACCGTGCTCCCCAACGAGATCCTCCCCGTCGCGGAGGACCTCGGGCTCATCGATGAGATCGGCCAGTGGGTGCGGCAACGGGCCTGTCGCCAGCTCGCCGCATGGTCCCAGCTCGGCAAAGACCTGTGGATGGCGGTCAACGTCTCCCACCGCGAGCTGGCCGCGCCCGATTTCGTCTCCCGGGTGGCGGCGACGCTCGCCGCCCACCGCGTGGCCCCCGAGCGCTTCGTCGTCGAGATCGCCGAGTCGCGGGTCGCCGCCGATATCCCGGCGGTGGTCACGCAGCTCGCCGGCCTCCGGGCCCTCGGGGTCCGCACGGCGCTCGACGACTTCGGCGCCGGGCAGGCGTCGCTGGCGCAGCTTCGGCGCCTCCCCGTCGACATCCTCAAGATCGACCGGGCGCTCGTCACCGAGCCGGGTGACCGCCGGAACCCGACCCGACCGCTGATCGACGTGGTGGTCAGTCTCGGTCGGCGGCTCGGGCTGGAGATCTTCGCGGAAGGGCTGGAGTCGACGGGGCAGGTCGAGCAGGCGCGGGAGGCGGGCTGCCGCTACGCCCAAGGCTTCGCGTTGATCCGTCCGGCGCCGGCTGAGCGCATCGAAGCGTTCCTCGCCGAGTTTCACACCCCCTCAGTGTGACCCGCATGCCGTATCCTTCGGTTTCGCCTGCGGTGCGTCGTTCCCCCGGCGAGGCGGCTATCGCGTCGCCGGGGGAACGCGTGTCTCAGGCGGTCTTCGCGTCTACGCGCCCGCGGCGGGCTGGGCCGAGTAGCCCGGGATCGGGTACGCCGACAGCAGGTCGGACACCTCGCCGGCGATGCGGGTCAGGGTGGCCTCGTCGTCCTTGATCGCCGCGGTGATCGCCTCGTCCATCCAGGCGGCGATCTGCGGCATGTGCTCCTCGGTGAGGCCCCGGGTGGTGATCGCCGCGGTGCCCAGCCGGATCCCGGAGGGGTCGAACGGCTTACGGGTGTCGTAGGGCACGGTGTTGTAGTTGAGCTCGATCCCGGCCCGGTCCAACGCCTGCGCGGCCGGCTTGCCGCCGATGCCCTTGTTGGTGAGGTCCACGAGGATGAGGTGGTTGTCGGTGCCGCCGGAGCAGAGGTCAAAACCGCGTTCGATCAGGGCTGCGGCGAGCGCCTTGGCGTTGGCGACCACCTGGTGGGCGTAGCGGCGGAACTCGGGCGTCGACGCCTCCTTCAGCGCCACGGCGATCGCGGCGGTGGTGTGGTTGTGCGGTCCGCCCTGCAGGCCCGGGAAGACCGCCTTGTCGATCGCGCTCGCGTACTGCGCGGTGCTCATGATCATCGCGCCGCGCGGGCCGCGGAGCGTCTTGTGGGTGGTCGTCGTGATCACGTCCGCGTAGCCGACGGGGGACGGGTGGGCTCCGCCGGCGACCAGCCCGGCGATGTGCGCGATGTCCGCGACGAGAATCGCCCCGACTTCCTTGGCGATCTCCGCGAAACCAGGGAAGTCGATCGTGCGGGGCACCGCGGTGCCGCCGCAGAAGATCACCTTCGGGCGTTCCCGCAGCGCGATGTCGCGCACCTCATCGAGGTCGATCCGGCCGGTCTCCTTCGAGACCCCGTAGCGCACGGATCGGAACCACTTACCGGTCACGGAGACGGACCAGCCGTGGGTGAGGTGCCCACCCATCGGCAGGGACATCCCCATCACGGTGTCGCCCGGGGACAGGAAGGCGAGGTAGACGGCGAGATTCGCGGGAGAACCCGAGTACGGCTGCACGTTGGCGTGATCGACGCCGAACAGTGCCCGCGCCCGCTCAATCGCGAGCGACTCGATGGGGTCAATGAACTGCTGGCCCTCGTAGTAACGCTTACCGACGTACCCCTCGGAGTACTTGTTCGTCAGGACCGTCCCGCTGGCCTCGAGTACGGCGGTCGAGACGTAGTTCTCGGAGGCGATCATTCGGAGCTTGTCGTGCTGCCGACGCGCCTCCTGCTCGATCAAGCTAGCCAGCTCGGGGTCAACAGCGGTCAGGCTGGGGATCGGCGGTACGTGCACGAGCGTCCTCCTGGCATGTCGACGTCTACCCGTTTCGCGGGCAGACGCGGCCCTCGTCGACCGTCCACCCAGGCGCGCGGCGCACGGTCTGCGGTCGCTCCCCGGTGGTCTGTTCCACCTCGCTGCGCCAGTCGCGAACGCCCCGATCGTACCGACCCGGGCTCGGGCCGTCGCCGCCCATCTCGCGATGGCGGCCCACCCGACGCGATCAGCGCGGCGGGCCGGTGCTGGCGCGGAGCGTGAGCTGGGCGGTCTCGTCTTGCCAGGAGCCACTGGGGTGGCCGGCGATGATCTCCAGGAGCCGTCGGGCCGCGTGGGCGCCGTAGGCGGGGATGTCGCGGCTGAGGGCGGTCAAGGGCGGGTGCACGAGCTGGCAGAGGGGGGAGTCGTCCCACGCGACGATCGAGAGATCCCCGGGGACCGCCAACCCCATCTCCTGCGCGACCGCCAGCCCGGCGATCGCCATGACGTCGTTGTCGTAGATCAACGCGGTGGGGCGGGTGGGGGAGGTGAGCAGGTGCCGGGTGGCGCGCGCGCCCTCCTCGCCGGTGTAGTCCGAGGTGACGGTGACCGCTTCGGCGAGCCCGAGCCGCTGGCAGGCTGCCGTGAAGGCGCGGGTGCGGATCTCGGTGTGCAGCAGCTCGGGGAGGCCGGCGACCCGGGCGATGCGGCGGTGCCCGAGGGCGTAGAGGTACTCCACGGTCCGGGTCACGGCGGCCGCGTCGTCGGACCAGACGTTGGCTAGCCGGCCGGTGTGCCCGGGCCCGCCGATGACGACAGCGGGGAGGTCCAGCTCTTCCAGCACGGGCACGCGCCGATCCTGGACGCGCACGTCGCAGAGGAGGACGCCGTCTACCCGGCGCTCCCCCCACCAGCGGCGATGGACGGCGATTTCCTCCTCGGGGTCGGCAACGACGTGGAGGAGCAGGGCGTACGAGCGTGCGGAGAGCTCCGCCTCGACGCCGCTGATCAGCGCCATGAAGAACGGTTCGACGCCCAGGATGCGCGCCGGCCGACAGAGGGTCAGGCCGACCACGTTGGCGGTGGCGCTGGACAGGGCGCGGGCGGCGCTGTTGCGGGTGAAGCCGAGCTCGCGGGCGATGGCGAGGATGCGCTGGCGGGTCGCTTCGGACACGCCAGGCTGTCCGTTGAGGGCGTAGGAGACGGCGCCTTTCGACACGCCCGCGCGACGCGCGATGTCGGCGATCGT
>DATCMA010000038.1:0-11514 GCA_036563645.1 Micromonospora sp.
TTGCGCACCTGGGCGGTCAGGTTCGACGCCATCGAATTGACGTTGTCCGTCAAATCCCGCCAGATGCCGGCCACACCCGGCACCACCGCCTGACCACCCAACTTCCCCTCAGTACCCACCTCCCGCGCAACCCGCGTCACCTCAGCCGCGAACGCCGACAGCTGATCCACCATCGTGTTCACGGTGTTCTTCAGCTCAAGAATCTCCCCCTGCGCATCGACAGTGATCTTCTGCGACAGATCGCCCTTGGCGACCGCGGTCGTCACCGAGGCGATGTTGCGCACCTGCGAGGTGAGGTTGCCGGCGAGCCGGTTGACGTTCTCGGTCAGATCGCGCCAGGTGCCCGACAGGCCGCGGACCTGGGCCTGGCCGCCCAGCTTCCCTTCGACGCCGACCTCCCGCGCCACGCGAATGACCTCGTCGGCGAAGGCCGAGAGCTGATCCACCATCGTGTTGACGGTGTTCTTGAGCTCAAGAATCTCGCCTTGCGCCGCCACCGTGATCTTCTGCGACAGGTCACCGCGGGCCACCGCCGTCGACACCTGCGCGATATTGCGCACCTGGGCGGTCAGGTTCGACGCCATCGAATTGACGTTGTCCGTCAAGTCCTTCCACGTGCCGGCCACGCCCGGCACCACCGCCTGACCGCCCAGCTTCCCCTCGGTGCCCACCTCTCGGGCCACCCGAATGACCTCGGTGGCGAACAGCCGGAGGGTGTCGGTGAGCATGTTCATGGTGTCGGCGAGCTCCGCCACCTCGCCCTTCGCCGACACGGTGATCTTCTGTGAGAGATCCCCTCGCGCGACCGCGGTGGCCACGTGAGAGATCGACCGCACCTGGTGGGTGAGGTTCGACGCCATCGTGTTCACCGCGTCGGTCAGGTCGCGCCACGTGCCCGACACCCCCCGTACGTCGGCCTGGCCACCGAGCTTGCCCTCGGTGCCCACCTCCCGCGCGACCCGAATGACTTCGTCGGCGAACGACGACAGCTGGTCGACCATCGTGTTCACCGTCCGCCCGATCTGCAGGAACTCTCCCCGCAGCGGCCGACCGTCGATCTCCAGCGCCATATGCTGGGAGAGATCACCCTCCGCCACCGCCGCGATGACTCGAGCGATCTCCGTCGTCGGGCGAGCGAGGTCGTCAATGAGACTGTTGATCGCCTTCTGCCCCTCAGCCCACGCGCCGTCGTACCCCTCCTCGTCGAGACGCTCGGTGAGTCGACCCTCGCGGCCGACGATGCGGCTGATGCGGCGCAGGTCCTGGAGCTGTCGCTCCTGGAGCGACACGACGTCGTTGAAGGCGTCGGCCAGCTCCCCCGCGAGCCCCGACCAGCGCGGCAATCGCACCTTGAGGTCGCCTCGCCGGACCCGCCGCAGCGCCTCGGTAAGCTCGCGGAGCAGCGCCGCGTCCGATTCCGTCCGCACGGCAGCCGAAGCCTCGTTCGCCCTGGTCATCGCTCCTCGCTCTCCGCAGGTACTGGGCTTCCCCATCATTGCCCCTCACCAGTGCGGACGCGAGCGTGCGCGCGCAGAGCGGACACGGCGTGCGGGGTTGGAACATTGGGCCTAGGCAGTGGAGGATGCACAACGTGTCAGGCGAGGCCGGCCGCGACCCGGTACGCGGCGCACACGAGCACGTCCGGCACGTACGCCTCCCGGCTGACCGGCGTACACCGGCGACAGCGCGGGCGATCGTGCGTTCGATCCTGACCGAGGCGGGGCTGCACGAGCTCCTCAACGAGGCCCTGCTCCTCACCACCGAACTGTCCACCAACGCGGTGGTGCACGCCGGCACCGAGCTGGACATCGAGGTCATGGTGGATCCCGACGGCCTCACCGTGACCGTCACCGACTTCGCCGCCGGGCCAATCGAGCAGGTGTTCACGCGCTCCGCTCCCAAATCGACCGACGTCGCCGACGCCACCGACGTCGCGGAGCGCGGCCGCGGCCTGCTCCTCGTCGACCACTTCGCCAGCCGGTGGGGCACCACCCACCTGCCGACCGGCAAGGGAGTGTGGTTCCGGCTCGACCGCCCCTCAGCGCGCGCCAAACCGCAGACAGAGAAAAAGGTGGTCCCCGACCCGGCCACCCCGACCAAGGCGCCGATCACCTCCATGCCCAGCGCCCGCGCGCTCACCGAGCTCCTCCAACTGGCGCCCGAACCGTATGCCGACGATCCCCTCACCGAGTTCGCCAGCAAACTCCTCACCCGAGTCGCGGAGCTGGTCGGGGCCGCGGGTGGCGCGATCCGGCTCGACCGCGGGGACGGCACCGGCCCGCAGGTGCTCGCCCGCTACGGCCGCCATCCCCGCCCCAACGACAAGCTGTTGCGGGTCCCGCTCTCGGTGAATCACCCGTACTCCGCCGAGCTGGAACTCGACGTCGCCCCATCGGAGTACGCCGAACCCCTGGCCGAGCTCGTCGCCGAACGGCTCTCGCTGCACATCGAGAACGACCGGCTCCGCCGGATGGACCTGCGGCGCCAAGCCTGGCTGACCTTCCTCGCCGAGGCGAGCGAGTTGCTCGCCCAATCCCTCGACGTCGCGCTCACGCTGGCGCTCATCCCACAGCTGGTCGTGCCGCGCTTGGGCCAGTGGTGCGCGGTGCACACCGCCGACGAGTGGGGCCGCCTCGAGCTCGCCGCGGTCACCCACAGCGACGAGTCGATGCTGCCGGAACTCCACGCGCTGCTCAAAGAGTCCGGCCCGGAGTCGGTGCTCGCCCGGCTGCGGGAGGCCTCGGACGCCGGCTCGCAGGTGCCGATCGGCGCTCCCCTGGAAGGGCTGGCCATGCCCCTCGTGGCGCGGGGGCAGCGGCTCGGCACGCTCACCGTGGGCCGTCCCCACCGGAACCGCCACGACCCCGACGAGATCGCCGTCCTGGAGGATGTGGCGCGCCGGGCGGCCCTCGCCATCGACAACGCGCGTATCCACGACGAACGGCAGCGCGTGGCGCACACCTTGCAGCAGTCGCTGCTGCCGCCCGTGCTGCCCGTGGTCAAGGGGATGGGGTTCGCCGCGGAGTACGCCCCGACCGGCGACGCCGGCGAAGTCGGCGGCGACTTCTACGACGTCCTCACCCTTCCCGACGGCCGGTGGCTGGTGGTCATCGGGGACGTCTCCGGCAAGGGGGTGCGGGCCGCCACCGTCACCGGCTTGGTCCGCAACGTGATCCGGGTTCTCGTCGGGGATAGCAAGCCGCTGCCGGAGACGCTGTCCCGGCTCAACAGCACCCTCCTCGACCAAGGTGGCGGGCACTACTGCACGCTCGCCCTCGCGGCGGTGCGGCGCGCCCCCCACGGCCGACTCGCCGTCGACCTCTACCTCGCCGGGCACGAGCGGCCCGTGCTGCTGCGGGCGACCGGGCCCGCCGAGTTCGTCGGGGCAGGGGGCACCGCGCTCGGCCTGCTCGACAAGGTCTCCACCCCCGTGGAGCAGGTGCTGCTGGAGCCCGGCGACGCCCTGATCTTCTACACCGATGGCGTGACGGAGCGGCGGCGAGGCCGGGAGCTGTTCGGGCTCGAGCGGCTGCGGCGCGCCGCGGCGCGGCTCGCCGGCTGCTCGGCTGACGTGATCGCCGCGCGGCTGCGCACCACGACGCTCAGCTTCTCGCCCGATCCGCCCCGCGACGACATCGCGATCCTCGTGTTGCGGAACGAGTCCGGTCAGGACGGGCGCCAAGAGCCGCAACCAGACCGCGCGGCCTGACCCGCCGCCGCCCGCTCCCCACGGGTGACCGCTCGTCAGCCACGTACCGGACAGGCGGGACGGACGCGACGCGTGGGGACGCGGCTCGTTACCCGGTAACGTGACCGGGGTGACGAGCGACAACTCTCCGACCCCACCGATCGCCAAACGGGTGCCCACCGAACGAACCCACCACGGCGACACCGTCATCGACGAGTACGCGTGGCTGGCGAACAAAGACGACCCGGACACCTTGGCGTATCTCAAGGCGGAAAACGAGTACGCGGAGGCGATGACCGCGCACCTCGCGCCCCTCCGCGAGACGCTCTTCGCCGAGATCAAACGCCGGACACAGGAGACGGACCTCTCGGTCCCCACCCGGAAGGGCGGCTACTGGTACTACACCCGCACCGTGGAGGGTCAGCAGTACCCGATCTACTGCCGGCGCGTCGTCCACGACGGGGAAACCGAGCCGCCGCTGCCCGCCGACGGCGCGCCGCTGCCGGGTGAGGAGATTCTGCTCGACTGCAACGCCCTCGCCGAGGGGCACGAGTTCTTCGCGCTCGGCACCTTCGACGTCAGCCCGGATGGTCGGCTGCTGGCGTACTCCACGGACGTCGTCGGCGACGAGCGGTTCACGCTGCGGGTGAAGGATCTCGAAACCGGGACCGTGCTCGCCGACGAGATACCCGGCGCGTTCTACGGCAGCGCCTGGTCCGCCGACGGATCGTTCCTGTTCTACGTCACAGTGGACGACGCGTGGCGGCCGTACCGGGTGTGGCGGCACCGCTTGGGCGCGCCCCGGGAGGAGGATGTCCTCGTCTACGAGGAGACCGACGAGCGCTTCTGGGTGGGTGTCGAGCTCAGCCGCTCGGAGAAGTTCATCTTCATCAGGACAGCCAGCGCCATCACGAGCGAGGTGTGGGTGATCCCGGCGGAGAATCCGACCGGTGAGCCCACGCTGATTCGGGAGCGGCGGCACGGCGTCGAGTACTCCGTGGAGCACCACGGGCACCGCTTCCTCATCCTGCACAACGACGGCGCCGAGGACTTCGCGCTCGCCTACACCTCGGCGGACAACCCCGGCGACTGGATTCCGCTCATCGAGCACACCCCGGGGGTGCGGCTTGAGGCGGTGGACGCGTTCGCGCACCACGTCGTCGTCTCGCTCCGCAAAGACGGGCTGACCGGGCTGCGGGTCCTCACCGTCGGTAGCACGGAGCCGTACGACATCGAATTCCCCGAGCCGATCTACACGGTCAGCCTGGACAGCAACCCCGAGTACGACACCACCACGATCCGCCTGCGCTACTGCTCGCTCGTCACTCCCGACTCGATCTACGACTACGACCTCGTCACGCGGGAGCTGACGCTGCGCAAGCGCACCCCGGTGCTGGGCGACTTCGATCCCCAGAACTACGAGCAGCACCGGGAATGGGCGATCGCCGACGACGGCACCCGCGTGCCGATCTCCCTGGTGTGTCGCCGCGGCACGCCCCGCGACGGCTCCGCCCCGTGCCTGCTCTACGGGTACGGCTCCTACGAGTCCAGTTCGGACCCGTGGTTTTCCATCTCCCGCCTCTCCCTGCTGGACCGGGGCATGATCTTCGCGATCGCGCACGTGCGCGGCGGTGGCGAGCTGGGGCGCCGGTGGTACGAGAGCGGCAAGCTCCTCGCCAAGAAGAACACCTTCACGGACTTCATCGCGGTCGCCCGGCACCTCGTCCAGTCGGGGTGGACGTCGGCTGACAAGCTGGTCGCGCGGGGCGGGTCGGCGGGCGGTCTGCTCATGGGCGCGGTCGCCAACCTCGCCCCGGACGCGTTCGCCGGCATCATCGCCCAGGTCCCCTTCGTCGACGCGCTCAACACGATCCTCAACCCGTCCCTGCCGTTGACGGTGACGGAGTGGGAGGAGTGGGGCAATCCGCTCGAGGACCCCGACGTGTACACCTACATGAAGTCGTACAGCCCGTACGAGAACGTCTCGGCGCAGAAGTACCCGCCGATCCTCGCGATGACCAGCCTGAACGACACGCGGGTGCTGTACCACGAGCCGGCGAAGTGGATCGCGCGGCTACGCGCGGTCGCCCCGGACGGGCACTACCTCCTCAAGACCGAGATGGAGGCCGGGCACGGCGGTCCCAGCGGCCGGTACAACGCGTGGCGTGAGGAGGCGTTCATCAACGCCTGGACGCTCGACCGAGTCGGACTCGCCTGATCGCCCACAGTGGGCGCCTGCCCGGCCGCCCTGCACTCCGACGTGGGGCGGCCGGGCTCACGCGCTCGGTCCTATTCCGCGGTGATGCCGGCCGAGCATACGGAACGAAAACCTAATATCGGGCAGAAGCGTCATGCGACTCGACGGAGTGCGATGACCACGCCCGATTCCACCGGCAGCGAGCCCAACCGGCCCCACCAGCCCGGCGCCGAGCCCCCGCGACCCCCGGACTGGTCCACACCGGAGACTCCCGCCGTCGAGCCCCCGCTCAGCAGCACCGGCTCGCCGGGCCCGGTGCCCCCGCCGTACGCGCACACGCAACCGCCCTCCACTCCCCCGCCGTACCCCGGCGCCCCACCCGGCCCCCTATCGCCCGGTGCGGCGCCACGCCCGTCCGCCCGCAATACGCGCCTCGCGGTGATCCTCGCGATCGTCGCGGCGCTCGTCTTCTGCTGCTGCACCAGCGCCGCGGTCACCCTGCTCCTGTGGGGCCGAACCGCCCTGGAGAGCGTCGACACGCCGCGCTTCGTGAAACTCCACCAGACCGCCCACGACGGCCATCTGTCATTGCCCGCGCCACTCGTCCATTGAGGACGTAAGAGAGCGGGAGATTCGCACGTGCTCGTGCCGCTGCTCACGGACGCGCGGGGCGGCAGGAGAGCAGGCAGCAGACCGTCCTCAGCGACTGGTTGCGCGGGTCCCTTACCGTCTCGGAAACAGCGAATGTTCTCCCTGTGCCAGACAGAGAGCCGCTAGCAGAGACTCACGCGCACCGGAGATCACCTTCGGCGCGGTGCGCCTGGGCCCGCCTGCTTCCGGTCGTTTCGTGAGCGGGGTGATTCCACTGTGGCGCGCACGGCGTTCGCGGCGCTGACCGCCCTTGTCCTGACGGTGACACTGGCCGGATGCGCCCTCCCTCACCGCATACCGACCGCCCGTAAGACCGCACCAGCACCGACCAGATCGGCTGCGGTCGTACCCCCCGTGCCGGCAAAGAACACGACCACCGACCTGGACGACGACGATGATGATCGCGCTGAGGCAGAGGACGCCGACGACTCAACCACGGTGAAGAAGTCCAGCGGCAACGACGCCACCCGCAGGGGGTGGAAGTCGACCACCACCAGCGGCGGCTGGAGAGGGAACACCAGCTGGAAAGGGAACACCGGCAGCGGCGGGGTGAAGGTGAGCGGTGGCAGCGGAGGACGCAGCTCCGGACGCCGCTGACCCCACCGCGGTCCCCGCGCCGCCTGGCCCGACGCCACCCTGCGGCGCCCGTCACCGCCGCCGCAGCGCCACCACCGCGATGTCGTCGTGCATCTCCGGTGCGACGAGGTCGACGACGAGTCGCTCGCAATAGCGGTCGAGGTCGTCGTCCACCTCGGTCGCGCACGCGGCGAGCGCCTGTAGCCCGTCATCGATGTCCGCGCCGCGCCGCTCCACCAGCCCATCCGTGTAGAGCACCAGGGTGCTTCCCGGCGGCAGGACGAACTCGCGATCCTCTGGACGGCCTGCCCGCACCCCGAGCAGCGGCGCCCGGTGATCGACGAACCGCCCACCGTCCGCGGCCACGAGCAGCGGCGGCAGGTGGCCGGCGCTCGCCATCCGGCACGAGCCAGTCATCGGATCGACCATCATCAAGCAAATCGTGGCGAGCTCGCCCGGGAGCAGCGCGTCCAGCAGCTTGTCCGCCCGGGCCAGCACCCCACCCGGCGAGTGCCCCTCGACCGCGTACGCCCGAATCGCGTGGCGCAGCTCGGCCATCACGGTGGCGGCGTGCAACGAATGCCCGGCCACGTCACCGATCGCCACCCACAACCGCCGGTCAATCATCGCGATCTCGTAGAAGTCGCCCCCGACCTCCGTCTGCGTACTCGCCGGCTCATACCGGACCGCGAGGTCGAACCCCGGTACCTCCGGGAGTCGGTGCGGGAGCAGACTCCGCTGAAGCGTCACCGCGATGCGGTGCTCCTCGTCGTACGACCGCTGAGTCTCCACCGCGGCGGCGATCGCCTGAGCGAGCTGGATGAGCACCGGCGCGCCTTTGCGTACCGCGACGGCCGGCGCCGCCACGTACACCGGCGGACGGTCGGTGCGCAACCGAGCCGCCGCCACCGTGACCGACTCGCCCGCGACACGATCACCCAACCCCCAGTCCGCGGGTGGCGCACCAAAGACGGTCGCCCCCACCGCTACCTCGCCGCTCGGAGCCGACCAGGTCTGCACCTCCGCCGGGCAGCCCACGCCCGCGCAGATCCCCGCCAGCGATTCACCGTCGGCAGTCTCAGCCACGACGACGACCGGCGCTTCGAAGATCCCCGCCCCGCTCTCCGCCGCGGTGCGCAGCATCTGCTCAAAGGTCGCGGCGGAGTTGACCGCCATGGTGGCCTCGGCGAGCTGCGCCAACCGGGTCGCGAGCAGCTCCGCGCGGCGGCGGGCACGGGCGTACCGCAGCACCGCCTGGGCGGTGGCCACCAGCTCTTCCTGCTCGATGGGCTCCGCCAAGTACACGTCCGCGCCGTGGTTGACGCCCCGCGCCCGATCGAGAAGACCCGAGCGGGGCGCGGCGACGTGGATCACCGGCAGCGCCGCATACCGAGGGTCGGCCTTGATGCGCTCACACAGATCGGAGCCGTCGCGGTCGGCTGGCGGAACGTCGAGCACCACCAGGTCGATCGGCGTCTGGTCGAGCTGCTCCAGGGCTTCGGCTCCGGTGGCCACCCGCACCACGTCGTACCCCGCGTGCCCGAGCCACTCGGCCAGGGGATAGCGGGCGGCCGCGCCGTCCTCGACCACCAGCACCCGGCCGGAATCCCCCTCGTCCGTCATGCTCAGCCCCGCAGTGGCAGCTCACTGGCGATACTCGGAGACGGGGTCGGGAGAGGTGACGTCACCCATGACCTGCTCACATTCCTGATCCGTCTGGACGCCCGCCGAGCGGCTTCCCCACCTCGGTGTCGCCGCGGGGGTACGCGCAGCCGCTAACGGGAGGTCGCGATGTCCTTAGCAGTACATACCGAGCAGCGCGGCGACGTAACAGTCGTGTCGGTCGCCGGCGACCTCGACGTGGCGACCGCTCCCATGCTGGAGACGCGGCTGTCGGAACTCCTGGACCAGGGCGCCTGCCGGCTCGTCCTCGACCTCGCCGACGTCTCGTTCTGCGACTCCGCGGGCCTGTCGCTCTTCGTCCGGGCCCGAGAGCACTGCCGGGACGCGGGCGGGCGGCTCCAGCTGGCCGCCCCAGCGCGGACGGTGCGGCGGGTGCTCGAGGTCAGTGGCCTCGCCGGCGTCCTGGAGATCTCGCCCACCGTTGACGCCGCGGTCGCCGCCGGGCGGCACTCGGGCGAATAGGCCGTCGCACACGCCCCACCCGCCCAGCGCTCCGCGTCCGAGCGTGCCCGCCCACCAACGGGCCCATCAAGGCCGGAAATGATCTCACAAGCAGGTAATTGGGCGGAAAGGGCGTTTACCCCGAGCCGGCCCGGGAATCGCCGCAGCATGACTTCCTCGCCCACGAGCCCGGACCCGATCGCGCAGATCACGCCGGGAATGCGCGTCATCGATTCCACCGGACATGAAGTGGGGACGGTAATTCGTGTCCGGGTCGGCGATCCCAACGCGGTGATCGCCCAAGGCCCGACGACGGGAACCGGTTCGCTCGAAGGGCGGATCCCCGATCCTTTGGCGGGCGACGAGCCCGAGGTGCCGCCGGATATCGCGGCGCGGATGCTGCGATTCGGCTACCTGAAGGTCGACACCAACTCCCTCTTCCTCCGCGACGTGTACGTGGAGGCGAATCAGATCTCCACGGTGGTCGACGACCAGGTGCTGCTCAACGTACCGGCCTCGAGCCTGACCCCGGAGGTATGACGAGGCGGCTCGACGACGGCCCGCGGAGCGTCAATCGATCAGTGCCGAGTAGACGAGCTGCCGCAACTGCGATCGCAGGGGGTAGGTGCTGGAGGGGACGAGCTGCGTGAAGAACAGCGCGGTGATCTGTTCTTGAGGATCGACCCAGAACGCGGTGCTCGCCATACCGCCCCAGAAGTACTCGCCGACGCTGCTGGGCAGGCGGCTCGGTATCGGATCGTTGACGACCGCGAACCCGAGTCCGAAACCAATCCCGTCGAGGATGGTCTCGGCGAAGCCGCCGACCGACAGGCGGGCGAGGTCCGCGCCGCCCGGCAGGTGGTTCCGCGTCATGAATCGAACAGTTCGGCTGCCGAGGATCCGTACCCCGTCCAGCTCGCCTTCACGGAGCAGCATCTGCGTGAAGCGGTGGTAGTCGGCCGCCGTCGAAATCAACCCGGCGCCGCCAGAGAGCACCTCGGGTCGCCGCAGGGCATGCGCGCCGAGATCAGGCAGAGGTACGGCTTTCCCCGTCGTCGGATCCGGTCCATAGAGCTCGGCGAGGCGTGGGCTGTCGCTCTCGTCCACCCACCAGCGGGTGTCGGTCATCCCGAGTGGCTCGAGGATCCGTTCGGCGATGAACTCGTCGAGGGGCTGCTCGGCGACGAGCTCGATGAGGTGACCGAGGACGTCGGTGGCGACGGAGTACCCCCACGCCGTCCCCGGTTGGAAGAGCAGAGGCAGCTTCGCCCAGGTCTCGCACGCGCCGGCGAGGTCCACACCGGGCGGCGGAAGCAGCTCGTACCCGGCCGCGCGGTAGAGGGCGTCCACCACGGAGGTGTGCATGAAGCCGTAGGTGAGTCCGGCGGTGTGGGTGAGGAGGTGCCAGATCCGGATCGGCTCCACCGCGGGGACGGTGTACGGCTTGGCCGCGGAGCCCTTGGCGTAGACCCGGACATCCCGGAAGGCGGGGATCCACCGGCTGACCTCGTCGGTGAGCTCGAAAGCGCCCTCCTCCCACAGGATCATCGCGGCGACTGAGGTGATGGGCTTCGTCATCGAGTAGATGCGCCAGAGCGTGTCGGGACGCACCGGCAGGCCCGCCTCGCGGTTGCGCATGCCGTAGGTCGAGGCGTGCGCGATCTCGCCGCGCCGCGTCACGACGATCTGCCAGCCCGGAAGGCGGCCGTCGTCCACGTAGCGCGCGAAGTGCCGGTCGATGCGCGCCAGCCGCGCGGGGTCAAATCCGACATATTCGGGATCGACGCTGCGCTCGATGCTCATCGGCGCAGCCTACAAAGCGAGAACGAGCCTGTTCAATAGGCTGGATCGTCGGGTGGAGAAAGGGCCGGGGCACGCCGGGCACGGGCGGGAACGGCGCTCCCGGTGGCCCGCACCCGGACGTCCCGCGCCGGTCTGAATAGCGCGAGGAATCGGACGATAAAACGTCAAGAATTGGCCGAAAAATAGGGTAGGTCGATGCGTGGCAATGGCGCTGGTATGTGCGTCGGATACGGTCTCTCAGCACCGCCGACCGCCGGTTAATGGCTCATTCAGGAATTGAGATCGTCCGCGGAGTGCGGACGATGGTGTCGCGCCGCGACATTCACTACAAACTAAACGGGGCCCCGTTTTGTTGGGGCCCCGTTGGGGTTTGTGTGGTGTCCGGCGGTGTCCTACTCTCCCACACCCTGGCGGGTGCAGTACCATCGGCGCTGGAGGGCTTAGCTTCCGGGTTCGGGATGTGTCCGGGCGTTTC